>CAJYQC010000456.1 GCA_913776885.1 uncultured Variovorax sp.
ATGCCCTGTTGCTGCAGGTACTTCAGAGTCCAGAAGCGCTCCATGCCGCCCTGGTAGGCGTTGTACGCGGTATAGGCCGCGTCGAAGCCCGAGAGGATGGAGAACAGGTCGGCGTCCTTCGGCTTGAAGGGCGCTGCCAGCGCGGCGGTCTTGCCATGGCGTGCGGCCGCGATGATCTGCCACTGGTTCACCAGGTCGGTGTAGCGGCGCAGCGGCGAGGTGCTCCAGGCGTAGCTCTTCACGCCCAGGCCCGCGTGCGGCAGCGCGCGCGTGCCCATGCGCACCTTGATGCCGGGCGCGAGGCTGGCCTGGCTGCGGTAGAGCGCGGGCACGCCGAGCTCGCCGAGCCAGCTGCCCCAGCTGCTGTTGGCCAGGATCATGGCCTCGGACACGATCAGGTCGAGCGGTGCGCCGCGCTGGCGCGTGCTGATCTGCACCTGCTCGCTGCCGGTGGGCTCGGCGCCGTCGTTGCCGACGAGGCGGAAGTTGTAGTCGGGCCGGTTGAAGTTTTCGGGCTTGCCGCGCACCACTTCGCGCTGCGCCTTCAGCCGCTTGGCCAGGCGGAACAGGAACGACAGAGGCGCGCGCATGCGGGCGGCGGCCTCGGGCGTGCCGTCGGCATTGAAGCTGGCGTCTTCCAGCCACTGCTGCGTGACGACGGTGTCGAGCTGGTCGTGGCGCAGGTTGGCAGAGATGGGCACGCGCTCCAGCTTCGTCTCGGTGCCCTGCAGTTCGAGCGTGGCCTCGTCGAAGCGTGCGTAGAGAGACACGGCCGGGCGGTCGCCGCCCTCGAGCAGCGTGTAGGTGTCGACGACCTCGTCGGGCAGCATCGTGATCTTGTAGCCCGGCATGTAGACCGTGGACATGCGCGCGCGCGCCACGTTGTCGATCGGGCTGCCCGGCGTCAGCGCGAGCGCCGGCGCGGCGATGTGGATGCCGACCGTCACCGTGCCGGTGCCCAGGCCCTGCACCGAGAGTGCGTCGTCGATCTCGGTGGTCTGCGAATCGTCGATGGAGAAGGCCTGCACGCCCTCGGCCAGCGGCAGGTCGTCGGCGATGGCGGGCGCCGCGAGCGCCGGGAAGCCGGTGCCCTTGGGGAAGTTCTCGAACAGGAAGCGCCGCCAGTGGAACTGGTAGGGCGAATCGATCGCGCCGGCGCGCTCCAGCAGGTCGAGCGGCGGGCGCTGCGTGGCGCGCGCGGCCTCGACCACGGCCTTGTACTCGGCGGCGTTCTTGTCGGGGCGGAAAAGGATCTTGTAGAGCTGTTCGCGCACCGGCGCCGGGCACACGCCCTCGGCCAGCTGCGCCGCCCACTCGGCGATCTGCGCCTGGACGGCCTTCTTCTTCTCGATGGCGGCCAGCGCCTGCTGAACGATCTCGGCTGGCGCCTTCTTGAAACGGCCCTTGCCGGCGCGGCGGAAGTAATGCGGCGCTTCGAAGAGCGCGAACAGTGCGGCGGCCTGCTGGGCGAGCGAGGGCTTGTCGCTGAAATATTCGGCGGCCAGTTCGGCGAAGCCGAATTCGCCGTCGGGCGCGAATTCCCAGGCGAGGTCGAGGTCCATGCCGGCGGCGAGCGCGCGCGCCTCGGCGATCAGGTCGGCGGGCGAGGGCTTCTCGAATCGCAGGACGATGTTGGCGCCCTTGACCTTGACGCGCTTGCCCGTGTCGAGCTCGACCTGCGCCGATGCTTCGGCCTCCGAAAGCACGCGGCCGCCGAGGTACTTGCCGGCTTCTTCAAACAATACAAACATCCGTCGATTGTCCCACGCTGAACCCGGCGCCCCCATTCCGGGGATGCCTAGGAACCGGCTTTGCCGGGCCGCGGGCATCGCCCCCTGCAAGGGGATCAGCGAAGCGCCACGAGGTGCCCGCAGCCCGGGGGTGTGCTCAGACCGGGTTGATGAAGGCCATCACGTCGTCGAGGTGGGCCTTCTCGAAATCGGACAGCGCGTGGTCGCCGCCTTCGAGCAGCTTGATGTTGCTGTCGGGGTAGCGCGCCGACATCTCGTGCCAGTCGAGCGCCTCGTCGCCCTTGGCGATGATGGCGAAGACGCGCTCGGGCCGCGTGAGGGGGCCGACTTCCATGGCGCGCAGTTCATGAATGTATTCGGGTCGGAAGTAGAAATGCTCCGCCGGGTCGTGCCAGGCGGTCTGGTCGCCGATATAGCGCATCAGGTCGCGCGCGGGATGTACGGCCGGGTTGAGCAGCACCGCGCGGCAGCGCGTCATGCCGGCGACGTAAGTGGCGTAGTAGCCGCCGAGCGACGAGCCCACCACCGCCATCGACTTGCGCGGCCAGTGCGCGATGCCCTTCATCACCATGTCGATGGCGTCGTGCGGCGACGGCGGCAGTTGCGGGCACCACCATTGCAGGTTCGGATGCCGCCGCGCAACGCGGTCCGCGACGATCCGTGCCTTGGTCGAACGAGGCGAAGAGCGGAAGCCGTGTAGATAGAGCAGGTGGGTTGTTTGCGGATCCATGCGCGGAAAGGGAAGGCAATGCGGCGGTGGAGCCTCGCGTGTCGGGAACGGGTAATTCTGCATGAGGTCTGTTCTCGCGAGGCCGCTTCCGGCACACAAAAACCGGCTGGCCGGGTTCTTAGGCAGGGCCGCAGCCCGCCGGGCGCCCGTAGCGCACCGGCGCTGCGCGAGCCGCTGCGCCCGCGACGAGCTGCGCATCTGCAACTCGAAAGTATTCAGGCCGGCTTCGCTGCGGTGCAAATCGCTTACGTTCCGCCTACTTTGCCCACCCTGCCCAGCCGCAGCGAGCCTCCAAAAAAGCGGCCAGAGTGTCGAACAAAGCCGGTTCTCGCAGATATCCCATGAACGGGGGAGGTACGCATGGATACCCTGTGCCCTCCGAGGCTTATGCTCGGAGGAATGAACATCGAGGCTCAGGACGACACGTCGCTACGCCGCTGGGGCGTGCTCGTGGTCGAGGACGACAGTCGCGCGCGCGCCTTTTTCGAGGCCAGCGTGCAGCGCAGCCCGCGGCTTTTCTGGCTCGGCAGCGCAGGCACCGTGCAGGAAGCGCTGGGCTGGCTCTCTCGCACGACCACCATTCCCGACGTATTGCTGGTCGACCTGGGCATGCCCGACGGCACGGGGCTCGACGTCATCCGCGAGGCCGTCGCGCGCTTTCCTGGCTGCGAGCCGCTGGTGGTCTCGGTCTTCGGCGACGAGGAAAACGT
>CAJYQC010000457.1 GCA_913776885.1 uncultured Variovorax sp.
GCTCACGATGCTGCCGGCGCTGATCATCGCGCCCATGACCTTCGAGCAGCAGATCGTGCTGTCGGTGGGCATCTTCGTGGCGGCGCTGGTCACCAACCGCTTCCGCGGCCGCTTCGCGAGCCTGGTGCTGATCTTCCTTTCGGTGGTCGTGTCCTCGCGCTACACCTACTGGCGGGTGACCGAGACCATGTTCATGGACAACCCGCTCGACTTCGTGCTGGGCGTGGGCCTGCTGATGGCCGAGCTCTACGCCTTCGTGGTGCTGCTGCTGGGCTACGTGCAGACCGCCTGGCCGCTGGAGCGCAAGCCGGTGCCGCTGCCGGCGGACCCGGCCGAGTGGCCCACCGTCGACCTGTTCATCCCGACGTACAACGAGTCGCTGTCGGTGGTGCGCCAGACGGTGCTGGCCGCGCAGCTGATCGACTGGCCGCGCGACAAGCTCAAGATCTTCGTGCTCGACGACGGCCGCCGCGAGGAATTCCGCGAGTTCTGCGAGCAGGTCGGCGTGACCCACGTCATCCGCGACAACAACCGCCACGCCAAGGCCGGCAACATCAACGCCGCGCTGAAGAACACCACGGGCGAGTTCGTCGCGATCTTCGACTGCGACCACATCCCCACGCGCTCGTTCATGCAGATCGCCATGGGCTGGTTCGGGCGCGACCCCAAGCTGGGCATGGTCCAGCTGCCCCACTATTTCTTCTCGGCCGACCCCTTCGAGCGCAACCTCGACACCTTCGGCACGGTGCCCAACGAGGGCGAGCTTTTCTACGGCCTGATCCAGGACGGCAACGACCTCTGGAACGCCACCTTCTTCTGCGGCTCCTGCGCCGTGCTGCGGCGGACCATCGTGGAAGAAGTCGGCGGCATCGCGGTCGAGACCGTCACCGAAGACGCCCACACCGCGCTGAAGATGCACCGCCTGGGCTACAACACCGCCTACCTCGCGCTGCCGCAGGCCGCGGGCCTGGCGACCGAGAGCCTTTCGGGCCACGTGGGCCAGCGCATCCGCTGGGCGCGCGGCATGGCGCAGATCTTCCGCATCGACAACCCGCTCTTCGGGCGCGGGCTGCACTGGGCGCAGCGCCTGTGCTACGTGAATGCGATGCTGCACTTCCTGTATGGGCTGCCGCGGCTCATCTACCTGACGGCGCCGCTGGCGTACCTGTATTTCGGCGCGAGCGTGATCCACGCATCGGCGTCGATGATCTTCGCCTTCGCGCTGCCGCACATCCTGCACGCCAACCTGACGAACAGCCGGATACAGGGGCGCTTCCGCTACCTGCTGTGGAACGAGGTCTACGAGGCGGTGCTGGCCTGGTACATCTTCCGCCCGACGCTGGTGGCGCTCATCAACCCCAAGCTGGGCCGCTTCAACGTGACGGCCAAGGGCGGCCTGATCCAGCAGGAGGATTTCGACAGCAGCATCGCCAAGGCCAGCCTGGTGCTGCTCGCGCTGAACTTCGTGGGCGTTTGCCTGGGTGTGTGGCGCCTGACCTGGGTGGATTCGCAGCACATCGCCACCGTGTGGCTGAACCTGGCCTGGACGGTCTACAACCTGATGATCCTGGGCGCCTGCGTGGCCGCGGCCAACGAGTCTCGCCAGCTGCGCGGTTCGCACCGGGTCGAGCTGAACCTGCCGGCAACGCTGTACTTTCCCGACGGCCGCTCCCTGCGCTGCAACACCTTCGACTTCTCCAGCGGGGGCCTGGGCCTCGAACTGCCGCAGGACCTGAAGCTCGACCTCGAGATGCCCGTCGAGGTGGCGCTCTACCGCAACGACCAGGAATCGCGCTTCGCCTCCACCGTGCGCTTCAGCAACGGCAAGCGCCTGGGGCTGCGCTTCGCGCCGATGAGCTTCGCCCAGGAGCGCGCGCTGGTGCAGTGCACCACGGCCCGCGCCGACATCTGGGCCGCGCGCTGGGGCAACCACCCGCGCGTTCCGATCCACCGCGTGCTCGGCCACATCATCAGCATCAGCGGCACGGGTTTCCGAGACATGTTCAGCCATTACTACCGTGCGGCCGCCTCGCGGCTGCGTTTCGTCAAAGCGAAGGAATCCACGTGACGATCCACGTGACGCCCAACCAGCGCGCGCATCGCCGCGCCGAGCATCCAGCCAGCGCGGCCTCGTCCTCGTTCGTCTCCCGCGCCGTGGCGCTTGCCGTGGCCTTCGTCGCCGCCGGCAGCGCCTTCGGCCAGCCCCGCCCTGCCGAAGCGCCGGCTCCGGCCGCCGCTCCTTCGGTTCCCGCCGCCCCGGTCGCCACGGCTGCCCCGCAGTCCGTGGCCGCGGCCGCGCCCACCGGCGGCGCGGTGCGCGAGTTCAACCTCACGCAGCTGGGCATCGACTACGCAGTGCAGCTGCGCGGCATCAGCGGCACGGTGGGCATTCCCTTCAACGTGCGCGCCGACGAGCTGGTGACGGCCGCCTCCTTCAGGCTGAACTACGCCTACTCGCCCTCGCTGATCCCGGAGCTGTCGCACCTGAAGGTCACGGTGAACGACGTGCTGGTGGCCACCCTGCCGGTGACCACCGCCGGCGCGGGTCGCCCGCAGACGGCCGACATCCCGATCGACCGGCGCCTGATCACCGAGTTCAACCGCATCAACGTCGAGCTCATCGGCCACTACACGCGCGAGTGCGAAGACCCGGCGCACACCAGCCTGTGGGCGCGTGTGGACGCCTCCAGCACGCTGAAGCTGACGGTGGCGCCGCTGAAGCTGGTCAACGACCTGGCCGCCCTGCCGCAGCCCTTCTTCGACCGCCGCGACGTTCGCCGCGCGCGCATTCCCTTCGTGTTCGGCACGCCCGCCTCGGGCCCGGTGCTGGAGGCGGCGGGCGTGGTGTCGTCTTGGTTCGGCGCCCTGGCCGACTACCGCGGCGCGACCTTCCCGGTGTCGGGCGGCGACCTGCCCACGGGCCATGCGGTGGTGTTCGTCACGCCCGATTCGAGCATTCCCGGCCTCACGCTGCCTGCCATCCGCGGGCCGGGCATCGCGATCGTCGACAACCCGCGCGACCCCAACGGCAAGCTGCTGCTGGTGATGGGCAGCACGCCCGCCGACCTGCGCACCGCCGCGGCCGCGCTGGCACTCAACGCCAAGGCTTTCGCCGGTGCCACGGCCGCGATCACCGCGTTCCAGGAGCCGCCCGCGCGCAAGCCCTACGATGCGCCGCGCTGGGTGCCCAGCGACCGCCCGCTGCAGCTGGGCGAGCTCGCCACGGCGGCCGACCTTTCTGTGACGGGCTACAACCCGGACGTAGTCCGCGTGAACCTGCAGCTGCCGCCCGACCTGTTCACCTGGCGCAGCCGCGGCATTCCGCTCGACCTGCAATACCGCTACACGCCGCGCGTGCGGCCCGACCAGTCGACGCTGAACGTCAACGTCAACGAGAACTTCGTGGGCGGCCTGCCGCTGCGCTCGGCCAACCCGGCGGGCGACCGCTGGTGGAACCCGCTCGCGGTGAAGCTGATGCCCGACGGCACGCTGGCCGAGCGCAAGGAGGTGATCCTGCCGCCGCTGGCCATGGGCCCGCGCAGCCAGTTGCGGCTGCACTACTACTTCGAGCCGGTGGGCGGGCGCTGCGTGCCGC
>CAJYQC010000458.1 GCA_913776885.1 uncultured Variovorax sp.
ACGGCCGACCCGTTTTGCTGAGCCAGGTGGCTGAGGTGCGCTACGCAGCAGCCATGAAGCGCGGCGACGCGGGTTACAACGGCGCACCTGCGGTGATCGTGAGTGTGCAGAAGCAGCCCGCGGCCGACACTGTGCAGCTCACGGGCGCCATCGAAACCGCGCTGAGTGAACTCAAGCAGGGCCTGCCGCCGGGCCTTGCTGCGCCCAAGGTGCTGTTCCGGCAGGCCGACTTCATCGAGTCGTCCATCGGCAACGTGAGCGAGGCCCTGCGCGACGGCGCGATCATAGTGGCCATCGTGTTGTTTGCATTCTTGCTCTCGGCGCGCACCACGGTCATCTCGCTGGTGGCCATTCCGCTGTCACTGGCAGTCACCGCGCTGGCGTTCAAGCTGCTCGGGCAATCGATCAACGTCATGACGCTCGGCGGCTTGGCTATCGCCATCGGCGAGTTGGTCGATGACGCCGTGGTCGACGTCGAGAACATCGTGCGCCGGCTCAAGCAGAACCGTGCCGCCGGCAATCCCCTGTCCACCCTGGAGGTGGTGCGCCGGGCCAGCGTGGAAGTCCGCTCCGGCATCGTGTACGCCACGGTGATCGTGGTGCTGGTATTCGTGCCGCTCTTCGCGCTGCCGGGCATCGAGGGGCGGCTGTTCTCGCCCCTGGGCATTGCCTACATCGTGTCCATCCTGGCTTCGATGCTGGTGTCGATGACCGTCACGCCGGTGCTCTGTCATTACCTGCTGCCGAGGATGAAGCGGCTCGATCATGGTGACAGCCCACTGGTGGCGCGCTTGAAGCGCTGGGACGAAAAGGTGCTGGGCTGGTCGTTCGGGCGCGCGAAGATGCTGATCGCCATGGCAGCGCTGGCGGTCGCTGCTGCCGCCGCAAGCGTGCCGTTCTTTCCCCGCGCGTTCCTGCCGGCCTTCAACGAAGGCTCGCTCGTACTCGGCATGGTCTTCAACCCCGGCACGGCGCTGGCCGAGGCCAACCGCATGGGCGCGCTGGCGGAGACCCTGATCGCCGAAGTGCCCGAGGTGACGCAGGTCGGACGGCGTACCGGACGGGCTGAACTCGACGAGCATGCCGAAGGCGTGCATTCGGCGGAGATCGATGTGGACCTGAAACGCTCCGCACGCGGGCGCGAGGCCGTGATGGCGGATATTCGTGCGCGGCTGTCGGTGTTGCCTGCGCAGGTTGCCATCGGCCAGCCGATTTCCCACCGGCTGGACCACTTGCTGTCGGGTGTTCGCGCCCAGATCGCACTGAAGATCTTCGGCGACGACACCGACACGCTTCGGGGTCTGGGCGAGCAGATGCGCCTGGGCCTGTCTGGCGTGCCGGGCCTCGTCGACCTGACGGTGGAGAAGCAGGTGCTGATCCCGCAGATCATGGTGCGCATCGATCAGCGCAAGCTCGCCCAGACGGGGCTTTCGCCGGGAGAGGCCATCCGCATCCTGCAGGCCCTGACCGACGGCGCCCACGGCGCGGAGATCGTTGACGGCCTGCGGCGCTACGACCTCGTCCTGCGCCTGCCCGACGGCAAGCGCAGCCCGCAGGACCTTGCCGCGACGCTGATCGACACCCCCGCCGGGCGGCTGCCGGTATCGGCCATCGCAACGGTGGAGGAAACCGACGGGCCGAACCAGATCGGGCGCGAGAACGGACGCCGGCGCATCGTGGTGTATGCGAACACCGATGGCGCGGACATGGCGCGTGTCATCAAGGACATCCGGGCGGTGATCGCAAAGACGAACTTGCCGCCGGGCACTTTCGTAAGCCTCGAAGGCCAGTTCCAAGCGCAGGAGCAGGCCGTAACGCTCATCGTGGGCCTGTCGCTGATCTCGCTGGCGATGATCTTCCTGGTGCTGTACGCGCGCTACAAGTCGGCGGTGCTGGCCGGCATCGTCATGGCCAACATTCCGCTCGCGCTCATCGGCAGCGTGGTGGCGATGTGGCTCGCGGGCGTGAGCCTTTCCGTCGCCTCGATGGTGGGCTTCATCACCCTGGCCGGCATCGCAACGCGCAACGGCATCCTGAAGATCAGCCACTACATCAACCTGTGCAGGTTCGAGGGAGAAAGCTTCGGGAAGGCCATGATCGTCCGCGGCTCGCTGGAACGCCTGACCCCGGTGCTGATGACCGCGCTGGTCGCCGCCTTCGCACTCACGCCGCTGCTGCTGGCGGCCGATGCCCCAGGCAAGGAGATCCTGCATCCGGTCGCGGTGGTGATCTTCGGCGGCCTCGTCAGTTCGACGCTGCTCGACACGCTGCTCACGCCGGTCGTCTTCTGGCTGGTCGGCAAGAAGTCCATGGAGCGCCTGCTTCGCGACGAACCGGAAAGCCAATCTTCGTCTTCGGGGCTGCAGGAGGCGTACTGACGCACAGCTCCGGTTCTCCAGGCCCCCTCGGCGCCGCCTTTCGAAGTGCGCCGAAAATGAACACAGGAACCCTGACATCATGAAATTCCCGGCATTCAAAAGACTTTGCGCAGCCGTATTGCTTAGCTCGTCGGCAGTAGCCACCATGCCTGCTCTAGCCCACGGCGCGGCACCGGCCCGACATGGCGGCGTGGTGCAGACCGCGAGCGACATGTCCTTCGAGCTCGTGGCCGTTGCCGATGGCGCGGCGCTCTACGTGGTCGACCACGACGATGACTACGACGCCAGGCAGATGAGCGGCAAGCTGACCGTCCTCAACGGCACCGAGAAGTCCGAGGCCGAGTTGAAGCCGGCAGGCGGCAACAAGCTGGAGGCCAAGGGAGTCAAGCTCGGCAAGGGTGCCAAGGTGGTCGCCGCGGTGACGGAAGGCCGCAAGACCATCAGCGTCCGTTTCACGGTGAAGTAGGCTTTTCATGACCACAACGCACCTCTCCCTGCCTGCCGTACGTGGCTGATTGCTCGCGCTGCTTGCAGCGCTTCTCTTCGGCGTCAGCACGCCGCTCGTCCAGCATTTCGGCAAGGGACTGGGTGCATTCACGACCGCCGCGTTGCTCTACGCGGGTGCGGCGGCCGTAGGCCTGGCCTCGCGCCAGCGGATAGAGCGGGAAGCCCGCGTGGTGCGAGGCGATGTACCACGGCTCCTGTCGATGGCTGCGTTCGGCGCCGTGCTCGGTCCCGTGGCATTGGCCTGGGGGCTGCAGCATACGAGCGGCACCAGTGCTTCGCTGATGCTGACGCTGGAAGCGCTGTTCACGGCGCTGCTGGCGCGGCTGCTGTACCAGGAGACGATGGACCAGCGCGTGTGGGCCGCGATGCTGCTCCTGCTGGCCGGCGGCGTGGCGCTGGTGCTGGACCAGGGGCGCAGCGGTGCCACGCAGCTGTGGGGCATGCTCGCCGTGCTGTTCGCCACCGCGGCCTGGGGCGCGGACAACACGCTCTCGCGGGCGCTGGCGGAACGCGACCCGGGGCAGGTCGTGCTGGGAAAGGCGGCAATCGGAACGATGGCCACGACCGTTCTCGCGTGGCTGCTCGGCGAGCCGCTGCCAGGCTGGAGCGCAGCACTGGTGCTGTTCGCAATCGGCGCGAGCGGCTACGGGCTGAGCCTGCGTTTCTATCTGCTTGCCCAACGAGCCTTCGGCGCGGCGCGCACCGGTTCTGTATTCGCCTTTGCTCCGTTCATCGGCGCCGCCTTCGCCATTGCGCTGGGCGACCGCAGCGGAACATGGGTGATGGCCGCCGGCGGCATCCTGATGATGCTGGGCGTTGGGTTGCACCTTGCCGAGTCGCACGGCCATGAGCACGAGCATGAGCGCCTGGAGCACGAGCACGCTCATCGCCATGACGACGGCCATCACGACCACACGCACGACGTGCTTCCCGTGGGATCGCACAGCCACTCCCATGTGCACGAGCCGATGCGCCACGCGCACTCCCACGTTCCCGATGTGCATCACCAGCACATCCATTGAGGCGACCTGATCGTCGTGTTCCGGGAGGGCTTCGTGCCTCCACGGCTGCGCTCAGTCCCCCTCCAGCCGGTCACACCGCATCGCGCGCCAGAGCGCGAGGTCGTAGGTGATCTTCAGGAGTCCGCATGCGACCAGGGGCAGCGAGATCCAGCCCGCTGCGAACAGCGCGCCGCTGAGCGTCGGGCTGATGGCCGCGGCCAGGCTTCGCGGCACGGCGGTGAAGCTCGCGGCCGCACTGCGTTCGGCGGGCGTCACCACCGCCATAACATAGGCCGTTCGCGTGGGAACATCCATCGAAGACAGCGAGCTGCGGATCATCAGCAGGGCCAGCGCGACCGGCAGGCTCGGCGCCACCGCGGCGAGCACGAGGCAGACGTTGGCGGGCAGGTGCGTGAACACCATCGTGTTGAGCAAGCCGATGCGCTGCGCCACCACGGGCGCCGCCAGTTGCGAGGCTGCGCTGAGCAGGCCTGTCCAGAAGAAGAACACGCCGGCCTGGGTCAGAGAGAAGCCGAACCGCTCCAGCAGCCAGAGCGACATCAGCGCGTTGACCGTGAGCCCGCCGGCGAACGCGTCCATGCTGAAGAGGGCGGCCAGCCGCATCACCACGCGGCGTGAGGGGCCCAGCGGAGCCGGCGCCACGGGCATGCTGTCAGTGCTGCCCGCGCCTGCTTGTGTTGGCAGGTTCCGATAGAGCCAGAAGACGATCAGTCCGATGGCGGCGTAGACCACGAACATCCCGCGCAGTGCATCGAGCCGCCCGAGTCCCGTGTGCTGCACCAGCCAGTCCGGCGCCGCCGCAGCCAGCGCACCCAGGGCCGCGCACAAGGCGCCGAGCAGGCTGTAGCGGGCGAAGAGGGCCGTGCGCGCGTGGCCTTGCGCCGCGCTGGCCAGCCGCGCGTGCTCCAGGGGGAGGAAAACGCTGACGTCGCCTGAACTGGGGTTGAGCGTGCCGACCAGCGCCACGACCAGCAACGGCCAGAACGAGGAGAGCCCGGCGAAGCCGATGCCCGTCGCGGCCATCAGCAGGGCGGCGCAGCGAAGCAGGCGCCCCGCCGCGAAGCGATATCCCCAGGCGCCGACCGCGAGTGTCGCGAGCGCCGAGCCCAGCATCGTCGCCGTGCTGACGACGCCGACTTCCAGCGTCCCCAGCCCTATCGACAGCAGGTAGGCCGGCAGCAGCACGGCCATGTATCCATCGGCGAAGGCGCGAAGGCCCCGCGCGACGAGCAGCGGCAGGGCGCCCGGATCGACCCCGGAGGGCAGCAGGCGCGCGAGGCCGCGGCGTGGTCGGGGCGTGGGGCTCGCCGGTTCGGCTCCGGCCGGGGCTCGGAGGGTCATGCCGAATCCTTCAGCGCAGCAAGGGCAGCGCCAAGGTCACCGCCAGCCCGATGGCCGCGCAGGCGCCCAGCAGCGGCATCACCCCGACCTTGAACCGGAACAGCGCAACGACCGCGGCTGCGGCGATCAACGCCGACACCGCGTCGAAATGGCCGCCGAAGCCCTTGGGCCACAGCACGTGGTAGGCGAAGAAGAGCGCCAGGTTCAGGATCACGCCGACCACTGCAGCCGTGATGGCCGACAGCGGCGCGGTGAAGCCCAGCCTGCCGTGCGTGGCCTCGATGGCGGGGCCGCCGGCCAGCACGAAGATGAAGGAGGGCAGGAAGGTGAAGAAGGTCACCACCGTTGCAGCCAGGGCGCCCGCCAGGAAGAGCGAATCGGGCCCCAGCACCTGCTTCAGCCAGCCGCCGACGAAGCCCACGAAGGCCACCACCATGATCAGCGGCCCCGGCGTGGTTTCCCCGAGCGCCAGCCCGTCGATCATCTGCGCGCCCGAAAGCCACTGGTAGTGCTCGACGGCACCCTGGTAGACGTATGGCAGCACCGCGTAGGCGCCGCCGAAGGTCAGCAGCGCCGCCTTGGTGAAGAACCAGCCCATCTGCGCGAGCGTGCTCTCGGTTCCCAGCACGGCGACGAGGATGCCCATCGCCAGCAGCCAGAGGCCCAGTCCGACGGCAATCACCTTGAGCAGCTGCCGGCGCGAGAAGCGCGCATGCGGCGGCGTGGGCGTGTCGTCATCGATCAGCGCGGGGCCGTAGCCTTGCGTCGCGCCGCCATGGCCGCCGCCGAGCGCGAAGACCCCGGGCGCCCATCGCGCGCCGAAGTACCCGATGAGACCGGCGGCAAGCACGATGGCCGGAAACGGCGTGTCGAAGGCAAAGATCGCCAGGAAGGCCGCGCCCGCGATGCCCCACATCCACCGGTTCCTGAGCGCGCGGCCGCCGATGCGGTGCGCCGCATGCAGCACCAGTGCCGTGACCGCTGGCTTGATGCCGTAGAAGATGCCCGCGACCACGGGCAAGTTGCCGAAGCGCAGGTAGATCCACGACAGCGCGATCAGGATGAACAGCGAGGGCAGCACGAACAGCGCGCCGGCCACGATGCCGCCCCAGGTGCGGTGCATGAGCCAGCCGATGTAGGTGGCCAGTTGCTGCGCCTCGGGGCCGGGCAGCAGCATGCAGAAATTCAGCGCATGCAGAAAACGCTTCTCGCTGATCCAGCGCCGCCGCTCGACCAGCTCGGCATGCATGATCGCGATCTGTCCGGCGGGGCCGCCGAAGCTGATGAGGCCGAGCCTGAGCCAGAAGCGGAATGCTTCGGCGAAGGAGATCGGCTCGGTGCGCGCGGAAGGCGCGAGGGAAGAAGTGTCGGGCAAGGCGGTGTCCACGGAAGGCTCCGTTTTGAGTCACCAGCGCTTGGACGGGACACCGTCTTTCTTTGCAGAGCGGGAGGCTGTTTTCCCGGGGAAACAATCGTAGCAGAGCAAAAGCGCGATGAAGTGCCCCGCGGCGTCACGCATCGCTTCCACGCGCAAACCTCGGTGTGTCGAAGCACTCCGGCGTCTGTGGGGAGCCGGCCAGGTCGGCTCGGGCAAGCTGAAAGCAGTCCGTTCCCGGGGGAAGCATCACCCCCGTCTGCGCCGAACTGGTCCAGATGTGGGTGCTGATCGAAACGGAGTTCGGGTCGTCGAAGGCGCCCCGGGAAATCGCCCGGAACTCCGGCCAGCGCTCGAAGGTGAGCGACAGCGTGGTTCCGCACCTGGGGCAGAAATGAACGTGCACCTGCTTCGAGCTGGTTTCCGATCTGTGCGAGTAGCGCGACATCGGTTCGCCCGAGAACCGCACCGCTTCCATCGGATACGTCGACTGCGCATAAGAAGTCGAGCCAGTCATCCGCTGGCAGAACCTGCAGTGACACTGCAAGGTGCGAGCAGGCTCGCCATGGGCGACGAAACGCACCGACCCGCAGACGCATCCTCCAGTACGCTGAATGCTCACGCCAACCTCCTGTGTGAAGCCGCGAGTATGGGCGAACGGGCCGGGGGCTCAGCTTGACGTGCGTCATCTACAGCGCTTACATTGCCCCCGCCTCGTGATGAGCGAGGCCGGGTTTAGCAGCCCGCTGACATCCTGCGACGAAAGCCGCAGCTACCGCACTTGGTCTGCGGCTTTTTCGTTCGAACCTCTTTTAGGCGGCTCGAACGGGAGGGCTCGCGCCCTGCCGGTTTCCGCAAGGATGTCCCGGTCTGCTAACCCGTTCGAGCTGCCGCCCCGTTTAGCAGCGGGTGCGTCGGTTTCTGCAAATCGACATCCTTGGGAGGCCCACACATGGCCAATGCTTCTTCGAACGACGCGGCAGGCGCCGATGCCCGCTGCGCCGGCGCGTCCTACCGTCCCACAGCCCAGTTCAGGCCCTTCGAGTGGGTCCAGGGCGAGCGCCTCGATGCTTCGCGGCAAAGCCAGGCCGCATTCCTCAACGATGCGCGCGACGTCTTGCAGGGTGCGCAGACGCTCGTTCAGTTGCTCGGCTGGGATGAAGACCGGCGCGACGCCGCCTCATCTGACGCGGACCCGGCGCCGCTGTTCGATGCGGGGCAGCGCAGTTCGCTGCAGCGGCTGCTGTCGGCGGCGCTGGGGTTGCTTCATGAGCAGATCGAGGTGCAGTGCGAAGCGCTGACGAGCTAGATCGTTCACTGGCCCGGCGGCATCTTGTCGAATCTCGTCAGTGCCGGGTCCAGCACGTCCCATTCGTATCCGCGCACTGCGTAAGTCACCGCCTGCGGCTTGAAATGCCTCGGATCGTCGAGGCATTTCAAGCCGCAGGCGGTGACTTACGCAGTGCGCGGATACGAATGGGACGTGCTGGACCCGGC
>CAJYQC010000459.1 GCA_913776885.1 uncultured Variovorax sp.
CTTTCCCTACACGACGCTCTTCCGATCTATCGGCGTGCCGGCGGCCAGCCAGGGCGGCGTGTCGGCGCCGCCGGGCGCCTCGGAAGCACCGGGCAGTGCGACCGGCGCAACCGCCATGCCGGACGCAGCCTCGGCGGCGAGCTGGCGCGCGATCTTCTGCGCGTGCTTGCCCGGGTTGGCGGTGGTGCCCCAGCCGGAGAGCAGACCCAGGTCCTTGAGCCGCTTGAAGGCCAGCGCCGCTGCCTGTTCGCTCACGCCGTGCTGGCGCTTGAGCATCGCGGCGGACAGCGCATCGGTCGGCTCGAGCTGGTCGGCTTCGAGTTGCGCGCGCACGGCCTCGAAGGCGCGGTCGGCCTGCGCGTCGATGCTCTCGGAGGGCGACGACGGTTCCTGCGCCGCCGGCGCCGGTTCGGCGGCCACTCCGGATGCGGCCTTGGATGCCGGCGCGCTCGCTTGCGTCTCGGGTGCCGCCTCGGGCTTCGGCTTCGCCTCGGTCTTGCCGATCGCCGCACCGGAGTCCACGCCGACTTCGCCGTAGCCCTTGCCGGTCTTCTCGGTCACCAGCTTCGTCAGCGCGGCCGCTGCCTTGGTGGCGTCGGCGAACGACTTGGTCTGGCTCTGGCCCGCGGTGCCGATGCGGCCCCAGCGGATGTTGAGTTCGGTGTCTGCCTGCTCGATCTCCCAGAATTTGCTGGCGGTTCCCTCGATCAGTTCAAAACGGCGCATGAAAAAGACGTCCTCCTGTGAAGCGATGAAGAGCGGCCGGCGAGCGCGTCTGCGGCTCGTTCGTTCCGCGGGGTCGCCGCCGAGGATAAGGGCCCGGCGCGAAGCCACAGCCTTCGCTGGGGCGCCCGGCCGTAGGAAGATTTCGCTTCTCGCACCCCGATGGCGCGGAGGGTTACGAAGAAATCATTCAGGCGGCGCGCCCGAGCTCGTTCGCGAAGGCGTAGGCCGGCCCCATGCGCTGCCGCTTGCAGTGCGCCAGCGCGCGTTCGGCCGCTTCGAGCAGGCTGCCGAGCGTGTCGCCGTCGCCGGGATGGCAGGCGATGCCCATGCTGAGTTCTCCGCCCGCGAGCAGCCGGCCTTCGTAGGCCACCGGCCTTGCACCCGCGGTCTCGATGCGGATTGCCATCTCCGCGAGCTTGTGCCGCGGCGGCACGCCGACCAGCAGGATCGCGAAGCTGTCGGGGCCGAGCCGGGCCACCATGTCGTCGGCACGCAGTTGCTCGCGCAGGCGCTGTGCGATGGCCGCCAGCACCGCGTTGCCGCCTGCCTGGCCATGGCGCTCGTACACCGCGTCGAAGTCGTTGAGCCCGATCAGCATCAGCGAGAAGCTGCGGCCGTCGCGCAGCCACTCCTCGCCGCGCAGCTCGAAGCCGGCCTCGCTGGCCGCACCGGTGAGCGCGTCGATGCCCGGTGTTGCCATGAGTGATTGCGCGCGCGCTTCCACGGCTCTTTCTTCACGGATGCGCAGGGCGCCTGCGAGCGCGAGCAGCGCGAGTTCGGCGACGATCGCGCCCTTGGCGAGGCTTGCATGGTCCGGCGTCCAGGGCGCGTCACCCCAGGCCGGAAGATGGGCCGCCGAGATGCCCGCCAGCATCAGCACCGCGCCCAAGCTCACAAGCAGCGCAGGCCAGGCCATGTGGCGGCGCACCGAGACCGCGCCCGCGACGAGCAGCACCGTGGACGCCACGACAAGCGCCTGCAGCACGCGCAGCAGCCAGGGCAGGCGTGGTTCGACCGCTGCGTAGATGGCCGCCAGCGCCAGCGCGGCGACAAGCCCGAGCGAGATGCGATCAAGCCGCGGTGCGAACCTGCGCAGCCGTAGCAGCTCTCGCGCGAACACCAGCCGGCATCCGCCCCACAGCATCAGCGCGAACACGCCCCAATGCGCCCAATTCGCGCCTCGTGCGTCGGGTGAAACGCGCTCCAGCACCGCGAAGGCCGCCAACGCGAAGCCGCACGCGCCCAGGTACCAGGCGTACATGCGCGCGCTGCCCGACACCATCGACAACGCCAGGCCGCAGACGATGAGGCCCGCAAGCATGCCGAGGCTCATGTCGGCCTGCATGCTCGGAGGAAGAAGAAGTCGGCTGTATCGGGGCGATGGCTGGGCGGCATCCGGTCGGCTCGGGAAGGAGGTCGCCGATCGTAGCCGGCCCCGGCCGTGCCCGGCCAGCCGTCATGCCCGGGGCCAGCCGGGCGTGCAACGCCTAATCAGAGTGAAGGCTTGGCGTGATGCGGGTGCCGGTGCACTTCACCGCCGCCCGGCTCGGCCAGCCTGCGATGCAGCTCGGCCAGCCTGGGCGCCGGCATCACGCGCGACAGCGCCACCTGCATCTTGTTGCGCCAGCCGGCGATCACGCCGCTTTCGCCGCGCATCATCGCGTCGAAGCCGATGCGCGCGACCTCCGCCGGGTCGGCCTTGTCGCTCTGCCGGCCGACGCGGGTGTCGAGCATGTCGGCGCGCGCGAAGAAGTGGGTGTCGGTCACGCCCGGCATCAGGCAGGTGACCGACACGCCCGTGCCCTTGAGCTCGTTGCGCAGCGCCATCGCGAACGAATCGATGAAGGCCTTGCTGCCGTTGTAGACCGCCTGGAAGCTGCCCGGCTGGAAGCCCGCGATGGAGCCGGTGATGAGAATGCGCCCCTGCCCGGCCTCGCGCATGCGGCGGCCGACGCACTGCACCAGGTAGATCGTGCCGGTGATGTTGGTGTTGATGACGTGCTGCACGTCGTGGAATTCCTGGTCGAGGAAGCCGTGGCCCAGCCCGTGCCCGGCGTTGGCGAAGAGCGCCGCCACCGGCCGGCCTTCCGTGGCGGCGAGAAGCTCGTCCACGCCGTCGCGGGTGGCGAAGTCGGCGCGCACCGCGAACACCCTCGCGCCCAGCATGCGCAGTTCCGTCTCGGCCTGCGTGAGCGGCTCGTCGGCGCCGATCAGCAGGTCGTAGCCCTGGCGCGCCGCGAGCAGCGCCAGCTGGAAGCCGATGCCCGATGAAGCGCCAGTGACCACGGCGAGGGGCCGAGTGTCCGCTCGGGTGCCGGGTCGGATGTCGTGGATGTCGTCTGTGTTCTGCATGTCGGTCTCCTTGAAGTCGACGATGGAGTTCATCGCATCGCTCGGGGTGGTTGTCGATCCACCGTAGAACGACCGTTCGATGCATGCGTAGGAATCCGTCCCGAACGCGCGCGCGGCATCCCTTGCGACCCCGATGAGGCGCGGCGGCGGACCTTCCGCTAGAACTCCGCGCCTTCCACCAGGAAGCGCAGCCGCCGCACCCCCTGCCACTCGTCGGCGTCGAGCCGGAACGCCAGCTTGACCTTCGGCGGCAGCGGCTCGGTGTGGCTGAACCACATCGCGTCGATGGGCTGGCCCTGGTGCCTGAGCTTGAGCGACAGGTGCTTCTCGCCCACCAGCCGCTGCGAGACCACTTCCACTTCCTCGCTGAAGGTGGGCGGCGCGAAGCCCTGGCCCCACACCTCGCGATGCAGCGTGTCGACGAGGTCGATGCGCATGTACTCGCGTGCGATGGGGCCGTCGGTCTCGATCTGTCGCGTGAGCGCGGATTCGGCCAGCAGCTCGCGCGCGACCTGCGCGAAGCCCTTCTCGAAGGTCTCGAAGTGCTCGCGCGCGACGGTGCAGCCCGCGGCCATCGCGTGGCCGCCGAAGCGCAGCAGCACGCCCGGATGGCGCTTGGCCACGAGGTCGAGCGCGTCGCGCAGGTGGAAGCCCGGGATCGAGCGGCCCGAGCCTTTCAGCTCCTGCTCCTTGCCCGGCGCGCCGCTGGCGGCGAAGACGAAGGTGGGGCGGTGGAACCTGTCCTTGATGCGCGAGGCCACGATGCCGACCACGCCTTCATGGAAGCCCGCGTCGAACACGCTGATGGCCGGCGGCGGCGCCTCGATGCCGTCGCCGTCGGCGGCGAACAGCGATTCGGCCAGCAGCAGCGCCTGGTCGCGCATGCCGCCCTCGATGTCGCGCCGCTCGCGGTTGATGCCGTCGAGCATGCGAGCAAGCTCTTCGGCGCGGCCGGCGTCGTCGGTCAGCAGGCATTCGATGCCCAGCGTCATGTCGGAGAGCCGGCCCGCGGCGTTGATGCGCGGGCCGAGCGCGAAGCCGAAGTCGAAGGTGGTGGCCACGGACGCATTGCGCCCCGCCGCCTTGAAGAGCGCCGCGACGCCGGCCGGCATGCTCCCAGCGCGGATGCGCCGCAGGCCCTGCGCCACGAGGCGGCGGTTGTTGGCATCGAGCCGCACCACGTCGGCGACGGTGCCCAGCGCGACGAGCGGCAGCAGCGCATCGAGCTTGGGCTGGGGTTTGCCTGCCCCCCGGCTTGCCACTTCGTGTGCTTCGCCACCGCCCGAGGGGGAGGCTGGCCCGCCTTGGGGCGGCCCGGCGGCGGGCGCAGGCGTGTCGAACACGCCGCGCCGGCGCAGCTCGGAGCGCAGCGCCAGCAGCACGTAGAACATCACGCCGACGCCGGCGATGCTCTTGCTCTCGAAGCCGCAGCAGGGCTGGTTGGGGTTGACCAACACGTCGGCCGCGGGCAGCTCGGGCCCGGGCAGGTGGTGGTCGGTCACCAGCACCTGCAGGCCGCGCGCCTTGGCAGCGGCCACGCCCTCGACGCTGGCGATGCCGTTGTCGACGGTGATGAGCATGTCGGCGCCGCTGGCGGCCACGCGCTCGGCGATCGGCGGCGTGAGGCCGTAGCCGTCGACCACGCGGTCGGGCACGAGGTAGCTCACGTTCTTCGCGCCCAGCAGGCGCAGGCCGCGCACGCCGACCGCGCAGGCGGTGGCGCCGTCGCAGTCGTAGTCGGCGACGATGCACAGGCGCTTGTCCTGCGCGATGGCGTCGGCCAGCAGCACGGCGGCTTCGCGCGTGCCGTGCAGGGTGTCGGGCGGCAGCAGCA
>CAJYQC010000460.1 GCA_913776885.1 uncultured Variovorax sp.
GTTCTCTACACGCCCACTTACCTGCAGAAGGTGCACCACATTCCTGCCGCCATGGCGCTGGAGGCCAACGCCCTGGCCACGCTGACGCTCACGCTGGGCTGCGTGCTGGCCGGCTGGGCGAGCGACCGCATCGGCACCCGCGCGGTGATGCTGATCGGCTGGGGCGGCCTGTTCGCCACGGCCTACCTTTTCTACAGCGGCCTGCCCGGTACGCCGGCGACGCTCTTTTGGCACTACGGCCTCGTGGGCCTGTTCGTGGGCACCATCGCCACCGTGCCGATCGCGGGCGTGCGCGCGTTCCCGGCGCCGGTGCGCTTCACGGAACTTTCCTTCGCCTACAACATGTCGTACGCCGTCTTCGGCGGGCTCACGCCGGTGATCCTCACGCTCTGGCTGCAGCACGACACGATGGCGCCCGCGCACTACGTCGCGGCGCTGGCCGCGCTCGGCTTCCTGCTGGCGATGCTGCCTCTGGCCGCGCGCGGCCATGCGATGCGCGACGGTGGCGTGGCCCCCGTGCGCGGCGCGACAATGGCGCGATGAGCACAACCCGCCACGAACTGCTTCACGCATTCGACCTGCTGCTGGCCCCCGGGCGCTTCAAGGACTACGGACCCAACGGCCTGCAGGTCGAAGGGCGCACCTCGGTGCGAAAAATCGTCTCGGGCGTCACCGCGAGCCGCGCGCTGATCGAAGCCGCGATCGAGGCCGACGCCGATGCCATCTTCGTCCACCACGGCCTGTTCTGGCGAGGCCAGGACGGACGCGTCACCGGCTGGATGAAGCAGCGCCTGGGCCTGCTGCTGGGCCACGACGTCAACCTCTTCGCCTACCACCTGCCGCTCGACGCGCACCCCGAACTCGGCAACAACGCCCAGCTCGGCCTGAAGCTGGGGCTCGTGGCGCATGCCGGCGCGGGCGGCCGCTTCGGCGAGCAGGAACTGGGCTTCATCGGCACGCAGGAGGGCGGCGGCAGCTTCGACAGCGCCAGCACGCTCGCCAGCCACGTCGAGAGCGTGCTGAAGAGGCCGGTGAGGCTGGTCGACACGGCACAACGCGCCATCAGGAACGTCGCGTGGTGCACGGGCGGGGCGCAGGGCTACTTCGAGGCCGCCATCGCAGCCGGCGCCGATGCCTTCATCACCGGCGAGATCTCGGAGCCGCAGGCCCACTACGCACGCGAGATGGGCGTGGCCTTCCTCGCCTGCGGGCATCACGCCACCGAGCGCTACGGCGCACCCGCGGTGGCCGACCACGTGGCCGCGCAGCTCGGGCTGACGCACGAGTTCATCGACATCGACAACCCGGCATGAGCGCGGAGGCGTTTTTCCAATGAGCGCAGCCATTGCCATCACGCTCGGCGATCCCGCCGGCATCGGGCCCGAGATCATCGTCAAGGCATTCCGCGATGCGCCCGATGCCACCCGTGGCGCCTTCGTCGCCGGCGACGTGGGCACGCTGCGCAAGGCATCGCAGGCCCTGGCCGCCGACGGTCGCCCCGGCTGGCCGGTGCTGGAGATCGAATCGGTCGCCGAGGCGGCCGATGTTCCGCCCGCCTGCATCCCGGTGCTGCAGGTGATCGCCCCGCCCTCGGGCATAGAGACGGGCCGCATCAGCGCCGAGGCCGGCCGCGTGGCGGGCGAGTGCGTGGTGTGGGCGGCGCGGGCCGCGCTGCGCGGAGAGGTCGGTGCCATCGTGACCGCGCCGCTGCACAAGGAGGCGCTGTCGGCCGCCGGCTTCCCGTACCCCGGTCACACCGAGCTGCTGCAGGCCGAGGCGGCCGCGCACCTGGGCCGCACCGTGGCCGACGTGCCTGTGCGCATGATGCTGGCCAACGACGAGCTGCGCACGGTGCTCGTCAGCATCCACATGTCGCTGCGCAAGGCCATCGAGGCGGTGCGCTTCGAGGGCGTGCTGGAGACGCTGCGCATCACGCACCGTGCGCTGACGCAGGCGCTGGGCCGCGCGCCGCGCATCGGCGTGGCGGGCCTCAATCCGCACGCGGGGGAGGGCGGGCTGTTCGGCTCCGAGGAGCGGGAGATCATCGCGCCCGCCGTCGAGGCGGCGCGCGCCGAGGGCATCGACGCCAGCGGGCCGCATGCGCCCGATACGGTCTTCATGCGCGCACGGGCCAAGGCCGGCGTTCCGTCCAGCGGCGAGTTCGACGTGGTGATCGCGATGTACCACGACCAAGGCCTGATCCCGGTCAAGTACCTGGGCGTGGAGAAGGGCGTGAACGTGACGCTGGGGCTGCCGCTGGTGCGCACCAGCCCCGATCACGGCACCGCGTTCGACATTGCTGGAACGGGGCGGGCCGATGCCTCCAGCCTCGTGGAGGCGCTGCGCATGGCTCGCACGCTGAGCTGAACGGAGTTTTCCGAAGAACGCGGGAGCCGGCTTCGCCGGTCCGTCGATGTCTCTCCCGTAGGGGAAGGCGCGCGCGACAGGAGGTGCGCGCAGCCCGGGGCGAGCAGCAGGTTCAGCGTTGCTTGAGGCTGTCGCGGATCTCGCGCAGCAGCAGCACGTCTTCGGGCGTGACAGGTGCCGGGGCCGGCGTGGGTGCTTCGGTGCGCTTCAGGCGGTTGATCTGCTTGACCATCATGAAGATGATGAAGGCGAGGATCACGAAGTTGACGGCGATGGTGATGAAGTTGCCGTAGGCCAGCACGGGAACGCCTGCCTTCTTCAGGTCGGCCAGCGTGTTCGCGACACCTGGCGGTACGGTGCCCAGCACCACGTAGAGATTGGAGAAATCGAGCTTGCCGAACACCACGCCCACCAGCGGCATGATGATGTCGGCGACGAGCGAGTCGACGATCTTGCCGAAGGCGGCCCCGATGATCACGCCGACCGCGAGGTCGATGACGTTGCCCTTGACGGCAAATTCCTTGAATTCACTGAGGAGGCTCATGATGCAAAAGGCTGCTGGAGCCCTGCTGTTGAAGGAGAGCCGAGTATGCCCGCGATTGCTCACTTCTCCAGCGGGCGCGGTGCCACATCGACGTGCGCAGCCGGCAACCCTTCACGACTGCGCGAGGCAATTTGCCGGTAGCCGTCTTCCAGGTGGCGCACGAAGCGCGGCGTGTCGAAGTAGCCGCTGCGCGCTTCCTTGGCCTTCGCGAGGCGCGAGCGCAGCGCCGCCAGCTCTTCCCGGTGCGTGGCGTAGTGGATGGCCTTTTGAACATACTCCGCGTGGTTCGTGGCCACCAGTTCCGGCAGCCCGATCGCGCGCAGCAGGCTGCCCGCCATGCGCGACACCATCGTCGTGCCGGTGAGCGCAAGCAGCGGTACGCCCGACCACAGCACGTCGTTCGCGGTGGCGCCGCTGCTGTAGGGGAAGGTGTCGATGAACAGGTCGGCCAGGCCGATGCGCGCGAGGTGCTGGTCGACCGGCATGCGCGGCGACACGATCAGCCGTTCGGCAGGCAGGCCCGACTTCTCCCAGTGCGCGCGCAGGTTCTCCTCGAAGCCGTTGGGTCCCTGGGCCAGCCACAGCACCGAGTTCGCAATGCCCTGGACGATGCGCACCCAGGCCTCGAAGGTCTCGGGCTGGATCTTGAAGGACTGCGAGAAGTTGCACAGCACGAAGGCATCTTCGGGCAGGCCGTGCTCGGCGCGCGTGGGCCTGTGCGGATTGACCGGGCGCTGGGTGTCGATGACCTGGAAGGTCTCAGGCAGGCGCAGCAGCTTCTCGGAGTAGCAGTCTTCCGTGCCCGGCGGCGACAGGAAGTTGTCGGACACCAGGTAGTCGTAGTTGGGCGTGCCGCTGGTGCCCATGTAGCCCAGCCACATGAGCTGCGCGGGCGCCGCGTGGTAGGCCATCACCTGGGGCTTGGCGCCGCGCGTGTCGCCCGAGAGGTCCACCAGGATGTCGATCTCGTCGTCGCGGATGCGCTCGGCCATCTGCTGGATCGACATGCCCTGCAGGTCGACGAAATGCTCCGCGGTCGCGGCGATGCGCGCCCGCGCAGGGTGGCCGTCGTCGGGGCCGTAGGAGTAGACGAAGACTTCGAACGCCTTGCGGTCGTGCTGCCCGTAGAGCTCGGCCGTCAGATGCGCGACCGGATGGTTGCGGAAGTCGAACGAGTAGTAGCCCACGCGGATGCGCGGCGAGGTGCGGCGCGCGCCGGCGTCCGCGAATGGCTTGATGGCCGTGTTGCGGTCGGCCAGCAGGGCGGAGCGCTGCGTCCAGTTCATGAGCCGGCGCGCGTCGTCGTAGTTCGACATCAGGATGAACGACGACACCGTCTGGTCGTTGCTCGGGTTGTCGAGCAGCGTCGCGATGCGTTCGCGCAGTTCGGGCACGCCGTTCCAGTCGGCGATGTGTGCCTTCTCGCCGAGCATCCACACCATGGCGGGCATGAAGTCGGGGTCGTCGCGCAGGCACTGTTCGAACTCCGCGATGGCCTCCTTCGACTGGCCGGCCATCACGTAGGTCACGCCCAGGTTGCATCGCGCGAGCACCTGGCGCGGGTGCACCTCGAGCGCCTTCTTCAGCACCTCGATGGCCGTGTCGAAGCGGCCGAGCCGGAAGTTCGCCGTGCCCAGGTTGTTCAGCAGCAGTTCGTGCTCCGGCAGGCTCTCGAGTGCGAGCCTGTAGAGCTCGGCCGATTCGGCGAAGCGCATCGACACGCCCTCCAGCGCGCCGCACACGCCATAGAGCGCGGCCACGCCTTCGGGGTCGGACAGCGCCTTCTGGCGCTCCTCGGCCGGCCAGTTGCGCATGGCGCGCTGCATCGGCTCGATCGCCTCCTCGATGCGGCCGCAGGCCTGCAGCGACCTGGAGAGCATGAAGGCGGCCTCGCTGTCCATCGGATCGGCGGCGGCCCTTTCATAGGCGCCTAGCGCGGCGGCCCAGTCCTTCTGGTGCGCGCGGATCTTGCCGATGTTCTTGTGCGCGGCGGCGTAGCCGGGGTCCAGTGCCAGCGCCTGGCTGAATTGGGCGATCGCCTCGTCGAAGCGGTCCTGCTCCATGTCGATGGCGCCGGCGTTGTTCCATG
>CAJYQC010000461.1 GCA_913776885.1 uncultured Variovorax sp.
GTCCTGGAAGGCGTTGTGCACGCCGATCGACGCATTGGTGGCGCCTGGCCCGCGGGTCACGAAGCACACGCCCGGCCGGCCCGTGAGCTTGCCGTGCGCCTCGGCCATGAAGGCGGCGCCGCCCTCCTGTCGGTTGACGATGAAGCGCGCGCGGTCGCGGTAGGTGTGGAAGCCGTCGAGCACCGCCAGGAAGCTCTCGCCGGGCACGCCGAATGCGATCTCCATGCCTTGCTCTACGAGGCACTCGACGATCAGGTGGCCTGCGGGTTGTGATGTACTCATGGGAAGTAAAAACCTCAGCTGCAAATGTCTCCGGCAATTATGTGCGCCCGCTTCGGACGCCTTGCGTTAATTCCCCAAATGGTTAAATTCGCGCCATGAAGGCCACCAAGGACCCCACGCCCGAGATCGCGATCGAAGCGATCGAGCCCCGCTCGCGCGATGCGGACAGGTCGCAGCTGGCCATCCTCGCATCGGCGCGCGACGAGTTCTCCTCACGCGGACTCGCGGGCGCGCGCATGGACAGCATCGCCGAGCGCGCAGGCCTCAACAAGCGCCTCATCTATTACTACTTCGGCAGCAAGGACGACCTGTTCCTTGCAGTGCTGGAGCGCGTGTACGCGGACATCCGCGAAGCCGAGCAGCGCCTGCACCTCGAAGAGATCGACCCCGTGGAGGCGATCCGCCAGTTGGTGTCGTTCACCTGGAACTACTACCTCGAGCACCCGGAATTCATCACGCTGCTCAACAGCGAGAACCTGCACTGCGCGGCGCACCTGAAGCGCTCGGACCGCATCCAGGAGATGAACTCGCCGCTGGTCCAGCTGCTCGACACGGTGCTGGAACGCGGCCGCCGCGACGACCTGTTCCGTGCAGGCGTGGACCCGGTGCAGCTCTACATCTCCATCGCCTCGCTCTGCTACTTCTATCTCTCGAACAACCACACGCTCTCGGCCATCTTCGGCCGCGACCTGCGTGCGCCCAAGGCGATGGCGCAGCGCCTCTCGCACATGACCGATCTGGTCCTGGGCTATGTACTGAAATAGCCCGCAGGCTTCTCGCACTTCGTGTCGCTTCGCCACCCCCTTCCGGGGGCAACACCGGTGGCCCGGCAAAGCCGGTTCCACGGTAAGGCTGGGCTCGCCCCCAGGCTCGCGCACTTCGTGTCGCTTCGCCACCCCCTTCCGGGGGCAACACCGGTGGCCCGGCAAAGCCGGTTCCACGGTGTTCCTGGCCTTTGGCCGTGCCAGGTCCAACGGTCGTGGACTGCGCAGGTGAGGCTGAAAACCACCGGATCTGCTCCTTCGGGTATTCACTAGGGAGCGCCCGTTGACGCTCCAGCGCGGCCATTCCTACAATCAGTAATTCACTCGATGGTGAATTGATCGATTCCAAGAATGCGGCTCGACCGCGCGGAGACATCCATGAAGTTCATTACCAGCAGCACTGCACGCACCACCGTCCTTGCCTCGCTGATCTGCATCGCGGCGCTGCTGCCAGGGCTGGCGGCGGCGCAGAACGGTTATCCGAACAAGCCGATCCGCGTGATCGTGCCGTTCGCGGCGGGCAGCACCACGGACATCATTGCCCGCGCCATCACCGACAAGATGAGCGCCAGCATGGGCCAGACGCTGGTGATCGACAACCGCGGCGGCGCCAGCGGCACCATCGGCCAGCAGGCGGTGGCCGCGGCGGCGCCGGACGGCTACACGGTGATGATCCATTCGTCGTCGCATACGGTGAGCCCCTCCACCTTCGCCAAGCTGCCGTTTGACACGGTGCACGACTTCGCTGGCGTCACGCCGATCTCGTCGCTGCCCAACGCGCTGGTGATCTCGCCGAGCAAGAACATCAAGACGCTGCCGCAGCTGCTGGCCGCTGCGCGGGCCAAGCCGGGCAGCATGAACTTCGCCTCGGCCGGCCAGGGCAGCGCCACGCACCTGAATGCCGAGAAGTTCAAGATGGCTGCGAAGATCGATGCGACCAACATCCCCTTCAAGGGATCGGGCGAGGCCGTGACCGAAGTGCTCTCGGGCCGCGTCGACTACTACTTCTCGCCCATCGCGCCGGTCATCGGCCAGATCAAGGAAGGCCAGCTGCTGGCGCTGGCCGTGGGCTCGCCCAAGCGCGCGGCAGCCCTGCCCGACGTGCCCACCACCAGCGAAGCCGGCGTGCCCGGCTCGGAGTTCAACTTCTGGATCGGAATGATGGCGCCGGCCAAGACGCCGCGCGACGTCGTCGAGCGCCTGCACGCAGAGGTCGCGAAGGCGCTGGCAACGCCCGAGGTGAAGGAGCGCTTCGCCAAGCTGGGCGCCGACCCGTGGACGCTCAAGCCCGAGCAGTTCGACGCCTACATCAAGGAAGAGATCGCGAGCAACGCCCAGCTCGTGAAGGCCGCTGGCCTCTCGGTCCAGCAGTAAGCAACGCAAGCCATCCCGAACGCTCCTCCTGAAAGCCCCGGCTCCCGCCATGTTCCGCAAGCTCCTGCTCTCCCCGGCCCTGCGCCCCTTCATCCTGATCCTGTTGCTGCTGGTGCTGTGGGACCTGGCGATCCGCCTGTTCAAGATTCCGGCCTACCTCATCCCCCCGCCGTGGGAGGTCGTGAAGCAGTTGGTAGCCGAATGGCCGCGCCTGCTCGCCGAGAGCTGGAAGACCACGCTCGCCACGCTCGGCGGCTTCGGGCTGACGATCCTCATCGGCATTCCGATCGCGATGGTCATCGCCTACTCCCGCGTCATCGAGTCGTACGTCTATCCGCTGCTGGTGTTCTCGCAGAGTATTCCCAAGGTGGCGATCGCGCCGCTGTTCGTGGTGTGGTTCGGCTTCGGCATCTTCCCGAAGGTGATCAGCGCCTTCCTGCTGGGCTTCTTCCCGGTGGTGGTGTCCACGGTGATGGGCTTCAAGTCGGTCGAGCCCGACATGCTCGACCTTTCGCGCTCCATGGGCGCGAGCCGCCTGCAGACCTTCTTCAAGATCAGCCTGCCGCAGGCGCTGCCCCAGATCTTCAGCGGCCTGAAGGTATCGGTCACGCTGGCGGTGGTGGGCGCCGTGGTCGGCGAGTTCGTCGGCTCCAACTCGGGCATCGGCTACGTGCTGCAGGTGGCCAACGGCAACTTCGACCTGCCCCTGATGTTCGCCGCGCTGGTGGTGCTGTCGAGCATTGGCGTGATCCTCTTCGTCGCCGTCGATCTGGTCGAGCGCGTGATGATCCCCTGGCACGCCTCGCAGCGCCACACGCATTGAGATGACCCCCAGTCTTCGCGCACTTCGTGTCGCTTCGCCACCCCCCTTCCAGGGGGCGATACCAGCGGCCCGGCAAAGCCGGTTCCGCGGTATCCCTGGCAAGACATGCCCGCTTCTCGCAGCTGGGGTAGACACGGCGCCGCGAAAGTCCAAGTTCCCTTGCCATACCTGAAAACTCCCGGAGACAACACCATGAAGAAACTGCTTCCCACCCTGCTCGCCGCAGCCGCGCTCGCCACCTTCGCCGTCGCCCCGGCGCACGCGCAGGGCGACAAGCCCAAGGACAAGGTCACGCTGATGCTCAACTGGTACCTGTACAGCGAGCACGCGCCCTTCTTCCTGGGCAAGGAAAAGGGCTTCTACGCAGACGAAGGCATCGACCTCGACATCCAGGAGGGCCGCGGCTCCGCGGTCACGGCACAGGCAGTGGCCGCCAAGTCGGCCACCTTCGGCTACATCGACGTCACGACCATGATCAAGGCCGCCGCCAAGGGCGCGCCGCTGAAGTCGACCGGCGTGCTGTTCCAGGTCAGCCCGATGTCGGTCATGGGTTTCACCGAGAAGAAGATCAAGACGCCGAAGGACATCGTCGGCAAGACGGTGGCGGTGACGCCGGGCGACTCGATGTCGCAGATGTGGCCGCTCTTCCTGAAGATGAACGACATCAAGCCCGACCAGATCAAGACCGTATCCGGCGACGCGCAGACCAAGCTCAATGCCGTAATCAACGGCCAGGCCGACCTGCTGCTGGGCTACGTGATGGACCAGGCCATCAAGCTGCAGGACACCACCGGCAAGCCGGTCACGCCGATCCGCTTCGCCGATTCGGGCGTCAATCAGATCAGCTCCGGCATCATCACCAACAAGAACCTGCTGACCGAGAACCCGGACCTGGTGAAGCGCTTCATGCGCGCTTCCACCAAGGCCGCCGAAGCCGCCGAGAAGAGCCCCGAGGCCGCGGTCGACGCGATGCTCAAGGCCAATCCCAAGGCCGGCGTGCGCGACACGCTCATCGTGGGCATGAAGCAGAGCGTGGCTCTGTATCACACGAAGGAGACCGCCAACCAGCGCCCCTTCCGCGTGCAGATGAAAAACGTGAACGATTCGCTCGACCTGCTGGTGCAGTACGGCGGCATGGATGCCTCCACGCGCGGCAAGCCCGAGGACTACGTCACTCTGGACTTCCTGCCGTAAACAGACTCACCCCCAGGCTGCGTGCACTTCGTGTCGCTTCTCCCACCCCCTACCGGGGGCAACACCAGCGGCCCGGCAAAGCCGGTTCCGCGGTGTTCCCCGAAAGAACACAAGCGCTGCGTCTCCTCATTCGCCTCGTCCTTTAACTACGCTCCATGTCTCCAGTGAACCTGATCGAAGCGCGCGGCGTCTCGAAGATCTACCCAAGCAAGGACGGCCCCGTCGAGTCGCTCAAGCCGCTCGACTTCGCCATCAAGGAAGGCGAGTTCGTCTCCGTCGTCGGCCCTTCGGGCTGCGGCAAGAGCACGCTGCTGAAGATGGTGGCGGGCCTGCTGCCCATCAGCGGCGGCAGCCTCACGCTGGCAGGCCACCCGATCAAGGGCCCGCAGAAGGACGTGGGCATCGTGTTCCAGAGCGCAGTGCTGCTGCCCTGGCGCAGCGTGGAAGACAACATCCTGCTGCAGGCGGAGATGCGCCACATGCCCATGGACGCGGCCAGGGCGCGCGCTCGGGAGCTGATGGAGATGGCCGGCCTCAGGGGCTTCGAGAAGAAATACCCGTGGCAGCTCTCGGGCGGCATGCAGCAGCGCGCGTCGATCTGCCGCGCGCTGCTGCACGACCCCTCGGTGCTGCTGATGGACGAGCCCTTCGGCGCGCTCGACGCGATGACGCGCGAGAAGATGAACCTGGAGTTGCAGCGCATCTGGATGGCGTCGAAGAAGACGGTGATGCTCATCACCCACAGCATTCCCGAAGCCATCTTCCTGTCGGACCGCGTGATGGTGATGAGCGAGCGCCCCGGTTCCATCGCCGCCGTGTACGACATCGACCTGCCGCGCCCGCGCACGCTCGACGTGATGGCCTCGCCGGAGTTCGGCGCCTACACCAAGCTGGTGCGTGCGCATTTCTATTCGCAGGGCATCCTGGACCACTGACGAGCAGATGCAGGCCATGGACGCGATCCGCTTTCACGTCGAGGAGATCCGCTTCGCCGAACGCAACGTGGCGCTGCGGCTGCCCTTCCGCTTCGGTGCCGCCACCGTCACGGCCTGCCCGCAGGTCTACGTGAAGGCGCGCATCCGCTTCGCCGACGGCCGCACGGCCGAGGGATGCGCGGCGGAGATGATGATTCCGAAGTGGTTCGACAAGAACCCGGCGCTCAACAACGAGCAGAACTTCGAGCAGCTGCGCTTCGCCTTGCGCGACGCCCGCGAGGCCTACACCGCCGAAGCCGACGCGCAGACCGCCTGGACCCATTTCGCCGGCAACTACGCCGCGCTGCAATCGCGCGCCAGGGCCAAGGGCCTGCAGCCGCTGGTGGCGAGCTACGGCCCCGCGCTGATCGACCGCGCCCTGCTCGACGCGCTGTGCCTGCACAACGGCACGAGCTTCGCGGCGGCGATGAGCGGCAACGTCTGCGGCATCGACATCGCCGGCAGCGGCCTCGCCGATGACCTCGCGGGCTTCGACATGCCGGCCTTCCTGGCGAAGCAGTCACCGCGAAACCGCATCGCCGCGCGCCACACGGTCGGGCTGGCGGACGCCATCGACGAGTACGACGCCTCGCCAGATGCGCCCACCGACGGCCTGCCCACGACGCTGCAGGCCGCAGTACGACGCTACGGCCACACCCACTTCAAGCTCAAGCTCTGCGGCAACACCGCGCAGGACATCGACCGGCTCCAGCGCATCGCCCGCGTGATCGACGGCCAGGCGCAACTGGTCACGCTCGACGGCAACGAGCAGTACGCGGATGCCGACGACTTCGCCACCTTTCTCGACCGCATGCTCTCCACGCCCACGCTGTGGAAGCTTGCGCAGAAGACGGTGTTCGTCGAGCAGCCGATCCGCCGCGATGCCGCGCTGCAGCGCGACGTGTCGGCATTGGGCAAGCGCATTCCGCTGCTCATCGACGAATCGGACGCCACGCTCGACGCCTTCGTGCAGGCCCGTGCGCTGGGCTACACCGGTGTGTCGAGCAAGAGCTGCAAGGGCTTCTACAAGTCGGTGATCAATGCAGCGCGTTGCGCGCAGTGGAACGCGGCGGCGGAGAAGCCGCGCTACTTCCTCTCGGGCGAAGACCTGACCATGCAGGCCGGCATCGGCGTGCAGCAAGACCTGGCGCTGGTCGCCTGGCTCGGCCTCTCGCACGTGGAGCGCAACGGCCACCACTACGTCAACGGCCTTGCGGCGGCGCCCGAAGCCGAGCAGCAGGCGCTGCTGCGCGCCCACCCGGGGCTCTACGAAACCAGCGACGGCGCAGTGCGCCTCGCCATCCGCGAAGGGCAGCTCGACCTGTCCTCGCTCAACGCCGCGCCCGGCTTCGCCACCGGCAAGCCGGGCGCCGGCATCTCGTGGGACGCGATGCGTTCCGTCTACTGAAGCGCGCGTCCTGCCCGCACCTATCTCTCGCACCCAAGGAAGAAAACGATGGCCACCCAACGTCTAGGAATCATCATGCACGGCGTCACCGGGCGCATGGGCATGAACCAGCATCTGATCCGCTCGATCTGCGCCATCCGCGCCCAGGGCGGCGTCACTTTGTCGAACGGCAACAAGGTCATGCCCGACCCGATCCTCATCGGCCGCAATGCCGAGAAGATGGAAGCGCTCGCCAAGGCGCACAACATCCCGCGCTGGGGCACCGACCTCGACAAGGCGCTGGAGAACAAGGACGACACCATCTTCTTCGACGCCGGAACCACGCAGATGCGCCCCGCCCTGCTGGCCAAGGCCATCCGCGCCGGCAAGCACGTCTACTGCGAGAAACCCATCGCCACCAACCTCAACGAGGCGGTCGAGATCGCCCGCCTGGCCGAGGAAGCCACGAAGACCAAGGGCCTGAAGCACGGCGCCGTGCAGGACAAGCTCTTCCTCCCCGGCCTGCGCAAGCTCGACATGCTGCGCCGCGCCGGATTCTTCGGGCGCATGCTCAGCGTGCGCCTGGAGTTCGGCTACTGGGTGTTCGAGGGCGACCTCCAGCCCATCCAGCGCCCGAGCTGGAACTACCGCAAGGAAGACGGCGGCGGGATGATCCTGGACATGATGTGCCACTGGCGCTACGTGCTGGACAACCTGTTCGGCGAAGTGAAGTCGGTCAGCTGCCTGGGCACCACCCACATCCCGACGCGCTGGGACGAAGCCGGCAAGCCCTACGAGGCCACCGCCGACGACGCGGCGTATGCCACCTGCGAACTCACCGGCCACAACGGCGAGCCCGTCATCGCGCAGATCAACATGAGCTGGGTCACGCGCGTGCGCCGCGACGACCTCGTGACCTTCCACGTCGACGGCACCGACGGCTCGGCCGTGGCCGGCCTTTCGAGCTGCCGCGCCCAGTCGCGCGTGGCCACGCCGCGCCCGGTGTGGAACCCCGACGAGAAGCAGACCATGAACTTCTTCGACCAGTGGCAGGAGATTCCGGACTCGCAGGTCTATGACAACGGCTTCAAGATCCAGTGGGAGCATTTCATCCGCCACGTGGTGGAAGACGCTCCCTACAAGTGGACGCTGCCCGAAGGCGCCAAGGGCGTGCAGCTGGTCGAGGCCGCGCTCGAGTCGTGGAAGGACCGCCGCTGGGTCGACGTGCCCACGCTGAAGGTCTGACATGGCACTTTCGCTGAACCTCCCCACTGCCGGCGGCGCGCTCGCGCCCTACGCGCTGCGCGGCAGCGCACCGGTGAAGCCCGATGCGGGCGTCAAGTTCAACCGCATCGCCTACTCGGCCGCCCACGTGGTGGCCGACCCGATGGCCGCCATCGACCCATGGCTGCAATGCGCGGTCGACTGGGACACCACCATCGCCTACCGGCGCCACCTGTTCTCGCTCGGCCTGGGCGTGGCCGAGGCCATGGACACCGCGCAGCGCGGCATGGGCCTCGACTGGCCCACCTCTCTGGAGTTGATCCGCCGCTCGCTCGACGCTGCGAAGGACGTGCCGGGCGCGCTGGTTGCCTCAGGCTGCGGCACCGATCATCTGGACATCGACAGCGTGAAGAGCGTCGACGACGTCATCCGAGGCTACGAGGAGCAGATGGCCGCCATCGAGGCGCTCGGCGGCAAGCTGATCGTGATGGCCAGCCGCGCGCTGGCCCGCGTCGCGAAGAGCCCGGCCGACTACGAGCGCGTGTACGACCGCATCCTGAGCCAGGCGAAGCAGCCGGTGGTGCTGCATTGGCTGGGCGACATGTTCGATCCGGCGTTGGCGGGCTACTGGGGCACGAAGGACGTCGATGCGGCCATGGACACGGCGCTCGGCATCATCGCCGCGCATCCAAGCAAGGTAGACGGCATCAAGATCTCGCTGCTCGACAAGGACAAGGAGATCGCGATGCGCCGCCGCCTGCCGCCGGGCGTGCGCATGTACACCGGCGACGACTTCAACTACGCCGAGCTGATCGCCGGCGACGGCTTCGGCCGCGAGCCCACGCACGGCAAGAGCGATGCGCTGCTGGGCATCTTCGATGCGATCGCACCCGCCGCGAGCGCGGCCCTCGGTGCGCTGGCGCAGGGCGACGAGAAGAAGTTCCACGACATCCTCGGCCCCACGGTGCCGCTGTCGCGCCACATCTTTGCCGCGCCCACGCGCTTCTACAAGACCGGCGTGGTGTTCATGGCGTGGCTGAATGGCCACCAGAAGCACTTCACGATGGTCGGCGGCCAGCAGAGCACGCGCTCGCTGCAGCACTTTGCCGAGCTGTTCAGGCTGGCCGACGCGGCCAACCTGCTGGAGCAGCCCGAGCTGGCGGTGCAGCGCATGAAGACGCTGCTGGCCTTGCACGGCGTGGAAGGCTGAAGACGAGCATGCGCGATTTCTCGCAGAACCACGACTGGCTGTCGATCAACACCGCCACGGTGCGCAAGCAGTCGGGCGCCGAGGTGCCGCTGGACCGCATCATCGACCAGTGCGCCGAGCGCGGCATCCGCGCGATCAGCCCCTGGCGCGACCAGGTGGCGGCCGTCGGGCTCGACAAGGTTGCGAAGCAGCTGAAGACGCATGGCATCGGCCTCTCTGGCTATTGCCGCGGCGGCTTCTTCCCCGCGCCCGACGCGGCCGGCCTGAAGGCCGCGCTCGACGACAACCGCCGCGCCATCGACGAGGCCAAGACGCTCGACGCGCCCTGCCTCGTGCTGGTCGTCGGCGCCCTGCCCGGTGCGCTCGAAGGCAAGGCCGCCTACAAGGACATCGGCCGCGCCCGGGCCGAGGTGCGCGACGGCATCGCCGCCTCGCTCGAATACGCACGCGAGGTCGGCATGCCGCTGGCCATCGAGCCCCTGCACCCGATGCAGGCGGCCGACCGCGCATGCATCAACACGCTCGAACACGCGCTCGACCTGTGCGATGAACTCGACGCGGGCCGAAGCGGAATGCTCGGCGTGGCGCTGGACATCTACCACGTGTGGTGGGATCCGAAGCTGCAGCAGCAGATCGCCCGCGCCGGCCGCGAGCGCCTGCTGGCGTATCACGTCTGCGACTGGCTCACGCCCACGCGCGATCTGCTGAGTGACCGCGGGATGATGGGCGACGGCGTGGTCGAGCTGAAGAAGATCCGCGGGTGGGTGGAAGACGCGGGCTTCGCGGGGTTCAGCGAAGTGGAGATTTTTTCGAATCTCGACTGGTGGCAAAGGCCTGGGGCTGAGACGCTGGACGTCTGCATCGAGCGGCACAAGCAGGCGGTCTAGAGCTGCTTTGTGCACGCGCTGTCCGGGGCGTATGCACAGGGCTGCGTGGCATAGCCGAAGCCGGTAGCCTTCCACTCACCACTCAAAGGTCGTCGTTCGAAGACGACCATTCCGGCTCGTACGCGCCCAGCGCGCGCGCCGGATAACGCCATGCAAGCGGTGCCCCTTCGATCTCCAGCGGAGGAAGCAGCCGGGCTGCGGGCCCCCAGGAGGTTTGCTCGACGTGCGCGGCGCGATCACTTGGCGTATCCGTCGCGATCTCGGCCACCTCGCTCATTCCCTCCGGACGCAATTGCAGAACCGCTGCGGTACGTGCCAGAGACGCACGAACCTCGGTGCCTGCTCC
>CAJYQC010000462.1 GCA_913776885.1 uncultured Variovorax sp.
CCTTGCGGTCGAAGCGGCGAGCCAGCCTGCCGCCGGTGGCGACGAGCTGCTCGCTGAGCGCGACGTTCTCGGCCACGCTCATGTTCGGCAGCAGGGACAGGTCCTGGTAGACCGTCTCGATGCCCAGGCTGAGCGCCTGCAGTGGTGACAGCGATTCGTAGGGTTGGCCGTCGATCACGATGCGTCCCTGGCTCGGCGGCTGCGCGCCCGAGATGATCTTGATCAGCGTGCTCTTGCCGCAGCCGTTCTCGCCGAGCAGGTGGTAGATCTCGCCGGCCTCGATGACGAGGTCGATGCCCCGCAGCGCGTGCACGCCCGCGAAGCGCTTGTGCACGTCCTGCACCTCGAGGAACACCCGGCGCCCGGCCGCGCTCGCGGGGCCGGGCTGACTTGCTTGCGTGGAAGGCGCGGTCAGGGTCATGGCTTGCGTCGCGTCAGAACGAGTACTTCTTGTAGTTCTGCTTGTCGACCTCGACCCAGGCCTGGCCCGTGACGATGATGCCAGCGCCCGGCCCCTTCTTCACCGAGACCTTGTTGTAGCCGGGCACGCCCATGTCGGTGCCGTCGGTGATGGTCTTGCCGTCGAGCAGCATCTTGGCGGCCTTGTTCATGACGAGGCCGGCGTCCTTCGGGTCCCAGAAGGCGATGCCGCCGACCGCGCCCGACTCGAGGAACTTGGCCGCCTCGCTCGGCAGGCCGGTGCCGAAGACGCAGATCTTGCCCGCCAGGCCGGCCTCTTCCACCGCGCGGCCGATGCCCAGCACGTCCAGCGACGAGGAGCCCTGGAAGCCCTTCAGGTCCGGGTGCTTGCGCAGCATTTCCTTGGCCTTGCCATAGGCCTTCTCGGCGTCGTTGAGCGATTCGTTCTTGGCGTCGACCAGCTGCATCTTGGGATACTTCTTGGCGTTGGCCGCGCCGCCGTCGGCCCACTGCACCTGCGACTGGCTGCCCAGCGAGCCCACCAGCGAGGTCCACTTGCCCTGCTGGCCCATGCAGGCGGCCAGGCGCTCGTTGATGCGCGCGCCGTAGGCGGTGTTGTCGAAGGCCTCGATGTCGACCATGGTGTTCTTCTGGTTGTCGGCCTCGTGCGTGACGACCTTGATGCCGCGCTCCATCGCACGCTTGAGCACCGGCTCCAGCGTGGGCGGGTCCATCGACACCACCGCGATCGCGTCGACCTTCTTGGCCACCAGGTCTTCCACCAGGCGCTGCTGCTGCGCTGCGTCCGATTGGGCCGGGCCGATCTGCCGCGTGGTCACGCCCGGCGTGCTGGCGCCGAACTCCTTCACGCCCACTTCCATGCGGTTGAACCAGCTGATGCCGGTGATCTTCACCACGGTGACGATGTCCTGCGGCTTGCCCTGCGCATGGATCGCCGAGGCGAAGGCCACGGTGCCCAGTGCCAGCACGGTGCAGGCGATCTTGGTTTTCTTCAGCATATTCGTTTGTCTCCTAGCCCTCGGTGGTTCTCTGCGTCGCGCCAGGAGGGGGCTGATGCGGCGGTGCGCTGGTGCGCGAAAGAGAGATGAAGCTGCGCAGGTCGCCCAGGCTCAGGCGTGCAGATGCCAGGAAGAACAGCAGCAGCAGCCCCCAGGCGCAGTCCCGGAAGAAGTTGGAGATGCCCAGCAGGTTGAAGGTGCTCGACAGCAGCTGCAGCGCCACGGCCGAGAAGAACAGGCACACCATGCGTCCGTAGCCGCCCTGCGGCCGCACGCCGGCCATCACGGTGATGAGGATGGCGATGAGCAGGTACGAGTTGCCGTAGTCCGACTTCACGCTGGCCGTGCGGCCCGCGATGATCACGCCCGCCACCGCAGCCAGCACGCCGCACAGCGCATAGGTGGCGATCAGCATGCGGCCCTGCGGAATGCCCGCGTAGCGCGCCGCCTTGGCGTTGGTGCCCAGCAGGAAGAGCCGGATGCCGAACGGGCTCTGCTTGAGCAGCCAGGCCACGGCCAGCAGCATCGCGATGAAGATCGCGAACGGAATGGGGACGCCCAGCACGTTCTCGTTGCCGATGGCCGAGAGCGGCTCCGCATTGCCCACGCGAAGGCTGGAGCCGCCCGTGAGCACCACCGCGAAGCCGGTGTAGAGCAGCTGCGTGCCCAGGGTGCACAGGATGGGTGTGAGGCCTGCACGCGCGATCAGCACGCCGTTGAGCAGCCCGCCCGCGAGCCCCACCGCGAGCGCGGTCACGGCGAAGGTGCCGGTGTAGAGCCACGGCGATGCATCCGCATCGACCAGCATCGGCGCCAGCGTGGCCGCCACCACGCCCGAGAGATTGGCCAGCGCCACGCCCGAGAGGTCGATGCCGCCGTTGCCGGAGATCATCGAGAGCGCCACGCCCATGGCCAGCAGGCCGAGCTCGGGCAGTTGGCCGCCCATCGACTGGAAGTTGTAGACGTCGAGGAAGTCGCCCTTCGACAGCACGGTGGCGACCACGAGGATCGCGACGTTGATGCCGACCAGGAAGTTGAGCTCGCGGTCTGAAAACCTGAATTTCACGGAAGGCTCCTTTGCGGCTCGCGTCTCAGGCCGCCGCGCGGTTCAGCAACGCGTCGACCTCGGCGCGCGTGGGCATCGAGGGCGCGGTGCCCGCGCGTGTGACGGAAATCGCGGCCACGGCCGAGCCGAAGCGCGCAGCCTCCAGCGGCGACGCGCCCTCGGCCAGCGCGGCCGCGAAGCCGCCGTTGAAGGCATCGCCCGCGCCAGCCGTTTCCTTCACCGCGCCGGCCTGGAACACGGGCAGGTGCACCGATTCCTTCGCGCTGTGCAGCAGCGCGCCCTTCTCGCCGAGCGTGATGAGCGCACAGCCGACCCCCTTGGAGAGGAAGAAGTCGCCCGCGCGCCGCGCGTCCTCGATGGTCTCGATGGCGATGCCGCTGAGCGCGGCGGCCTCGTGCTCGTTCGGCGTGATGAAGTCGCACAGCGGGTACACCGCATCGTCGAAAGGCAGCGCGGGCGCGGGGTTGAACACCGTCATCGTGCCTGCGGCGCGTGCGAGTTCCAGGCCGCGCTGCGCGGCGCCCGCGGGCTGCTCCAGCTGCGTGACGAACACGCGCGCGCCGCCGATGGCGTCGGCGGCTGCATCCACGTCGGCCGAATCGATGAGCGCCGCGGCGCCGGGCACCACGATGATGGCGTTGTCGCCCGTGACCTCGTGCACGTAGATGAAGGCCGCGCCGGTCGGCTGCGTCGTCACCTGCGGCACGCGCGGCGTGATGCCTTCCTGCGCCCACAGCGCGAGCGCATTGGCGCCGAAGGCGTCCTGCCCGAGCTTGGAGATGAAGGTCACCTGCGCCCCGGCCCGTGCCGCGGCCACCGACTGGTTCGAGCCCTTGCCGCCGGGCCCCATCGCGAAGCCGGAGCCCGCGATGGTCTGGCCCACGCCCGGAAGGTCGGCCGCGCGGAAGGCGAGGTCGGCTACGAAGATGCCGAGCACGGCAACGCCGTGTTGTTGCTGCTGATGCAAGGAAACGGCGCTCATCGATCAAGCCTCGGGGGCGATCACGCCCTTCTTGAACACGAAGCAGCCGTAGAAGCGGCGCTCGCCGGTGGCGATCACGCAGTACGCGCGGCGCGCGGCTTCATAGAAAGCGAAGCGCTCGATGGAGCCCATCGGCCGCGCGCGCCCTTCGGCCGCGTCGATCTCGCGCTGCATCTCCTGCTGCACCGGCGGGATCTCGTCGGGAGCGCCCATGATCTCCATGCGCCGCGCCGGATCGTCCACCGCGTTGTCCAGCGGCAGCACCGAAAGAATGGCACGCGCCGCCTCGGTAGTGCCCACGCCGTCGATGCGCAGCAGCCGGCCCAGCGAGGTCTGGCGGGCGACCGAGTCGGCCGGAAAGTTGGCGTCGCACAGCACCAGCTCGTCGCCGTGGCCCATCGCGCGCAGGGCGTAGAGCACGTCTGCATTGAGCAGCGGATGGATGGACTTCAGCATTCGGTCTCCTTTGTTGGTTTGGCTTGCGCGGCTGCGATCTTAGAGAAAGAAAACGTTTGCGCAAACGTTTGCTTCTCCGGGATTTCCCTTGGTTCCGGCAACAGAAAAGATGGCTGCGCGTTCATTCGCCATAGGGAATCCAGATGTTCTTGACCTGCGTGGCGTGCCGCAGGAGCGCCGGGCCTTCGCTCGCTGCGAGGTCGTGCCAGTCGATGGCCAGGCCGTGGTCGACGAGCGTGCGCTTGAGGTTGCCGACCGACAGCCGCTCGGCATCACGCGACAGCTCCTTCGCGCCGAAGACCCAGAGCGCGTCGACGTCGTCGTGCTCAGCCAGCGTGCGCACGAGGCTCGCGGCCGGGCCGGTCACGATGTTGACGACGCCGCCCGGCAGGTCGGAGGTCTCGAGCACCTGGTAGAAGTCGGTGGCGACCAGCGCGTGCTTCTCGCCCGGCACGATCACCGTGCAGTTGCCCATGGCCAGGTTGGGCGCCAGCAGGCTCACGAAGGACAGCAGCGGGGCCTCGTCGGGGCACACGACGCCCACCACGCCGATCGCCTCGACCGTGGCCAGCGCCACGCCGCGCAAGGACGGCACATGCACCGTGCCTTCGTACTTGTCGGCCCAGGCGCCATAGGCGAACAGGCGGCTCACCGATGCATCGACCTCGGTCTGCGCCGCCTTCGCAGTAATGCCGGTGAG
>CAJYQC010000463.1 GCA_913776885.1 uncultured Variovorax sp.
TCCCGCTTCGTGGGGCGGCGGAATTGCTCAAAGCCTTTGTCGGCGGCCATCGCCAAGGTCTGTTGCTTCATGTTCGGATTAACGAGTCAGCCGGAATCGCGGTGGACCTTTTTCAGCGTAGCCTTAGCCGCAAATTCTCAAATAGCTGGTAGTTTTCTCAATTAGCGAGTCACCGACCAGCCGCCGCCGACCAGCGCCACCGCGCTCGCCGTATGGTGCGGTGCGCAGGTCGGCCTCACGCGCCAGCGCTCGGTCGCGAACCGTCCGCCCAGGCTCGCCACCGCGGCGCTCTCCAGCGCCTCGTCGATGTGCATCGCAGGCAGGAGGCCGGCGAAGCGCTGGGCCAGCATCGACTTGCCCGACCCCGGCTCGCCCACCATCAGCAGGCTGTGGCCGCCTGCCGCGGCGATCTCGAGCACGCGCTTGACGCCGGTGTGGCCTTTGACTTCTGCGAGGTCGGCGTAGCGCGGCGGGGTGGTGTCGGGTGCGGCGCTGATGCGGGCCCAGCCGTCGTCGGTGGTGTCGGGCAGCTGTGAGGCTTCCTCGTCGGTGGCGACGAACTGGCGCACCACGTCCAGCAGGTGCTTCGCGCCGTAGACCTCGCCGCCCGGCACCAGCGCCGCCTCCAGTGCACTCTCCAGGGGCAGCACCAGCCGGGTCGCGACGCCGCGGGTGTGGAGCGCGAGCGCCATGGCCAGCGCGCCGCGCACGGGCCTCAGCTCGCCCGACAGCGAGAGCTCGCCGGCGAACTCGTGGCCGGCGAGCTTCGCGTTGTCGATCTGGCCGCTGGCAGCGAGGATGCCCAGCGCGATGGGCAGGTCGAAGCGCCCGGAGTCCTTCGGCAGGTCGGCCGGCGCGAGGTTGACCGTGATGCGCTTGTTATTGGGGAATTCCAGCCCCGCGTTCTGGAGCGCGGAGCGCACGCGCTCGCGCGCTTCCTTGACTTCCGTTTCGACCAGGCCCACCAGCGTGAAGCTGGGCAGGCCGTTCGCCAGATGCACCTCAACCGTGACACTGGCCGCTTCAAGACCCAGCAAGGCGCGGCTCTGCACCAAAGACAGTCCCATTTCTCTTCCTCTCCCCAAGATGGTGCGCACTTTTTGGGCATTCCCGCGGCGGTGCGGCGCACCTTCCATCTGCAACCACTCGCAACAGCTGTTGTAACGATTTGGCTCTCAACCGCGAGGTGAGGGCGGTTGCTAGAGGCGGCATTCGTGCACTTTGGCACGCTCCCTGCTTTGAGCCCTTCGGTCCCACAACACACCTTCGAGGAGTTCCCTGATGACGCACCGTACCGCCGCCCAGGCGCTGATCGTTCTGGCCACCGCATTGACCGCGTCCGGCGCGGCCCTGGCGCAGACTGCAACGACCGACGCCGCAGCAGCACCGGCTGCGGCACCCGCACCGAACCTCACGGGCAACGTGTCGATCACCACGAACTACAAGTTCCGCGGCCAGGACCAGGACATGATCGGCAAGAACGACTACGCCAAGACCAAGGGCTTCAAGCCCGCGATCCAGGGCGGACTGGACTACGCCTTCGGCGACAGCGGCTTCTACGTGGGCAACTGGAACTCCAGCGTCAACTGGCTCAAGGGCAACAGCATCGAGATGGACGTGTACGGCGGCTACAAGTTCAAGGCCGGCCCGCTGGACATGGACGTGGGTGCGCTCACCTACATCTACCCGGGCAACTCGTCGGGCAACACCACCGAGCTGTACGTCGGCGCCACCTACGCGAACGACAGCTTCGGCTCCTTCACCGCCAAGTACTCGCACACCGTGTCGAAGGACTACTTCGGCTACGCCGGCAACAAGGCCGGCTCGGGCCTGAAGGGCACCAACACGGGCTACCTGAACCTGTCGTACAGCAAGGAGATCGTGCCCAAGGTCACGCTGAAGGCGGCAGTGGGCTTCACCAACATGTCCAGCGACATCCGCAGCCTGGGCTACAAGAGCTACGTCGACTACAACATTGGCGCGAGCTACGACTTCGGCAACGGCCTCTCGCTGACGGGCTCGGTGCAGGGCGCCAACAAGAAGAACTCGTACCTCGCGGTGAGCAACCCGGGCGTGGACTACGGCTTCGGCACCTTCGGCACGACCTACTACTCGCCGAACAAGGCGCGCTTCATCCTCACGCTGACGAAGACGCTGTAAGCCGCACGACAACAACGAGGTGCGGCCCAAGCTGCCGCGCCACTTCAATTCCATCCGAAGGAGAAAACTCATGAAGCTGGTCACAGCCATCATCAAACCGTTCAAGCTCGACGAAGTGCGCGAAGCACTGTCGGCCATCGGCGTGCAGGGCATCACCGTCACCGAGGTGAAGGGCTTCGGCCGCCAGAAGGGCCACACGGAGCTGTACCGCGGCGCTGAATACGTGGTCGACTTCCTGCCCAAGGTCAAGATCGAAGCGGCCGTCTCCGACGACCTCGTCGATCGCGTGATCGAGGCGGTGGAAGGCGCTGCACGCACCGGCAAGATCGGCGACGGCAAGATCTTCGTCTACAACCTCGAACAGGTCGTTCGCATCCGCACCGGCGAAACGGGCCGCGAAGCCCTCTGATCGAGTCCTGGCCCGAAAGAACAACGACTATGAAAAAACTGCTTGTCTCTCTTGCGCTCGGTTTGAGCGTGCTGGCTGCCGGTACCACCGGCTTCGCGCAGACTCCCGCCGCGGCCACGGCCGAGGCTCCGGCCGCGTCGGCACCCGCTGCCGCCGCGCCCGCCCCGGCTGCTGCGCCTGCTGCTGCAGCCCCTGCCGCCGCCGATGCAGCTCCTGCTGCGCCCGCCGCGGCACCCGCTCCGAAGATCGATTCCGGCGACACCGCCTGGATGCTGACTTCGACGCTTCTCGTGATCCTGATGACCATCCCCGGCCTCGCGCTGTTCTATGGCGGCCTGGGCCGCTCGAAGAACATGCTGTCGGTGCTGATGCAGGTCTTCGTGATCTTCTCGCTGATCAGCATCCTGTGGGCCGTCTACGGCTACAGCCTGGCCTTCTCGGGTGACGGCAACTTCTTCGGAGGATTCGACAAGATCTTCATGAAGGGCATCACGCAGGAGACCTTCGGCGCGCTGACCACGATTCCCGAATACGTGTTCGTCGCCTTCCAGGGCACCTTCGCGGCCATCACCGTGGCGCTGATCGTCGGTGCCTTCGCGGAACGCGCCAAGTTCTCGGCCGTGCTGCTGTTCTCGGTGCTGTGGTTCACCTTCAGCTACGTGCCGATCGCCCACATCGTGTGGGGCGGCGGCCTGCTGGGCAAGGACGGCGCGCTGGACTTCGCCGGCGGCACCGTGGTGCACATCAACGCCGGTGTGGCCGGCCTGGTCGGCGCCTACATGGTCGGCAAGCGCGTCGGCTACGGCAAGGAAGCCTTCACGCCGCACTCGCTCACGCTCACCATGGTCGGCGCATCGCTGCTGTGGGTCGGCTGGTTCGGCTTCAACGCCGGCTCGGCCGGTGCTGCCAACGCCGTTGCCGGCCTGGCCTTCGTGAACACGGTGCTCGCCACCGCCGCCGCGGCCCTGTCGTGGATCCTGGGCGAGAGCCTGCACAAGGGCAAGGCCTCGATGCTGGGTGCAGCATCCGGTGCCGTCGCCGGCCTGGTGGCCGTCACGCCCGCCGCCGGCTTCGTCGGCCCGATGGGTTCGATCGTGCTGGGCCTGCTGGCCGGCCTGGTCTGCCTGTGGGGTGTGGGCGGCCTGAAGCGCATGCTCGGTGCCGACGACGCGTTCGACGTGTTCGGCGTCCACGGCGTGGGCGGTATCCTGGGTGCCATCCTGACGGGCGTGTTCGCTGCCAAGGGCCTGGGCGGCACCGGCGGCGCGACGCCCGACACCTTCGCGATGGGCGCACAGGTCTGGATCCAGATCAAGAGCGTGCTGCTCACCGTCGTGTGGTCCGGCATCGTGGCCTTCATCGCCTACAAGATCGCCGACCTGACCCTCGGCCTGCGTGTGTCGGAAGAAGAAGAGCGCGAAGGCCTCGACATTTCTTCCCACGGCGAAACCGCCTACAACCGCTGATCTTCTGCCTTGGCGGGACCTGCCTTCGGGCGGCCCCCGCCATCGAATGAATGACCACCACCCACAAAAAGAAGAAATCTTCGTAACGAGTTTTTCAAGCGAGGTCTCCTTTGGATGTTCAGCCCGCGAGCGCTTTGGCGCCAGCGGGCTTTTTTTTGTCCGAGGCCGTGGCGGGCGGGAGCAGAATCTCGCCACCATGTGGACCTCCATTGAAGACAGCCTCTGCGAGCTCGGCGAATCGCCGTTCTGGCACCTCGAAGAACGATCGCTCTACTGGCTCGACATTCCCGGCCGCGCCGTGCTGCGCACGCGCGGCGAGATCGGATCGCCCGATGCGAAGGTCGAGCGCTGGCCCCTGCCCACCGAGCCCGGCTGCATGGCGCCCGCGCGCAGCGGCGGCCTGGTGATCGCGCTGCGCGACGGCATCTACCGTGCGCGCGAATGGGGCGGCGCGCTGGCCGCGATGGCGCGCGTCGAGCACGACGTGCGCACCATGCGCTTCAACGACGGCAAGTGTGATCCGCTGGGCCGCTTCTGGGGCGGCTCCCTCAACGAGGCGAAGGACCGCGCCAACGCCGCGCTCTACTGCTTCGATGCGCGCCCCGGCACCGGCGTCTCGCCCACGCTCACGCAGATGGCCAACGAGTCCACCACCGCCAACGGCCTGGCCTTCTCGCCCGACGCGCGCACCCTCTACTGGGCCGACACCGCCGCGCACGTGGTCTGCGCATGGGACTGGGACGCCGAGGCCAATTCGCTCTCGCACGCCCGCGTGTTCCACCAGTTCGACGCCAAGCCCGAGGGCTGGACCGTCGATGCGCCGCTGGGCTACCAGGGCCGCCCCGACGGCGCCACCGTCGACGCGCAGGGCCACTACTGGGTCGCCATGTTCGAAGGCGCGCAGCTGCTGCGCTTCGCACCCACGGGCGAGATCGTCGCCGCGGTGCCCGTGCCCGTGCAGTGCCCGACCATGCCCTGCTTCGGCGGCGACGACCTGAAGACGCTGTTCGTCACCAGCGGCCGCAAGGGCAGGCCCGCCGCCGAGATCGCGCAGCGGCCCGCCTCGGGTTCGGTGATCTCGATGCGCGTCGACACGCCCGGGCTGCCCGTCAACTTCTTCGCGGACTGAGAGCGGACCTTCGGGCGCGCATGGCCCTGCAGCACATTCCACCGATCCAGTGCCTACTGACCTTCGAGGCAGTGGCCCGTCTGCGCCACGCCGGGCGCGCGGCCGACGAGCTGTGCGTCACGCCCAGCGCTGTGAGCCACCGCATCCGGCAGCTCGAATCGCATGTCGGCTTCAAGCTCTTCGGCCGCGGCGACTTCAGCCTCACGGCCGACGGTGCCGCCTATCTCGCGAACGTGCGAACGGGGCTCGCGGCGCTGCAGGCCACGCCCCTGGGCGGCAGTGCCGCGCAGCGCGCCACCCGGCTGCGCATCGCGGTCACGCCCACCTTCAGCCGGCAGTTCCTCATGCCGAGGCTGGAGCTGTTCCGCAACATCTACCCCGACATCGAGCTGGTGCTGCAGGTGTCGATCCCGCTGCTCGACGTGACGGCCGAGCAGGCCGACCTGGAAGTGCGCTACGGCCCAGGCGGCTATGCCGACTGCGAGCACCGGCTGCTGATCGAGGAGCAGGTGGTGCCTGCCTGCAGCCCGAGCTACCTCAACGAGTTCGGCCCCTTCACGGGCTTCCGCAGCGCGGCCGAGATCGCCGCCGCGCGGCTGATCCGCAGCCCGCTCGAGCCCTGGGGCACCTGGTTCGCGAGCTGCGGCATCGACCAGCCCGAGCCCGCCATCGGCTCGCAGTTCAACGACCTGGGGCTGATGTACGACGCTGCCGCCAGCGGCTTCGGCGTGGCGCTGGTGCGGCAGAAGCTGGGCGCGGAGTGGTTCGAATCGGGGCGGCTGGTGGCGCTGTCCGACCAGGCGGTGACCTCGCCGCACCGGCACTACATCTGCTGGCAGCCGGGCACGCTGGAGCGCTGGGAGTGCGCGGCCTTTGCCGACTGGCTGGGGCAGAGCCTGCGCTGAACCGGGCGGCGCGGCGCGAAGTTCTTTCAAGCGCCCCGCGAAAAACCCTCAACCCGGGACCGCAGGAATGTCCGTAGAGTGCGGTAGACACGAGACATCCCGCGAGCAAGCAAGAAAGAAAAGAGGCCGCCGCATGAACGCGCCGCTGACCCCCACCCAACACGATTCGCTACAGAAGACACAGCGCCAGGCGCAGATCGTGCGCGCGCTGCAGCCGCACCTGCCGGCCCACGCGCTGATCTGGCACGACGAGGACACCACGCCCTACGAGTGCGACGGCCTCACCGCCTACCGCGCCCGCCCGCTGGTGGTGGCCCTGCCCGAGACCGAGGCGCAGGTCGCCGCCGTGCTCAAGACCTGCCACCAGCTCGGAGTGCCGGTGGTGGCGCGCGGCGCGGGCACCGGGCTTTCGGGCGGCGCCATGCCGCACACCATGGGCGTGACACTGTCGCTCGCGCGGTTCAACCGCATCCTGAAGATCGATCCGGTCAGCCGCACGGCCGTGGTGCAGTGCGGCGTGCGCAATCTCGCCATCAGCGAGGCGGCCGCGCCCTTCAACCTCTACTACGCGCCCGATCCGTCGAGCCAGATCGCCTGCACCATCGGCGGCAACGTGGCCGAGAACTCGGGCGGCGTGCACTGCCTGAAGTACGGGCTCACGCTGCACAACGTGATGCGGGTGCGCGGCTTCACGGCCGAGGGCGAGCCGGTGGAGTTCGGCGGCGAGGCGCTCGACGCGCCGGGGTTCGACCTGCTGGCGCTGGTCATCGGCAGCGAAGGCATGCTGGCCGTGACCACCGAGGTCACCGTCAAGCTGGTGCCCAAGCCGCAGCTCGCGCGCTGCATCATGGCCAGCTTCGACGATGTGCGCAAAGCCGGCGACGCGGTGGCCGCGGTGATCGCGGCGGGCATCATCCCGGCGGGGCTGGAGATGATGGACAAGCCCATGACCGCCGCGGTTGAAGATTTCGTGCGCGCCGGCTACGACCTCGACGCCGCCGCCATCCTGCTGTGCGAATCCGACGGAACGCCCGAGGAGGTGGAGGAAGAGATCGGTCGCATGACCGCCGTGCTGCGCGCCTCGGGCGCCACCGCCATCGCCTGCAGCAGCAGCGAGGAAGAGCGCATGAGGTTCTGGAGCGGACGCAAGAACGCGTTCCCCGCCTCGGGCCGCATCAGCCCCGACTACATGTGCCTGGACTCCACCATTCCGCGCAAGCGCCTGGCCGACATCCTGCTGGCCATCCAGGAGATGGAGAAGAAGTACGGCCTGCGCTGCTGCAACGTGTTCCACGCGGGCGACGGCAACCTGCACCCGCTCGTGCTGTTCGACGCCAACGACCCCGACGAGCTGCACCGCTGCGAGCTCTTCGGCGCCGACATCCTGGAGACCAGCGTCGCGATGGGCGGCACCGTCTCGGGCGAGCACGGCGTGGGCGTCGAAAAGCTCAACAGCATGTGCGTGCAGTTCACGGCGGCCGAGAACGAGCAGATGTTCGGCGTGAAGCGCGCCTTCGATCCCGAGGGCATGCTGAACCCCGGCAAGGTGATTCCGACGCTGCAGCGCTGCGCCGAGTACGGCAAGCAGGTGGTGCGTGGGGGCAGGCTGCCGCATCCCGATCTGCCGAGGTTCTGATGAAGGCCGGCTTTTCTCTTTCGCGGCGCGATCACGTCGACGGGGTACGCAGCGAAGCGAATGTCCCCCGCCCTTCGGGCTCCTCCTTGATTTCGCTGCGCAAGGCACCCCATCGTCGTGATCGTTCAGAGCACTTGTTGATCGAGCAGCACAACGGCAGCGCTAGTTGTGCACAGGGCGCCGGGTGCTGCCCGCAGCGAAATAAAGGAGGAGCCGAAGGCGGGGGACATTCGCGGAGGGGAGTACCCGGTGCCCTGTGCACGCACCCCGAACGACAACATCAAAGACAACAAGCCCCATGAGCATCGACACCCCACTGAACCACATCGTCGAGCGAATTCGTGCCGCAGCTGCAGACGCCACGCCGCTGCGCATCCGCGGCGGCGGCACCAAGAATTTCTACGGCGAGGCGCCGCAGGGCGAGCTGCTCGACATGCGAGCGCTCGCCGGCATCACGAGCTACGAGCCGAGCGAGCTGGTCGTCACCGTGCGCGCGGGCACGCCGCTGGCCGAACTCGAAGCGGCGCTCGCGGAGAAGGGCCAGTGCCTGCCCTTCGAGCCGCCACGCTTCGGCAGCGGTGGTACGGTCGGCGGCATGGTCGCCGCAGGACTCGGCGGACCGGCGCGCGCCAGCGTGGGCTCGGTGCGCGACTACGTGCTCGGCGCCGCGCTCGTCAATGGCCGCGGCGAGGTGCTGAGCTTCGGCGGCCAGGTGATGAAGAACGTCGCGGGCTACGACGTCTCGCGCGTGCTTGCGGGCTCGCTCGGCACGCTGGGTGTGATCGCGGAGGTCAGCCTCAAGGTGCTGCCCGTGCCGCCCGCCGAGGCCACGCTCGAATTCGCCTGCAGCCAAGCCGATGCGCTGCGGCTGCTCAACGAATGGGGCGGGCGGCCGCTGCCGCTGAACGCGAGCGCCTGGTTCGAACATGCCGGCGCTGGCGCGCTCTACCTGCGGCTGCGCGGCGCGGTCGCGGCCGTCGAGGCCGCCTGCGAGCACCTGGGCGGCGAGCGCAAGGACAACGCGCGCGCCGCGGCCGACTGGCAATCGCTGCGCGACCAACAGCTGCCCTGGTTCGCCACCGGCGAGGGCCTTGATGCGCTCTGGCGCGTGTCGGTGCCGCAGACCGCGCCCGTGCTTTCCATCGACGGCGCCGCGCCGCTGATCGAATGGCACGGCGGCCAGCGCTGGTACAAGGCGCCGCCCTCGCAGGCCGCGCGCATCCGCGAGGTCGCTCGCGCGGCGGGCGGCCACGCCACGCTGTTCCGGCTGCCGGGCTCGGGCACCTATGCCGGAGTGCCGCGCTTCGATGCGCTGAGCGCGCCGGTAGAGCGCATCCAGCGTGCGCTGATGCGCGAGTTCGACCCGCACGGCATCTTCAACCGCGGCCGCATGCTCCCCGCCAACTGACAAGAACAAGAACCCACGACGCCATGCAAACCGAGCTCGCCCCCGAATTCCAAGGCACCGACGAAGGCCGCGAGGCCGAGGCCATCCTGCGCAAGTGCGTGCACTGCGGCTTCTGCACAGCCACCTGCCCGACCTACCAGCTGCTCGGCGACGAGCTCGACGGTCCGCGCGGGCGCATCTACCTCATCAAGCAGGTGCTCGAGGGCAAGGAGCCCACGCGCAGCACGCAGCTGCACCTCGACCGCTGCCTCACCTGCCGCAACTGCGAGAGCACCTGCCCGAGCGGCGTGCAGTACGGCCACCTGGTCGACATCGGCCGCAGGATCGTCGACGAGAAGGTGCCGCGGCCCGCAATGGAGTCCGCACAGCGCTGGGTGCTCAAGGAAGGCCTGCCTTCGCCGCTCTTCGGCCCTGCGATGAAGCTGGGCCAGTCGGTGCGCGGCCTGCTGCCCGAGGCGCTGAAGGCCAAGGTGCCCGCGAAGCAGGAATCCGGCGCGTGGCCCACCGCCACGCACGCGCGCAAGGTGCTGATGCTCGCGGGCTGCGTGCAGCCGTCGATGATGCCCAACATCAACGCCGCCACTGCGCGCGTGCTCGACGCGGCCGGCATCCAGGCGGTGATCGCGCCCGAGGCCGGCTGCTGCGGCGCTGTGAAGTTCCACCTGAACGACCAGGAAGGCGGCAAGGCGCAGATGCGCGCCAACATCGACGCGTGGTGGCCGCTCGTGGAGCGCAACGAGGTGGAGGCCATCGTCATGAACGCATCCGGCTGCGGCGTCACCGTGCGCGAGTACGGCCACATGCTGCAGCACGACGCGGCCTATGCGCTGAAGGCCGCACGCATCAGCGAACTCACGCGCGATCTGAGCGAACTGCTGCCCGACATCGTGCCCGCGCTGAAGTCCCGCGTGAAGGCGCCCGAGGGTGTGGTGGCCTACCACCCGCCGTGCACGCTGCAGCATGGCCAGAAGCTTCGCGGCGGCGTCGAGACGCACCTGCGCGCGCTGGGTTTCGACATGCGCGTGGCGATGAACGAATCGCACCTGTGCTGCGGCTCGGCCGGTACCTACTCGGTGCTGCAGCCCGAGCTGGCCTACCCGCTGCGCGATCGCAAGCTGGGGCACCTGAAGCAGCTTCGCCCTTCGGTGATCGCCTCGGCCAACATCGGCTGCATCACCCACCTGCAAAGCGGCAGCGAGGACACGCCTGTGCGGCACTGGGTGGAGCTGCTGGACGCGGCGCTGGCGCCCGGCAAGGGCGCGATCATGAGCGTCTGACCGCAGGCATCGTCGGACAACGGGGAGGGGGTTGGTCCGACTCGCGCGGGGCCGGTCCGCGGCGCATCATGGCTGGACCGAATCTGCAAGGAGAAAGCGCCATGTCCCACCTTCTGCCCGCATCCTTCACTTCCGCCACGCTGCGTCGTGCGCTGCTGGCCTGCCTGTGCGCAGGCGGCGCGATGGCCGCGCAGGCCCAAGGTGCCATGCCCCAATGGCAGGGTGCAGGTGCGGCGCGCTACGTATGCGGCGGCATCGGCTCCGACGAATCGACCGCGATGCGCGCCGCGATGAAGGAACACCCGCTCGCGCTGCTGTTCGCGCGTGCTGACGGTGCCTACCTGGCCAACGTCGACGTGACGATCAAGGGCGGCGACGCCGGCAGCGCTGCTGCGCTGGCCTTCCGCGCGAGCGGCCCCGTCTGCCTGGTCGACGTGCCCAACGGGCGCTACGTGATCGACGTCGCGGCGCCCGGCGGTGCCACCAAGAGCCAGACCGTGACGGTCGGCGGCGGGCCGAAGACTGCCGACTTCAGGTTCTGACCTATTCAGTCGCGCGGCGTTTTCTTTCAGGCCGCGGCCAGCGCGGCCTCGACGTCGCGCTCCAGCGAAGCCGGCGTGTCGAGCGGCGCGTAGCGCTTCAGCACGGTGCCGTCGCGGCCGATGAGGAATTTGGTGAAGTTCCACTTGATGGCCGTGCTGCCCAGCAGGCCCGGCTTTTCCTTCGTGAGCCACTTGTAAAGCGGCGCGGCGTTGGCGCCGTTCACGTCGATCTTCTCCATCATCGGAAAGCTCACACCGTAGTTCTTGGTGCAGAAGGCGCCGATCTCCTCGTTGCTGCCCGGGTCCTGGCCGCCGAACTGGTTGGAGGGGAAGCCCAGCACCGTGAGGCCCTTGTCGGCGTACTTCTCGTGCAGCGCCTCCAGTCCCGCGAACTGGGGCGTGAATCCGCACTTGCTGGCGGTGTTGACGATCAACAGCACCTTGCCCTTGAAGTCGGAGAGCTTCACCGGCTTGCCGTCGATCAGGTTGGCATCGAAGTCGTAGACGCTGGCCATGTTGTTTTTCCTCAGGTGGGGGACGAAGAGGCGCGATCATCGCGCCGCACGGGCGTTCGCGCAAACGCCGCCCAGACCGCGCCGAGCACGATCAGCGAGCCGCCCACGAGGATGCGCGAGTCCATCGCGGCCGCGCCCAGCGCCACGGACGAGACGCTCGCGAACAGCACCTCCGACAGCATGATCACCGAGGTCGCCGAGGCCGTGAGCCGCGCCGCGCCGTACTGCAGGCACACGTTGGCGAGGACGAAGGCCGTGCCCAGCAGCGC
>CAJYQC010000464.1 GCA_913776885.1 uncultured Variovorax sp.
GTTGCCGTGGTCGATACCCACGGTGCGGCTGCCGGAGTGGCGCGATACCGAGCCGCGCTGGATCTGGGTGCGGCTGGCGGGCGACCGCACCCTGAGCCTCGTCGGCGGCGTGTCGCCGCTGCGCGAGCAGGCCGAGGTCCAGCAGGAGCTCAACTTCGTCGATGCGGGCGTCACGGGGATGGCACTGCTGATGGCCGTGGTCAGCCTGATGATGGGCATCGCGCTGCCCGACCGCCGCTTCATCGCCTATGCGGGCTACCTGGTCACGCTGGGCCTGCTGTTCGCGAGTTCGGAGGGCCTGCCGGCGTCGTTCTGGCTGCGAGACAGTCCGGTGGCGGCAGTGAGGCTGCACAACTTCGCGGTCTGCCTGCACACGGCCGCGGCCTTTGCGTTCGCGCGCGTGCTGCTCGACATGCAGCGTCAGTTCCCGCGCATGAACCGCTTGTTCCAGGTGATGACGCTCGCCTGCCTCGCGGCGTGCGCGGCTGCCATGGGAGGCTGGTACGGCCGCGTCGCGCAACCGCTGAACCTGGCCTGGGTGCTGTTCGCGGCCTGCATCGTGCCCATGTGCGTGCTCGCGCTGCGCCGGAACATGCAGGCCTGGCCGGGGCTGGTGGGCTATGCGGTCTACCTCATGATGGGATCGGTGCACTTCGCCAAGAACCTGCAGTGGCTGCCCTATACGCTGGCGGCCCAGGCCAGCTACGCGATCGGCAGCATCCTGCACATCATGGCCTTCTTCTTCGCGCTGGGCTGGCGCGTGCGGCAGCGCGAGCGGCGCGCACTGGCCCTGTCGCTTCGGCATCGTGCGCGGCTCGCTCAGCGCGTGAACGAGCGCACCCGCGACCTGCGCCAGGAGATCGAACAGCACCACCGCACGCACGACCAGCTCGCGCTGGCGCTGCGCGAGCAGCGCGGCCTGCTGGCCATGGTGTCGCACGAGTTCCGCACGCCGCTGGGCACCATCGGCGGCGCGGCGCAGATCCTTACCGACGACCGGCTGGGCCTGGCGCGCGAGGAGGTCAAGAAGGAGGCGGACAAGATCGGCCGCACGGTCCTTCGCATGCGCGACCTGGTAGACACCCTGCTGGCCGACGAATGGCTCGATGCGTCGAGCGGCAACGTGCATCCGGTGCCGATCGATCTCGCGGTGTTCCTGCGCGAGAAGATCGAGGAGCACAACGAAGCCGGCGGCGGCGCTCGCATCGCGCTGCAGCTCGACGCGAGCGCGCTGCCGGCACTCGCGGACGAGATGCTGCTGCACATCGCGATGGACAACCTGCTGAGCAACGCCATCAAGTACGCACCGTCCGACTCGCCGATCCGGGTCCGCGCGGGCATGCGGCCCCGTCCGCCGGAAGACCTGCCGCAGCGGACTGCGGGGCCGTGCGTCTGCATCCAGGTGAGCGACAAGGGGCCCGGTTTCGGCTCGGCGGACCTGCCGCATGTCTTCGAGCGCTTCTATCGCTCGGCCGGCACGCGGCGCATTCCCGGCATCGGGCTCGGCCTGCACATGGTGCACCGCATCGCTGCGGTCCATGGCGGCAGCGTGGCCGCCGCCAACGGGCCGGGCGGCGGCGCGGTGCTGACCCTGACGCTGCCGGCTCTTGCGAGCGACGCATCGACAGCAACAGCCGGGCACCAGCCCGGCACCTCGGCCGCCGGCCCCGGAGGCATTCGATGAGCGGCCTTGCGCGTGTGCTGGTCATCGAGGACGACGACGACCTGCGCGACACCGTGGTGCGCTACCTGCGCGGCGTGGGCATGTCCGTCACCGGACTGGAGAGCGCCGAGCAGCTCGACGCGGAACTGGCGCGGCAGCAGTTCGACGTCGCCGTGTGCGACGTCAACCTGCCGGGCGAAGACGGCTTCAGCGTGCTCGCCCGTCTGCGCGCGCGCAGCGCGATGCGCGTCGTGATGCTGACCGCGCGCGGCATGCTGAACGACCGCCTCCATGCGCTGGGGCTCGGAGCCGACTACTACCTCATCAAGCCGGTGAACCTGCGCGAGCTGGAGATGGTGCTGCACAACCTGGTGCAGCGCCGGCAGGAAGCGCCGGCGCCGGTCACGCTCGCGCCGCCGGCCGCAGCGGCCGCAGCGGCCGAGCAAGGCGACGCCCCGGCGCAGGGGCCGTGGCGCTATCACCTCACCACCTGGCTGCTGCTGTCGCCGGACGGCCAGCAGGTGCCGCTGTCGAACGCCGAGGCGCGGCTGCTGCAATGCCTGATCGAGCAGCCGCTCGAAGTGGTGGGCCGCGCCGCGCTGCTCGCGGCGATGGGGCGTCCGGGCCTGGAAGCCTACGAGCGCAACCTCGACGTGACGGTCTCGCGCCTGCGTCGCAAGGTGGAGCAGGCCAGCGGCGAGAGGCTGCCGATCGTCGCCGTGCGCGGCGAGGGCTACAGCTTCCAGGGCCAGGTCCGCATCGAGCTCTGAAACGCGCGGCACCGGTGCTTCGCCGGACGAATACCAAATGAATACATTCGTCCGGAGACCTACGGATTTCCGTAGGTGTCTCCGCTTCTTTGCAAGAAAACGCAAGGTGCAAATTCGATAGCGCCGTCTGAGAATTTCCCTCCGAAGCGGCACCGCAGTGATGCCGTCCACCCGCCGCGGCGGGCAGGAGGAGACCCCATGACGAACACCGCTACAGCCGTCGACCGGAAAGCCCCGGCACCGTCGACCGCCTCGGGCCCCGGTCCCTTGCCGGCCCGTTAGCCGCGACCGCCCGGCGCCACACACACGGTGGGCGAGGCGGCTGCGCCACCACCCATTTCCATTCTTTTTTGTGACGCAGCGTCGCCCGTGCGCGCCGCGCGGGGAGAGCCGTCGATGAATACCGCCTACAAGACCATCTGGAACGCAGCGCTCGGTGCATGGGTGGCCGTGTGCGAAACCACGCGCACACGCGGCAAGCGCAGCAGCGGCCGACGTGCAGTGGGCGGCGCGAGCCTGGTGCTTGCGCTGGCCGGCGTGCCGGTCTTCATGCTGAGCGCAACGGCCTGGGCGGCCTGCACGGCCGTGGGCAACACGCTCACCTGCACCGGTGACACGCCCGGCTGGGTCGGCGTCGCCGACGGCGGCACCATCAACAACAGCGGCAACATCGCCACCTACGGCGACGGCACCTGGGGCATCTACGTCGGGCCCAACGTCACGATCAACAACTCCGGCACGATCAGCGGCACTGCGGGCATCGTGGCCGGCGGCAACGCGGTGATCAACAACGACGGCGGCACCATCCAGAGCCCCGATCGCGCGATCCAGGTGACGGGCGGGCCACTCACGCTGACCAACTCGAATGGCGGCGTCATCGAAGGGCTCGCTGGCGCGCTGCTGTACGGAAGCGGCACGATCGTCAACACAGGCAACAGCCGCATCAGCAGCACGGGAAACTACCTGGGCCTGGGCTTCGGCGGCGGCTCTGCGAGCGTCACCAACACGGCCGGCTCCACCATCTTGGGCGCCGTCAGCATCTACGGTCAGGCCACCTCGATCACGCTCGACAACGGCGGCCTGCTGCAGGGCAGCGTCGCTCTCGACGGCGGACTGGCGCAACGGGTGACGCTGCGCACCGGCAGCAGGATCGTCGGCGACCTCGGCATCGGCTCCGCGGCGGGGTCGACGCTGACACTCGCGGGCGAGGGCAGCCAGGTGTACTCGCAGGCCGCGACGGGCAACACCAGCTTCGGCGGCGACCTGATCAAGAACGACAGCGGCGACTGGCTGATGAATCGCGCCATGGTGCCGCGCACGGCGACGGTCAACGAGGGCGCGCTCGGTTTCGCATCGGGCGGCAGCTTCGGCGGCGGCACGTCGCTGAGCCTGGCCAACGCGGGCACTCAGCTGTACACGGTCTCGGGCGCCCCCGTCGTCGGCAGCCTGAGCGGCGTCGCGGGCAGCGAGATATCGCTCGCGGCGGGTTCGTCGCTCACGATGGCCGACGGCAGCAGCACCACGGTGGCCAGCGACTTCAGCGGCGGCGGCACGCTGATCAAGAACGGCGCCGGCGTGCTCACGCTGGCTGGAAACAACAGCGCCTTCACCGGCAGCTTCACGGCCTATGCGGGCACCCTGCAGGCAGCGAGCGCGCAGGCCATCGGTGGCGCCGCGCTCGGCATCGGCGGGCCGGTTGCGCTCGCGAGCCCGTTCGCGCTGTCGCTGAACAATGTGTCCTTCCTGTCGAACGCCGGGGCCCTCACGGTGCAGACACCCGGCGCGGCCAGCTTCGGCGGCGTGGTCTCCGGCGGCGGCTCGCTGGACCTGCGCGCCGTCGGGGGCACGGTCTCGCTGCTGGGCAACAACGGCTACGCAGGCGGCACGCGCTTTTCGAACAACACGGTCTTGCTCGGCAGCGGCACCGCGCTGGGTACCGGTGCGGTCTCGGTCGAGGGCAATGCGGCGATGTCGGGCACGACGGCACTGACGTTGGGCAACGCGTTCGCCATCGGCAAGTCGAACACGCTGACCGTGTCGGGCCCCTCGCTCGCGCTCAACGGTCCGATCTCGGGCGACGGCGGCATCGTGAAGCTGGGCGCCAACACGCTCACCCTGGGCGGCGACAGCACCTATGCGGGCGGCACGCAGGTGGCGCAGGGCACGCTGCGCATCGCCAACAGCGCGGGCAGCGCCACCGGCGCAGGTGCGGTCAATGTGCTTGGCGGCGCAACGCTCGCCGGCAACGGTGCGATTGCCGGGCCGGTGAACGTCGCGGCCGGTGCGCGCCTGTCGATCGGCAACAACGGCGTGGGCGCGCTGAGCACGGGCTCGCTCACGCTCGCTGCGGGATCGGCGCTCGAGATGGAGCTTGGCAAGGCGGGCGTGGTCGGCGGCGCGTTCAACGACCTGCTCACCGTCAACGGCGATCTCTCGCTGGGCGGCACGCTCAACCTTGCGCCGTCGGCCGGCGGCACCTTCGGCGCAGGCCTGTACAGGCTCATCAACTACACGGGCGCGCTGACCGCCAACGCGATGACCATCGGCAACGCCTCGGTGCCGCTGGCATACCTGTCGCTGCAGACGGGCGTGGCCAACCAGATCAACCTGGTGAACACCGGCGGGCTCGCGCTCAACATGTGGGACGGCGGCAATGCCGCGGCCTTCAACGATTCGAAGATCGAAGGCGGCAGCGGCACCTGGCGCGCTGGTTCGCCGGGCGACAACTGGACCGATGCCAACGGCATCGTCAATGCGGGCTGGATCCAGGACGGTTTCGCAGTCTTCGCCGGCAAGGCGGGCGCCGTCACCGTAGAC
>CAJYQC010000465.1 GCA_913776885.1 uncultured Variovorax sp.
GCTCAGCAACGCGATCGGAAGCGCCAGGGGCAGTTCGACCTTCTTCCAGGCCTGCGGTAGCTCGCTGCTGTCCTGCTGCTGCGGCGGCGTGCTGAAGCCTGAAGCGTCCTCCACCTGCCAGTCGGCGAGCGTCATGTGCAGCAGCGCGTCGGACTGCCGAATGGCGGTGGCCCCGATCAGATAGATGCCGATGATGCCCAGCAGTGCGACCGAGAGGACGAGCACCACGTTGGCGAAGAACGGTGCAGGGCGGTAGTTCAAGACAAGGTGGGAGTGCCGCGACCCGGGCCGGCGCGTGGATCTATGCAACCTATTTTCTCACTTTGTTACCAGCCAGGCGACCGCCTGGGGGCCGGAAGCTTCAGCGCGCGGCAGGTTGAGAGAGGATCCATTGCGAGAGCGCCCGGGCATCAGCCTCCGACACCTGGGTCTGCCTCGGCATGATCACGCGCCCCCAGGTGCCGACGCTGCCGTTTCGAATCTTCCCGGCCAGCCGTTCGGCGGCCTCCGCGTCGCCGCGGTAGCGCTCGGCGATCTGCGCGAAGCCTGGGCCCACCTGCTTGTGGACGAGGCCGTGGCAGGCCAGGCAGGCGTTCTTGCGGGCCAGTTCCAGCGGCGCCTGTGCGCTGGCAAAAAAGAAGTGGGCTGCCAATGCGCAGCCGACTAGGAGCTGGCAAAGGCGCGTGGCGGGATCGTGGATCTTCATGTTTGGAGGTGCATTCGTATGCCATCGTCGCATGCCGTCTCTGGCGGCGATGCCGTCGTGCATTCACGACAAGACGATTCAAGAGTAACTATATGTATGGTTAAATCCCCGCAACTATCGCGAAGAAGACGAGGGATTGCATGAAGCTGCTGCTGAGCATTGCGTTCGCCGCCGTGGCCGTGGCCGGTTGCGCCAGCGCTCCGACCACCCCCACCGAACCCGGAACGGGCAGGGGCACCTCCTATGTCCCGATGGTGGCCATGGAAGGCGTGGACAGAGTGCGCTATGCCAACGACGTGGCCGAATGCCGCACCGCCGCCAACCGCATCACCGCCCGCAGCGAAACCGGCGACGCCATGTGGGGCGCGCTGGGCGTGGGCCTGATCACCGTGTATGGGCAGGGCATCGTCGCCGCGGCTTCCTATACCGGCATCACCGCGGCCGTCATCGACTGGAACGGCCGCCCGAGTTCCGAGCTCATCGCCGAGCACCAGCAGATCGCCATCGTCCATTGCATGGCAAAGCGCGGCTACCGCAACCTCGACCCGAACGTGCGCGACACGTTCTACGGCAACACGTTCGACCCAGGCGTGATCGTCAAGCCGCGCCGCACGGGCGTCGACACGTACAACGTCGAGGCGCTGGCCAAGGCCGGCCGATGCAACATCCAGCCGCGCGCCGAACTCACGGCCAAGGGCCCCGGCTACGAAACCTACAACGTGCCTTGCGACAACGGCGGAAGCTGGGCGGTGCGCTGCGAGTTCGGCAAGTGCCGCGTGCTGGCGCAGGCGGCGATGCGCCGCTCCTGAGCCAGGCGGGGCGCCTTGCCCCCGGCAATCCGACGGGCCCGCAATGCGGGCCCGTTTCGTTCTTCCTACTTGACGATCATTCCCTTGAGCGCAGGATCCGGCGCGGGCGGCTTGAGCTTCATCTGCCGCATGGTCTTCACCAGCAGCTGGGCGATCATCACGTTGCGGTGCCGCTTGCTGTTGGCCGGCACCACATGCCACGGCGCATGGTCGGTCGAGGTGGCAACCAGCGCGTTCTGATAGGCCTGCTGGTAGGCGCTCCACTTGGTGCGCACCGCCAGGTCGTCCATGCTGAACTTCCATTGCTTGCCGGGCGTGTCGATGCGGGCCTGCAGCCGCTCGCGCTGTTCGTCCTTGTCGATGTGCAGCATGCACTTGACGACCACCGTTCCGGTTTCGGTCAGCAGGCGCTCGAAGTCGTTGATCTGCGCATAGCGGCGCTTCGCCTCGGCCTTGTCGATCCAGCCCTCGACCACGGGCACCAGCACGTCCTCGTAGTGGCTGCGGTTCCACACCATGATCTCGCCGGTGCGCGGCACCACGGCGTGGCAGCGCCAGAGGTAGTCGCGCGCGCGCTCGTCCACCGTCGGGGCCTTGAAGGCGGTCACCCGCACGCCCAGCGGCGAGGTGCGCGAGAACACCCAGCGCACGGTCCCGTCCTTGCCGCTGGTGTCCATGCCCTGCAGCACCAGCAGCAGCTTGCGCTTGCCTTCGGCGTTCAGCAGGTCCTGCAGTTCATCGAGTTCCACGGCGAGCGCGTCGAGTTCGGCGCGCTGCGAGTTCTCGTCGCCCTCGCAGAAGGGCGTGTCGTCGGGGTCGACGTGGGAGAGCTTGAACTTGCTGCCGACGCGGTACTTCTTGAAGCTGGCCATGTAGCGGGACTCCGTTTCTGGGGAAGGGATCGACGAAGCCCGCAGGTTAAGCGATTGCTCAGGACTCGTCGCAGTCCTCCGGCAGCGATGCGCTCCAGCGGTTGTCCCAGTCGGCATGCTGGCGCACCGCGCCGTCGAGCTCGCGCCGGTCGCGCTTGGTGGGGCGGCCCTGCTCGATGGCCAGTGCCGGTTCGATGCCAGCGCGGCGCATCTCGCGGAAGGCGGCCTGGGCCGCAAGGCTTTCGGCCGTTTCCTCGTAGAGCTGCTGCGCCACCGGCGCCGGCCCGCGCTGCCCGCTGAGCCCGCGCACGGTGACGGTCCGCGTCAGCGGGCCCATGCGCATCACGACGGTGTCGCCCGCCTTGACCTCGCGCGAGGCCTTGGCGACGTCTCCGTTGACCTGCACGCGGTTCTTGCCGATTTCTTCTGCGGCCAGCGAGCGCGTCTTGAAGAAGCGGGCGGCCCAGAGCCATTTGTCAATGCGCAGACGGTCCATGAAAGTCGAGGAGTGGAGGTCAGGCATTGTGCCGCGACGAGGCCGGCTGCGGCGACGCGAGCGGAAGGTGCACGACCGCGTCCAGCCCGACGATCCGTGCGCTGCCGTCCGGTTCGGTCCGGTTGTCCAGGCCGATGCGCCCGCCCAGCGCCAGCACGATCTCGCGGCAGATCGCCAGCCCCAGCCCCGAGCCGCTGGAACTGCTGCCCGCCGAGAAGGGCGCGAACAGGCGCTGGCGAAGCTCGGGCGAGATGCCTGGGCCATCGTCGCGAACGGAAAGCACCGCGTCGGCGCCCTCGGAGCGCACCGCCACCGAGAGCGAGCCGCCCGCTGGGCTCTGCTTGATCGCGTTGTGCAGCAGGTTGCGCGTGAGTTCCTGCAGCATCCACTGGTGGGCGCGCACAGGCACGGGCTCGTCGACGGCGAGCTCGAAGTCGAGCGCCTTGTCGGCCACCAGCGGCGACAGGTCGAGCGCGATGTTGCGCGCCACCTCGGCGAAATCCAGCGTCGCCGATTCCGGCTGCTGACGCAGCTGTTCCACCTTGGCGAGCGACAGCATCTGGTTGGCCAGCATGGTCGCGCGGTCGACGGTGCCGCTGATCTCGCCGAGCGCCTGCCCGGGCGCCACGTCGCCGCGCTGCGCGGACTGCACCTGCGCCTTGAGCACGGCCAGCGGCGTGCGCAGCTGGTGGGCGCTGTCGCGCACGAAGCGCTTCTGGTGGTCCAGCAGCCGCTGCAGCCGGCCCATGACCTGGGTGGTGGCGTCGATCAGAGGGCGCAGCTCGCGCGGCGCGTCGGGTGCGTCGATGGGCGAGAGGTCGTCGGCCTGGCGCTTCTCGATGGCTTCGCCCAGTTCGCGCACCGGCCGGGTGGCGCGCTGCACTACGAACACCGTCACCAGCGCGATCACGCCCATCAGCAGCAGTTGGCGCCACAACGTGTCGATGAGCAGCTTGCGCGCCAGCGTCTCGCGGATCTCCAGCGTCTCGGCCACCTGCACCACGGCCATGCCGCGGCCGGTGGCGCTGGCGACGGGCTGCAGGAGCACCGCCACGCGCACCGGCTGGTTGCGGAACTGCGCGTCGTAGAAGTCGACCAGGGCCGCATAGGCGCTGCGGTCGGGTATGCGGCCGCGCCAGAAGGGCAGCTCGGCGAAGCCCGAGATCATCTCGCCGTCGAGCGCAGACACGCGGTAGAAGAGCCGGCTGCGGTTGTCGGCCTCGAAGGCCTCCAGTGCGGAATACGGCACGATGGCGCGCAGCCGCGCCATGCCGTCGTAGCCCTCCACGTCGAGCTGCTCGCCGATGGTCTTGGCCGATGCCAGCAAGGTTCGGTCGTAGGCCGTCGTGGCCGCCGCCAGGCTCTGGCGGTACAGGCTCACGCTGTTGATCACGATGAACACCGCCACCGGCGCGAGGATGCCCAGCAGCAGCCGCGCGCGTAACGAGACCGAAACCCCACGGATCATCGCGATGGACCGCAGATCCGTGAACGCCGCGGAACCGGCTTTGCCGGGCCGCAGGCGCTGTCCCCTGCAAGGGGGTTGGCGAAGCGACACGAAGTGCGCGCAGCCTGGGGGTTCGTCATGTCTCCGGGCGCAGGAGGTAACCCAGCCCGCGCATCGTCATCAGCATGGCACCGGTGCCCACCAGCTTCTTGCGCAGCCGGTACACCACCACCTCGATGGCCTCGTACTGCACGTCGGTCTCGCCCGGGAACACCAGCTCGAAAAGGCGCTCCTTGGTCACGGCGTGGCCGGGCTTCATCATCAGCGCCTTCAGCAGCGCAAGTTCGCGCGGGGTGAGCTCGAGCAGCTCGGCACGGTTGTAGATCGCGCCGTTGTCGGGCTCGAAGCGCAATCCGCCGATCTCCTGCGGGTTCAGGCCGGCGTCCTGTCCGGCAACGCCATGGCTGCGCCGGCGCAGCGCGCGGATGCGCGCTTCCAGCTCGTCGAGGTCGAAAGGTTTGGGCAGGTAGTCGTCGGCGCCGGCGTTCAGGCCGACTATGCGGTCTCCCACCGTGCCGCGCGCCGTCAGCAGCAGCACTGGCGTGCGCAGGCCCTCGGCGCGAGCCTGGGCCAGCACCTGCAGGCCGTCGAGGTTGGGCAGGCTCAGGTCGAGGGCAACCACGTCGGGCTCGATGGCGCGCCACTGGCTGACGGCCTGGGCGCCGTCGCCGCAGACGCGAACGTCGATGCGGCGGCGTCCGAGGGTGCGCTGCAGGGTGATCTGCATGGTGGGGTCGTCTTCGACCAGCAGCAGCTTCATACGTGGGGCTCTGGGGTGCGTACTTTGGTGTTTTCCCCAGTCTGGCGGACAGCCAACTGACAGCGGGGCGGCGCATGATAGCGCTCAGCTACAAGTCAGCTTCCTTTCAAGTTCCTTCCAATCAGGAGACCCCAGCATGCGTCGCGACACCTTTCTGAAGTCACTGGCCGCCATGGCCGCCGTCGGAGCCCTGCCACTGTCGGCGCGTGCAGCCGCCAACGTCAAGATGATGATCCCCGCCAACCCGGGCGGCGGCTGGGACACCACCGGCCGCGCGCTGGGCAAGGCGCTGACCGACGCCAAGGTGGCCGACACCGTCACCTACGACAACAAGGGCGGCGCCGCCGGCGCGCTGGGCCTGGCCCAGTTCGTCAACGGCTCCAAGGGCGACGCCAACGCGCTGATGGTCATGGGCTCGGTCATGCTGGGCGGCATCATCACCGGCAAGCCGCCGGTCAACCTGTCGCAGGCCACGCCCATCGCGCGACTGACGACCGAATACAACGTGTTCGTGCTGCCGGCCAACTCGCCGTTCAAGACCATGAAGGACGTGGTCGATCAGCTCAAGAAGGACCCGGGCAGCGTCAAGTGGGGCGGCGGCTCGCGCGGCTCCACCGAGCACATCGCCGCGGCCATGATCGCGCAGAAGGTAGGCGCCGACCCGTCCAAGATCAACTACGTCGCCTTCCGCGGAGGCGGCGAGGCCACGGCGGCCATCCTGGGCGGCAACGTCACGGTCGGCGGCAGCGGCTACAGCGAATTCGCCGAGTACATCGCCGCCGGCAAGATGAAGCCCATCGCCGTCACCTCGGCCCAGCGCCTGCCGGGCGTGAACGTGCCCACGCTGAAGGAGCAGGGCATCGACGTCGAGATCGGCAACTGGCGCGGCGTCTACGGCGCTCCGGGCATCTCGGCCGAGCAGCGCAAGGCGCTGACCGACATGGTGCTGGCCGCCGTGAAGAGCGCGTCGTGGGCCGAATCGCTCAAGAAGAACGACTGGACCCCGGCCGTGCTGTCGGGCGACGCGTTCGCCAAGTTCGTCGACGACGACTTCGCCAGCCTGCGCGCCATCATGACCAAATCCGGCATGGTCTGAACCTTGGCCGGCCCACAGGCTGCGCGCTCTTCGTGACGCGTGCGCCTTCCCCCTCCGGGGGTAACACCCGAGGCCCGGCAGAGCCGGCTCCTCGGTGTTCCTCGAAAGCGCCCTTTTCCCCTGAATGCGGGAGCAAAAAATGACAACTCCAGACTCCTCGGCCGCGCCGCAACCTGCGGCCACGTGGCCGCAAACCCTGGTCGGCGCAGGCGTGCTGCTGACCGGCGTGGCGCTCGCTTTCGGCGCCATCGGCATTTCTTCGGACGCCGGCTATGGCGGCGTCGGTCCCAATTTCCTGCCCTGGCTGGTGTCCGTGGTGCTCGTGCTGTGCGGCGCCTGGATCCTCTGGGAGGCGCGCACCGGCGGCTTCCGCGAACTCGACGCGCCCTCGGGCGCCGAGCATGCCTACTGGCCCGGCTTCGTCTGGGTGTCGGCGGGGCTGCTGCTGAACGCGGCACTCATCACCACGCTGGGCTTCATCTTGAGCTGCACGCTGTGCTATCTGCTGGCTGTGCAGGGGCTGCGCCGCGCGAGCGGGCAGGCGGGCGTCAATTCGCCGCGCACCTGGGTGACCGACTTCATCACCGGCGCGGCGATCTCCGCCCCGGTGTTCTGGATGTTCACTCAATTCCTGGCCATCAACCTGCCTGGCCTCACCAACACCGGGTGGATCTGACATGGAAATCTTCAACGCCCTGATGGCCGGCTTCGCCGCGGCCATCACCCCCGTCAATCTCCTGTGGTGCCTGGTCGGCTGCGCACTGGGCACGGCCGTCGGCGTGCTGCCCGGCATCGGCCCGGCCGTGGCGGTTGCCATGCTGCTGCCGATCACCGGCAAGGTCGACATCACGGCCTCGATGATCTTCTTCTCGGGCATCTACTACGGCGCCATGTACGGCGGCTCGACCACCTCCATCCTGCTGAACACGCCCGGCGAGACCGCCAGTATGGTGACGGCGATGGAGGGCAACAAGATGGCCAAGAGCGGCCGGGCAGGCGCGGCGCTCGCCACGGCCGCCATCGGCTCCTTCGTGGCCGGCACCATCGCCACCGTCGTGGTCACGCTGTTCGCGCCGTTCGTGGCCGACTTCGCCGTCAAGCTCGGTCCGCCGGAGTACTTCCTGCTGATGCTGCTGGCCTTCACCACGGTGAGCGCGGTTCTCGGCAAGAGCACGCTGCGCGGCATGACGGCGCTGTTCGTCGGCCTCGCGGCAGGCTGCATCGGCCTCGATCAGATCTCGGGCCAGGGCCGCTACACCGGCGGCATCCCCGAACTGCTCGACGGCATCGAGATCGTGCTGGTGGCCGTTGGCCTGTTCGCCGTGGCCGAAGTGCTGTACGCCGTGCTGTACGAAGGCCGCGTGGTGGAAGGGCAGAACAAGCTCAGCCGCGTGCACATGAGCAAGCGCGACTTGAAGCGCTCCATTCCGGCCTGGCTGCGCGGCACCGCCATCGGCACGCCCTTCGGCTGCATTCCGGCTGGCGGCACCGAGATCCCGACCTTCCTGAGCTATGCGACCGAGAAGAAGCTGGCCAAGGACGCCGAAGCCAAGGCCGAGTTCGGCACCGCAGGCGCCATCGAAGGCGTGGCCGGCCCCGAGGCAGCCAACAACGCCACGGTGACCGCCGCGCTGATCCCGCTGCTCACGCTGGGCATTCCCACCTCCAACACCACCGCCATCCTGCTGGGTGCGTTCCAGAACTACGGCATCCAGCCCGGGCCGCAGCTCTTCACCACATCGGCGGCCCTGGTGTGGGCGCTGATCGCGTCGCTCTACATCGGCAACGTGATGCTGCTGGTGCTGAACCTGCCGATGGTCGGCCTTTGGGTCAAGCTGCTGAAGATCCCGAAGCCCCAGCTCTACGCGGGCATCCTGATCTTCGCGACGGTGGGCGCCTACGGCATGCGCCAGAGCGCATTCGACCTGTTCCTGCTGTACGCCATCGGCATCCTGGGCGTGGTGATGCGCCGCTTCGACTTCCCGACCGCTCCGGTGGTGGTCGGCATGATCCTCGGGCCCCTGGCGGAAGCGCAGCTGCGCAACGCCATGTCGATCGGCGAAGGCAGTGCGGCGGTGTTCTTCCAGCGCCCGATGTCGATCGTGCTGATCGTCATCGTGGTGGCGGTGCTGGTCCTGCCGCGCCTGGCCAAGCGCATGAGCGAACGCAAGCTGGCGAGACTGGCGCAGATGGACGCCTGATCTTCCGGAGGCCTCATCCGGGGCCAGGCCAAAAAAAAGCTGCGGCATTGCCGCAGCTTTTTTTGTTTGCGCAGGAGCTTCTTCCTACCGCCCCGGCGCGGGCGTCTCGACCAGGTCGTCGTCGATGTGCGGATCCGCCGGCTGCCCACGCAGCTTGCGCACGGTGCGCTTGATCCAGTGCTCGATGTCGTCGACGTAGGTGAACACCGCCGGCACCACCAACAGGCTCAGCACGGTGGAAGTGATCAGGCCACCGATCACCGCCATCGCCATCGGGGAGCGGAAGCTCGAATCCGCCGCGCCGAAGCCCACCGCGATGGGCAGCATGCCCGCGCCCATGGCCAGCGTGGTCATGATGATCGGGCGTGCGCGCTTGTGGCAGGCGTCGCGCAGCGCGTCCCAGCGGCTCATGCCGTGATCGCGGCGCGCCACGATGGCGTACTCCACCAGAAGGATGGAGTTCTTCGTGGCGATGCCCATCAGCATGATCAGGCCGATCAGCGAGGGCATCGACAGCGCCTTCTGCCCGATCAGCAGCCCTACGAAGGCGCCGCCCAGCGCGAGCGGCAGCGCGCAGAGAATGGTCACCGGGTGCAGGAAGTCCTTGAACAGCAGCACCAGAACGATATAGATGCACAGCACGCCGGTGAGCATCGCCAGGCCGAAGCTCGCGAAGAGCTCGGTCATCACTTCGGCGTCTCCCACCTCGGCGATGCGCACGCCCGGCGGCAGCTTCTGGATCGACGGCAGCTTCTGCACCGCATCCTTCGCGTCGCCCAGGCCCACGCCCGATAGCTCGATCTCGAAGTTCACGTTGCGCGAGCGGTCATAGCGGTCGATCACCGCCGGGCCGCCTTCCATGCTCAGCGACGCCACCTGGTTCAGCATGACCGGCCCGCGCGTGCCGGGCACGGATAGACGCCCCAGCAGGTCGATGTCGGTGCGCGCGGAGTCCTCCAGCTTCACCACGATCGGCACCTGCCGCTGCGCGAGGTTGAGCTTGGCCAGCGACTGGTCGTAGTCGCCCAGCGTGGCCACGCGCAGCGTCTCGGCGATGGCGGAACTGGTCACGCCCAGGTCGGCGGCGCGCGCGAAGTCGGGGCGCACGGCGATCTCGGGGCGGATCAGGCTCGCGGTGGATGTGATGTTGCCCAGGCCGGGGATGGTGCGCAGGTCTTTCTCGACCGCGCTGGCTGCGCTGGACAGCGCCACCGGGTCTTCGCCCGTGAGCGCCAGGATGTACTTCTCGCCCGAGCCGCCCAGGCCCACGGTGCTGCGCACGCCGGGCAAGGTTTCGAGCGCCGCGCGGATCTGGTTCTCGATCACCTGCTTGCGGGGGCGGTCGCCGCGCGGGTCGAGCTTGATGGTGAGCGTGGCCTTGCGCGTCTCGGGCGTGCCGAAGTTCGCGAACGGGTCGCCGCCCGCGCTGCCGCCGGCCACGGTGGTGTAGACGCTCTTCACGTGCTGGATCTTCATCACGCGGTTGCGGGTTTCTTCCGCGGCCGCCGTGGTCTGCGCGAGCGTGGAGCCCGGCGGCAGCGACAGGTAGATCTGCGTCTGCGAGTTGTCGTCAGGCGGAATGAAGCCGGTCTTGAGCAGCGGGATCATCGCCAGCGAGCCGAAGAAGAAGAGGGTGGCCAGCACCATCGTCTTGAAGCGGTTTTGCGTGCTCCAGGTCACGGCGCGCATGTACCAGCG
>CAJYQC010000466.1 GCA_913776885.1 uncultured Variovorax sp.
AGGCCGGGGCCGTGGTCGCGCACGGTAAGCACCAGCGCGCCGGGTTCGGCCCGCGCGCCGACCACGATGGGCGGCGCGCCGTACTTGGTGGCGTTCTCCAGCAGGTTGACCAGCACGCGTTCGATGCCGTGCTTATCGAGCGCGTGCTGGTCAACCTGCTGGAGAACGCCACCAAGTACGGCGCGCCGCCCATCGTGGTCGGCGCGCGGGCCGAACCCGGCGCGCTGGTGCTTACCGTGCGCGACCACGGCCCCGGCCTGCCGGCCGCGCTGCTGGGCCACGAGCAGAAGCTCTTCGACAAGTTCACGCGCGGCGAGGCCGAGTCGGCCACGCCCGGCGTGGGCCTGGGCCTTGCGATCTGCAAGGCCGTGGTGAGCGCGCACGGCGGCGAGATCACTGCCGAGAATGCGCGCGACGGGTGTGCAGAATTCACGGTCACGCTCCCGCGCCGCGAGCCGCCCCAACCTGCCGAAGCCCAACTCTGAACCCATGCCTTCCCCCACCGCCATCGTGATCGAAGACGAGCCGCAGATCCGCCGGTTCGTGCGCGGCGCGCTCGAGGCCGAGGGCTGGGCGGTGCACGAGGCCGGCACCCTGCGCGACGGCCTCGCCGCAGCAGGCACGCGCCAGCCCGACCTGCTCGTGCTAGACCTCGGCCTGCCCGACGGCGACGGCATCTCGCTGATCCGCGACGTGCGCGGCTGGTCGGCGGTGCCGATCATCGTGCTCTCGGCACGCACCGACGAGGCAGACAAGATCGCCGCCCTCGACGCCGGTGCCGACGACTACCTCACCAAGCCTTTCGGCACAGGCGAACTGCTGGCCCGCGTGCGCGCCAACCTGCGCCGCCCGCGCACGGCGAGCAGCACGGAAGAAGCGGCCCCCGAGGCGCTCTTCCGCTTCGGCGAGATCGAACTCGACCGCTCCGCGCGCCTGGTGCGCCGCGCCGGCGCCGAGGTGCACCTCACGCCGACCGAATACCGCCTGCTGTCGGTGCTCGTCGCCAACGCGGGTCGCGTGCTGACGCAGCGCCAGCTGCTGCGCGAGGTCTGGGGCCCGTCGTACACCGACCAGAGCCACTACCTGCGGATCTACATGGGGCACCTGCGGCAGAAGCTGGAGGCCGATCCGGCGCAGCCGAAGCATCTGCTGACGGAGACGGCTGTGGGGTATCGGCTGGTCGTATAGATCTTCCAGGCACGGCGGCGGGAGCCATGCCCTTCCCTGAAGCCGCCCCGGGGTATTGCTCCCTCTCCCTCCGGGAGAGGGCTGGGGTGAGGGCGACGGCATCAACGACACGGCAAGCCCGGTATGCGCCATGCCGCATACCGGGCGACCTGTTCAGGCAAGACGAATCAAGCCTTGTTCGGATTCAGCAGGAACTTCTCCCCCGTCGCCTGCTTGCCATACACGCCAATGGCATCGAGCTGCAGCATCTCCACCAGCGACACCTCGCGCGTGTAGTGGCTCGCGAACGTGGTCTTCAGTTCGGCGACCACGCGGGCCTTCAGGCGCTGCGTGCCGGCGTCGCCCAGGCGCTGCAGGAAGGGGAACAGCAGCCAGCCGCCCATGCCCCAGGTCATGCCGAAGTTGCGCACGACCTCGGTCGGGCTGCGGTCGAGGCCGCCGTAGATGTAGACCTGCTTGTGGGTGTTGGAGCCGTAGCGGCTGTATTCCTTGGCGGTGCGGTTGATGGCCGCTTCCATGCAGCCGAGGATCTGGCCGGCGAGCTTGCCGCCGCCGATGGCGTCGAATGCCAGGGTGGCGCCGGTCTCGGCGAGGGCCTGGGTCAGGTCCTCGATGAAGGTGGGCGAGCTCGAATTGCACACGTATTTGGCGCCGAGGCTGCGCAGCAGGTCTTCCTGATCCTGCTTGCGCACGATGTTGACGAGGGCGATGCCGTCCTTCTGGCAGATCTTGTTGAGCATCTGGCCGAGGTTGGAGGCGGCGGCGGTGTGCACCAGGGCCTTGTGGCCTTCCATGCGCATGGTCTCGACCATGCTCAGCGAGGTGAGGGGGTTGACGAAGCACGATGCGCCTTCGGCCGGCGTGGTGCCTTCCGGCAGCTCCATGCACTGGGCGGCGGCGAGGCAGCGGTACTGCGAGTACATCGCGCCGCCGATGGCGGCCACGGTCTTGCCGAGCAGTGCCTGCGCCTGCGGCGAGGAGCCGGCCTTCACCACCACGCCCGCGCCTTCGTTGCCGACGGGCATCGACTCGTCGAGCCGCGCCTTCATGGCGGGCAGCACGCGCTCGGGCACGGTGGCGGTGACGACGGGACGGTCGGCGGTGCCGGATGCCTTGGCGGTGCTCATGTCGGCAGCGCCGAACAACAGGCCCAGGTCCGACGGGTTCAATGGCGATGCCTCGACGCGGATCACCACTTCGTGGGCCTGCGGCTCGGGGATGGGGTCGTCGTGCAGCGAGAGTTCGAGTTCGCCGCTGGAGCGGATGAGGGAGCGGATTTGGAGTGCCATGGAAGAGCCCTTCTGGTCAGGTTCGCGGATGGCCTTCGGCCACGGGGCGGCCAGTATAGGAGTGGCCTGCGCAGCCTGCTGGCGCCTTCAGGACACGGCCGGAACCGCAGGCGCGTGGGCCAGCGCATCGCGCATGGCGGCCGGGTCGAGCCGCTCGATGTAGCGCGGGATGTTGCGCCACAGCGTGTGGTAGCCGTAGCCGCCGCGCAGCATCTCCTGGCGGGCGCTGTCCTTGTCCCAGTCCTGCAGCGCCATGCGGTAGACCGCCGCGACCACGCCGGTGCGGTCGGCGCCGTGCATGCAGTGGATGAGCACCGGCCCCTGCCTCTCGGCTGCGCGGATGGCCTGCAGCGCGCGCAGCACCTTGGCGTCGTCGATGGACCAGGTGTTGATCGGCACGCGCACCAGCCGGATGCCGCTGCCCGCGAACACCTTGCGATCGTCGTTGAACGAACGCAGGCTCACCACCGTGCGGATGCCCAGCGACTGCAGGGCTGCAAGGTTCGAGCGCTTCGGCTGCGCGCTGCGGTACAGCGTGGGCGTGATGCGGTGCAGGTTCTCCACGCCCAGCGCGTCCAGCGGATCGGCCCAGTGGCCGGGGCGCGGTGCCTCGGCGATGGGCTCCTGCCCGCGTTCCCTGCGTTTTCTTTTGCTGCTGCTCATCGGCTGCCCTTGCGCGGCCAGTGCCGCGTCGCCAGGATGATCGCCGCCACCGCGAGCCCGCCCCAGTAGTCCACGGGCGCGCCCCATAGCCAGTGCTTGTGCCAGAACGCATCCACCGGATTGAAGCGCTCCCAGCCGAAGGCCGGGTTGATGAGGAACCAGGTGAAGTCCTCGCAGACCCAGAACACGATCAGGCCCGCTGCCGCCAGCCCCACGTCGCGCCAGGTCCATCGGCCATTGAAGGCCAGCGGCGAGAAGAACACCAGCGCCATGAAGGTGAAGACCCAGGCGTGGTAGCCCGTCATCGCGCGGCCGCCCCAGAAGAGGTCGAGCCAGATGCTGTTCTCGATGCGCCAGGTGGGCAGCGACGTGGCCCAGCCGGCGCCGCCTTCGATCTGGATCTCGGCGTTGGCGAAGAAGAAGGCCATGACGATGACCCAGGCCAGGTAACCGAGCGTGCGGGCCACGCTCGTCTTCTCGGTGGCGGTGCTCATGCGGGCGCCCCGAGCACGTGCCGCAGCACCGATCGCGCGGCCTGCGGCTTGCCCAGCGCTCGGCTGCGCGCGGCCATCGAGGAGAGCTTGGCCGGATCGGCCATGAGGCGCGCCACCTTGTAGTCGAGGCCGATGGCGTCGTAGGCCAGCCAGGCCGCGCCTTCCTCCATCAGGAAGCCGGCGTTGTGTTCTTCCTGCCCCGGAATGGGCGAGATCAGCAGCATCGGATTGCCCAGCGCGAGGCACTCCGACACCGTGAGGCCGCCGGGCTTGGTCACCACCAGGTCGGACGCGGCCATCATCCGGTGCATCTCGCTGGTGAAGCCGATGGCCGCCACGCGGCCCGGGTGGCGCCTGGCCAGCGCTTCCAGCCTGCCGTGCGCTTCCGCGTTGCGGCCTGCCACGGCGATCACCTGGAAGTCGTTCGGCTTGCCGTCGGGCCCGCCCATGCCGAGCACTCGCTCGACCATGCTCGGCAGATCGCCGACACCGGCGCCGCCCGACACCATCAGCAGCACCGGCCGCGAAGGGTCGAGCCCGAGCCCGGCCACGCAGGCATCGCGCGCGAGCGCGGGTGCATCGGGCTCGGAGAAGGCCGGCATCACCGGAATGCCGGTGACGTGGATGCGTTCCGCCGGAATGCCGCGCGCCCGAAGGCGGAAGGCCACTTCTTCCGTCGCCGCGAGGTAGCCCGCCATGCCCGGCACCAGCCACATGTTGTGCAGGTCGTAGTCGGTGATCTGCAGCCACACCGGGTAGTCGATGCGGCCGCGGTTGCGCTCTCGCATCAGCAGTTCGGCCGGCAGGAAATGGGTGCAGATCACCGCGTCGGGCTTCTCGCGGCGGATCTCGCGCACCAGCGCGCCGGTGCTCAGCCGCTCGATGCCGCGGCGCAGGCGCTGCGAGGGCGCGTGGTGCGGCGTGAGGTCGGTGCGCTGGTGCAGGTACGACCACAGCTCGGGCGCGCGATTCACGAGCTGGATGTACCAGTCGGTATAGACCTTGCGGAACCCCGCCGCCACATGGGCCATCGCGTCGATGTGGACCGCCGTGCAGGGCGGGTCGAGGGATTGCGCGGTGGCGGCGATCGCCTGTGCTGCACGCACGTGGCCGTTGCCGGCACTCACGCTGAGGATCAGGAGTTTGGTCATGGAATCCGGGGTTTGCGCGGCGGATTATGGCGATGGCATGTGGCAGTGCCTTTGGGGCCGTGGTTCGTGGCTGTGGTTCGGGGCGCGATCACGCCGACGGGGTGCCTTGCTCCGCGAATGTCCCCCGGGGCTTCGCCCCTCCTCCTTTTTTTCGCTGCGCAAGGCACCCCATCGGCGTGATCATGGACAGAGTGCTGGTTGATCAGCCAGCACAAGAGCAGCGCTCGCCGTGCACAGGGCATCGGGTGCTCCCCGCAGCGAAACGAATAGGAAGGGACTTCCGACTTTCTGGCAACGGCATCGAGTGCCAGGATTGGGGTGTGAAGTCAATCCGAAACCTTTGAAAGGGGAAGTCCCATGAACGAGATTACACGAGTCGG
>CAJYQC010000467.1 GCA_913776885.1 uncultured Variovorax sp.
TGCTGCTGCATGCGCTCGAAGGAGGCCATGTCGAGCCCCGCGCAGAAGGCCTTGCCGCGGCCGGAGATCACCACCGCCCGCGCCGCGTCGTCGCCGCGCAGGGCCTCGCCAGCCTCGATGAGCGCATCGAACATCGCCGGATCGAGCGCGTTCATCTTGTCGGCGCGCGAGAGGTGGAGTTCGACCACGCCGTCGGCGTGGCGGGTACGTTCGATGCGATCGGTCATTCGATGTCTCCTGGGCGGTTGCCGCACCAGTATCGCCCGGCACGGGCTCGGGCGATGATGGCGGCTGTCGCCAACACAACACCGAAGCCATGCGCCTGGACCGCCGCCACTTTCTCATTCAATCGGGCTCCGCCGCCGCGGTGGTCGCACTGTTCGGACAGGGCTGCGCCTCGACGGCAGCGCCGTCCTCCGCGGGGCCAGGCGATACGCTGGGCTTCACCGGCGTGCCGGCGTCGCTGCGCGACGGCATCGTGGTGCCGCCGGAATACCAGTGGCAGCTGCTCTACCCCTGGGGCTCCCCCACCGGCGTCGCCGGCCGCATGCCGCCCTTCGCATCCGACGCGAGCAACAGCGCCGACGACCAGACCGTACAGGCCGGCATGCACCACGACGGCATGCATTTCTTCGCGCTCGACGACACAGGCGAACGAGGCCTGCTCGCAATGAACCACGAGTACACCGACGAGCAACTGCTGCACACCGACGGCGTCAAGGAATGGACTGCCGACAAGGTCCGCAAGTCGCTGCACGCCATGGGCGTCTCGGTCATCGAGATCCGGCGCAGCGGCCAGGGCTGGCAGCAGGTGCTGCCCTCGCCCTTCGCACGCCGCGTGCACGGCAACACGCCGATGCGCATCGCCGGCCCCGCGGCCGGCACGCCGCTGATGCGCACCGCCGCCAATCCGGCCGGCGACGCGGTCTTCGGCACTTTCGCGAACTGCGCCATGGGCGTCACCCCGTGGGGCACCTACCTCACCTGCGAGGAGAACTTCCACGGCTATTTCGGCGGCCCGAAGGACGCGGCCGGCAACGCCACGCCGGCCCAGCGCCGCTACGGCACGGTGGCCGGCTCGCAGTGGGTCGAGTACTGGCGCTTCGACGAGCGCTTCGACCTCAGCCGCCACCCCAACGAGCCGCACCGCTTCGGCTGGGTGGTCGAGATCGACCCGTTCGACCCCACGGCCACGCCCGTCAAGCGCACCGCGCTCGGCCGCAAGCGCCAGGAAAGCGCCACCTGCACCGTCGCGAAGGACGGCCGCCTCGTGGTCTACATGGGCGACGACTCGCGCTTCGAATACATCTACAAGTTCGTCAGCCGCGACAAGGTGCGCCCCGGCAGCGACACCGACGCGCGCGCCGCCAACCGGAATCTGCTCGACCAAGGCACGCTCTATGCGGCGCGCTACGACGCGGGCGGGCGCGGCCAATGGCTGGAGCTCACGCATGGGTGCAACGGCCTGGACGCTGCCAACGGCTTCGCCGACCAGGCCCAGGTGCTGATCCACGCGCGGCTGGCAGGCGACCATGTCGGCGCCACCAAGATGGACCGCCCCGAATGGATCGCCATCCACCCGCAAAGCGGCGAGGTCTACGTCACGCTCACCAACAACAGCCAGCGCGGCGACGCCGGCAAGCCCGCTCTCGATGCGGCCAACCCGCGCGCCAACAACCTCTTCGGCGGCATCCTGCGCTGGCGCGAGGACGCGGGCGATGCGGCCTCCACCGGCTTCTCGTGGGACCACTTCGCGCTCGCCGGCGACCCCGCGCAGCCCGGCAGCGGCGCGCGCTATCCCTCGGCCGGCGCCGACGCATTCGGTGCGCCCGACGGGCTGCACTTCGACCGCGGCGGCCTGCTGTGGATCCAGACCGACCTCAGCGGCCAGGTCATCGGCAAGCCGCCCTACACCTCGCTGGGCAACAACCAGATGCTGTGCGCCGACCCGGCCTCCGGCCGCATCAAGCGCTTCCTCACCGGGCCCAACGGCTGCGAGATCACCGGCTGCGTGGTCACGCCCGATCGGCGCACGCTGTTCGTGAACATCCAGCACCCGGGCGAGGCGCGCGACGACGGCGACACCAAGCACAACAGCGCTTGGCCCGACGGCACCGCGCCGGGCAGCGCCCGGCCGCGCTCGGCGACGCTGGCCATACGCCGGCGCGACGGCGGTATCGTCGGCACCTGAGACAGCAAATCAGACAGTCGAGAAAAAGGACACCAGCATGAGCATCCGCATCGTCCGCCTCGGCACACCGCGCGCTCCCGGCGAGGGCCTTCGCGTCGGCACCGTGCGCCGTCCGCCGCGCGGCGTTCCGAAGACCGAGTTCGCCTCGCAGGATTGGTACGACGTGTGGTATCCCAACCTCGCCCCCTCGGTCGAGGCGATGAAGCAGGCGCAGGAAGCCCAGAAGGCGGAATCGCCCGCGCAGTGGAATGCCTTCGTGCGCAAGTTCAAGGCCGAGATGGCCGAGCCCGATGCGAGCCGCAGCCTCGACCTGCTGGCCGCGCTGTCGCATGGCACGTCGCTCTCGGTGGGCTGCTACTGCGAGGAGGAATCGCGCTGCCACCGCTCGGTGCTGCGCAGCCTGCTGGCGGAGCGCGGCGCGAAGATCGTCGACTGATTCCGCTCAGACCATCGGCGCGCCGACGAAAACCGGCAGCCTCTCGGCTTGCGCGGAGTACGCGGCCAGCACCGGGAAGTCGGTCGGCGAAATCGCATCGGGCGTCAGCAACTGCGTGAACGCCCAGGCCACGGCCGTCGAGACGCCAGCCTGCGTCATCGTCTCTTCACTGGCCGGCAGCGGCTCGGCAGCGAGCTCGCCTTCGAGCGCCGAATACGCAGCGGCGAGCTGGCCCCGCACGCGGTCCATCCACGGCTGGTGCAGCTTCTCGGCCGGGCGCAGCTTGCGCTCGTAGCCGATCTGCACCGTCTTCTCGCAGGCCGCGAGCGCGAGCCCGGTGAGGCGCAGCTCGCGCAGCCGCCGCGCCGGGTCGGTCGGCAGCAGGGTGCGCCCAGTGAGCGCCTGGGCGTAGTCGATGATGAGCGTCGAATCCATCAGCACCGAGCCGTCGT
>CAJYQC010000468.1 GCA_913776885.1 uncultured Variovorax sp.
CGGCGAGCGTCGCGAGCAATTGCTGTCCGCCGCGCAGGCGGAAGGGGGGATCCTGGAGCCGGCCCTGCCGGACGATGTCTGCCACTATCCGCCGACGCTTTCCTTGCGAATGTGCCAATGATTGCCCGAGCGCTGCATCTCCAGCGTCTTGCGGCTCGACACGTTGAGGTTGTCCGCGCGGTAGATCTGGCGGAACTTGGCCGTCGCGTTCTGGCCGTCGACCTTGATCGCGAGATTCTCGATGTTCACGCTGATGCTCGACTTGCCGACGATGCGCGCGCGGCGGTCTTCTTCCCAGCTCTTGCGGCTCTGGCCGCCGGCGGGAGTGAAGTCGGAGCCATAGGCGGCGAGGTAGCGGTCCATGTCCTGGCTGGCCCAGGCCGAGGCCCATGCGCGCACGGCCGATTCGACTTCGGCATGGGCGGCGGCGTTGCTGGCCGCCGCAGGTGCGGGGGCGGGCGCCGGAGCCGGTGCTGCTTCGGGTGCCTTTGGCGCCGCGGCCACGGGTGCGGGAGCTGCCGCGACCTTGGCCGGCGGCGGTGGGACGGCAGGCGTGGGCGCCGCAACCGGTGCGGGCGCTGCCTTGGCGGCAGGTACCGGCACGGGCACGGGGGCTGGTGCGGCAGCGATCAGCGCGGTCGGCTTGCCGCCGGGCGGCGTGGGTGTGAAGAGCGTGCGGATCACCGCGAGCTTGGGCTGCACGGCGGTGTTGTTCTGGTCGAGCTGCAGCGCCTTGCTGTAGGCCTGGCTCGCGAGCCGCGCGTACACGTCGCCGAGGTTCTCCTGGGCGGTGGCGTAGCTGGGGTTTGTGCGGATCGCGCTCTCGAGCGCGGCGCGGGCCTTGTCGAACTGGTTCTGGCTCGCGTAGATCACGGCGAGGTTGTTGTAGGGCTCGGGCAGCTCGGGCGCGTCGAGCGTGAGCTGCGTGAAGGCGGCGATGGCCTCGTTGCGCTTGCCGGTGTCGAGCTGGATCACGCCCTTGAGAAAGCGCATCTGCGGATCGCGCGGCTTGTCCTTCAGGTAGGCCTCCGCCTTCGCCATGGCTTCGTCGAGCTTGCCGGCCTGCATGAGCTTGTCGACTTCCTCGTGCTCGATGGCGGCCAGCGCCGGAACGGCCGCGCCACAGGTGACGGCCGCCAGGAGCAGGGCGCGCACGGTGGGGGAGAAGCAGAAACGGGCGCGTGGCCTGGGGCTCTTGGGCATTGCGAACAAGACCTCGTTAGGGGTGGGTGATGCGGCAGGGATTGTAAGTGGGGCGGGTAACCGCCCGATACAGCGATGACAGCCCCGTCGGCCCTTTTGGGCCCGGGCGCAACGGCGCGCCACCTGCGCGGCCCGGGGCAACATCGGGGCTCGACGGCCCGGCCGGAAAAAGCCGATCGAAGCGACATCTCGCCGTCGCGGCTTCGCATGGACGACCTGACTGGAAGCCACTTCGGACTTGCGAAATGCACCGTCGTCATGTAACGTGTTGTAAACATCGTGTAATCGCTTTCCAGTTCTTCTTCACTCTCCTGGAGTCATCTTGACGATCACAAAACGCCGCCTGCTCGAGGGCGGCGCGGCAGCCATTGCCGCTTCGCTGCTTGCGAAGACTTCGTGGGCCCAGCAACGCAGCAGCACCGGCGACGCCGCGTGGCCGACCAAGCCCGTCCACATCCTCGTCGGCTTCCCCGCGGGCGCATCGCCCGACCTTGCGGCCCGCGCCATTGCCGAACCCCTGTCGAAGATCCTGCGCCAGCCGGTGGTCGTCGAGAACAAGCCCGGCGCCAGCGGCAACACGGTGGCCGACCAGGTGGCGAAGGCCACCGACGACCACACCATCGGCGCGCTGATCAACGGCAACCTGACGATCGCGAAGCTGCTCAATCCGTCGCTGCCCTTCGACCCCGAGAAAGACTTCGCGCCGGTCGGCCTGATCGGCACCGCACCGCTGGTGCTGGCCGTCTCGGGCAGCGCCACGGGCAAGACCTCGGCCGAGCAGTTGCCGTGGGTGCGCAACCTCGGCAGCGGCGCCAAGTACGGCACGCCTGGCGTGGGCACCGTGGGCCACCTAGGCATGGAACTCATCAAGAGCCGCGCCGCCATCACCGCGCAGCACAAGCCCTACACGGGCAATCCGCAGGTGATTGCGGGCCTGCTGGCCAACGAGATCCAGCTGGCGCTGCTGCCGCCGGGCCTCGCGTTGCCGCACATCAAGTCGGGAAAGATCAAGGCGATCGGCGTGACCTCTCCCGAGCGCAGCCCGCTGGCAGGCGATCTGCCCACCATCCGCGACGCCGACGTGCGCGGCGCCGACCTCGAGATCTGGACCGCGCTGGCCGCGCCCGCGAGCATGAAGCCCGCGGCCGTCGCCCGGCTCAATGCAGCGCTGGTCGAGGTCATCAGCTCGCCCGACGTGAGCCAGGCGCTGCTGAAGACCGGCTGGCAGGCCCAGCCCGGCTCGCCCGACACGCTGGCCAAGCGCATGCGCGCCGACACCACGCGCCTGGGCGGCGTGATCATCATGAAGGGCATCCACTCGGAGGGCTGATGCCCTGCGCGGCGCTTGGGCCTTAGAGCGCCCGCCCTCCTTGGATCAGAGCATCCGCGAGACCCTGTCCGCCGCTTCACGCAGCGGCGGCAGCATGGTCTCCTGCATCGCCTTGGCGCTGGTGCGGTTGGCCTGGCCGCTGATGTTGAGCGCGGCCACCATGCGGCCCTGCCTGTCGACGACGGGCGCGGCCACCGAGATCAGCCCCTCCTCGAGTTCCTGGTTCACCAGGCACCACTGCTGCTTGCGCGCCTGAGCGACCTTGGCCATGAGCGCGTCGATGTCGGTGATCGTGTGAGATCGGAAGAGCGTCGGGTAGGGAAAGAGTGTG
>CAJYQC010000469.1 GCA_913776885.1 uncultured Variovorax sp.
CTTTCCCTGATCACCGCACACATGAGCAACAGAGAACAGAAAAGCAGCATCGCATCGCGCGAGTACGGCCGCATGCCTGATGGCCGCGTGGTCACCGAATACACGCTCGACAACGGCCTCGGGATGAGCCTGAGCGCCATCAACGTCGGCGGCATCGTCACCGCGCTGCGCGTGCCCGACCGGCACGGGCGCAGCGGCAATGTGGTGCTGGGCCTGCCCTCGCTGGCCGACTACCTGGGGCCGCACCCGCACCTGGGAACCATCGTCGGGCGCTACGCGAACCGCATCGCGGGCGGGCGCTTCACGCTCGATGGAAAGGTGTATCAGCTTGGGCTGAACAATGGTCCCAACTCGCTTCATGGCGGCGCAACGGGCTTCGGCAAGCGCTACTGGGAGATCGAGCCGCTTTCGGCGCAGCAGGCCGGCGCCGACGGCATCGCGATCGAGCTGCGCTACACCAGCGCGGACGGCGAAGAGGGCTATCCGGGCGAAGTGCGAGTCACGCTGCGCTACACGCTGAGCACCAGCGCGAACACCTGGCGCATCGACTACAGCGCCATCGCCGACGGCCCGACGGCGCTGAACCTGAGCCACCACGACTACTTCAACCTCGCGGGCAGCGGCTCGGTGATGGACCACCGGCTGATGCTGGCCGCCAGCCGCTACTGCCCCGTGGACGAGACGCTGATCCCGATCGGTATTGCCGACGTGGCCGGCACGCCCTTCGACTTCCGCACCGCGACGCGCATCGGCGAGCGCATCCGTGAAGGCCACGAGCAGCTAGTGCGCGCCCATGGCTACGACCACAACTGGGTGCTCGATCGCACGGATGCCGCGCACGGCCTCGCGCTCGCGGCGCGGCTGGAGCACGATGCCTCGGGCCGCGTGATGGAGGTGCACACCAGCGAGCCCGGCGTGCAGTTCTATTCGGGCAATTTCCTCGATGGCAGCCTGTTGGGCAGCGCGGGCGCGAGCATCAGGCAGGGCGACGGCCTGTGCCTGGAGACGCAGCACTTTCCCGATTCGCCCAACCGCCCGGAATTTCCGTCGACGGTGCTGCGGCCCGGCGAGCGCTTCCACAGCGCGACGGAGCATCGGTTCGGGCTGAGCGGCGCTGTCTCCGCCTGAAAGCCGGTGCGAGGTGCCGTGAAGCGGCACGCCGGGTATCGTTTCACGAAACTCCCGCATGCACTTCACCTCGACTTCACCGCGCGTGGGCACACTGCGTCCCGACAGCGGTTCGGCGCTGGTAGAGGCAAAGAAAGAGGGGGGAGGGAAAACCGCTCAGGGACCGCCTCGATGCCAGCCGCTGTCACCATTCACCCGGCATGTTCAAGGCCCCGCGGCATCGAACACCGCCACCACCCCCACGCTCCAGGCTCCAGATCTCTCGCCGTCAGGCCTTCGGCGACGCGCGCCGCCGCGCCCTGACCGCGGACGCCAGCCCTTCGAGCACCGGCACCGTCTGCGCAAAGCCGATGCAGGCATCGGTGATCGACACGCCGTGCTTCAGCGGCACGCCGGGCTTGAGGTCCTGGCGTCCTTCTTCCAGGTGGCTCTCGATCATCACGCCGGTGATGCGGCGCTCGCCAGCGGCGATCTGCGCCGCCACGTCCTCGGCCACCACGATCTGCCGCTGGTGCTGCTTGCTGCTGTTGCCGTGCGAGACGTCGATCATCACCTGCGGGCGCAGGCCGTTGGCCAGCAGCGCCTCGCAGCTGGCGGCGACGTCGGCGGCCGAGTAGTTGGGCGCCTTGCCGCCGCGCAGGATCACGTGGCAGTCGTCGTTGCCGCGGGTCTCGAAGATCGCCGACATGCCCATCTTCGTCATGCCCATGAAGGCGTGCGGCGCGCGGGCCGCGAGGATGGCGTCGGCCGCGACCTTCACGCTGCCGTCGGTGCCGTTCTTGAAGCCCACCGGGCAGCTCAGGCCCGAGGCCAGCTGCCGGTGGCTCTGGCTCTCGGTGGTGCGCGCGCCGATGGCGCCCCAGGCGATCAGGTCGGCGATGAACTGCGGGCTCAGCAGGTCGAGGAACTCGGTGCCGGTCGGCAGGCCCAGCGTGGTCAGCTCCAGCAGCAGACGGCGCGCGCGCTCCAGTCCTTCGTTGATCGCGAAGCTGCCGTCCAGGTGTGGGTCGTTGATGTAGCCCTTCCAGCCGACGGTGGTGCGCGGCTTCTCGAAGTAGGCGCGCATCACGATGACCAGGTCGTCCTGCAGCGAATCGGCGACCTTCTTCAGGCGCTGCGCGTACTCGATGGCCTGGTCGTGGTCATGGATGGAGCAGGGGCCCACCACCACCACCAGCCGGTCGTCGCGGTCGTGCAGCACGTCGGCAATCTCCGCGCGGCTGCGCTCCACCAGCGCCAGCGTGTTGTCGCGCACCGGCACGCGCTCCTGCAGCAGCGCGGGCGTGATGAGCGGCCGCACCGCGCCGATGCGCACGTCGTCGATGCGCGTGGTGTCGAGCGTGCTGTCGCGGGAGCCGATTTCGGCATCGTGGAGGGGGTCGTCGAGGCGGGGCATGGTCGTTGTTGCGGTTTCCGGTGGATGCCTCGATTGTCCCCTCGACGTGGCCCGGCCTTTCCGGAAGCTGCTCAGCCCGCGAACAGCGCAGCCGGCACGCCCGGGCTGTCGATGCGCACCCTGAAGAGTCCGCCGGCCAGCGGTTCGGCCGCTTCCTGCTCGGGCGTGAGGCCGTTGCGCGCGGTCGTGATGTAGAGCGTGCGCAGGTCGGCGTCGCCGAAGGCGCAGTCGGTGACGTGGCTCGCGGGTATGGCGATGCGGCACAGCTCGGCCGCGCTCACCGGGTCGTGGCAGGTGACGCAGGAGCCGCCCCAGTGCGCGATCCACAGGCGGCCTGCGGCATCGGTGGTCATGCCGTCGGGCAGTCCGTCGGGCCTGGGGAAGCGGTGCCACACGCGGCGGTTCGACACGGTGCCTGCTTCCATGTCGAAGTCGTAGGCGTAGAGGTTGTTGCGCACCGTGTTGTTGAAGTGCATGGTGCGGCCGTCGGCCGACCAGGTCGGGCCGTTGGTCACCTCGAAGCCGTCGTCGTGCTTCGCGCAGCGGCCGTCGGCGTCGTAGCTGTAGAGCGCGCCGGTGGGGGCCTTGCAGTCGAAGTCCATGCTGCCGGCCCAGAAGCGGCCGCGCGCGTCGCACTTGCCGTCGTTGAAGCGGTTGCCGGTGCGCTCGGGCTCTGGCTGGTGCAGGTAGCGCGGCTTCGCCTCGTCGCCGGGCGTGGTGGTGTCGACGAGCGCGAAGCCGCGGCGCAGCGTGACGAACAGGCCGGGGGCCGATGCGCGCTCGGCGATGGCGGTGATCTCTTCGTCGAAGTGCCAGGTGCGCTGCGCGCCGGTGGCTGGGTCGTAGCGGAAGAGGCGCGGCGTGAGGATGTCGATCCAGTACAGCGCCTGCTCGCGCTGCGACCACATGGTGCCTTCGCCGAGGTTGGCGCGGGCGGGCCAGATGCATTCGGCCTGGCCGATGACGGAAGGAGAGGGAACGGGGCTGCTTGTCTCTTTGCTCATTGGTCTTCTTTCCTGTTCGTGTCTGTCTTCTTGACGCGGCGGATGGTATCAAGGCATATTGATAACCGAAATCAAAAATCACGGCATCGATCTATATCTGTATTGCAATAGCTCTCGATGCCCATTCCGGAGACTTTTCTTGAATTTGCCGCAGCTTTCCATTCATCCGAGCCTCAAGGGCCGCACCGTGTTCGTCACCGGCGGAGGCAGCGGCATCGGCGCGGCCATCGTCGCCGCGTTCGCGCAACAGGGCGCGCGCGTGGCCTTCGTCGACATCGCCGAAAGTGCCAGCGCGGCGCTCGCGCGGCAGATCGAGGAGGCCGGCCATGCAGCCCCGTGGTGGCGCGCCTGCGACGTGCGCGACATCGCCGCGCTGCAGAAGGCCATCGCCGATGCGGCGGCCGAGCTTGGCGACTTCGCGGTGCTGGTCAACAACGTGGCGAGCGACGACCGCCACTCGCTCGAATCGGTCACTCCCGAGTACTACGACAACCGCATGGCCATCAACGAGCGGCCCGCGCTCTTCGCGATCCAGTCGGTGGTGCCGGGCATGAAGCGGCTGGGCTTCGGCTCGGTGATCAACCTCGGCTCCACCGGCTGGCAGACCAAGGGCTCGGGCTACCCCTGCTACGCGATCGCGAAGTCGTCGGTGAACGGCCTCACGCGCGGCCTCGCGGTCGACCTGGGCCGCGACCGCATCCGCATCAACACCGTCTCGCCAGGCTGGGTGATGACCGAGCGGCAGGTCAAGCTGTGGCTCGACGAGGAGGGCGAGCAATCGCTCAAGCGCAACCAGTGCCTGCCCGACAAGCTGATGCCGGAAGACATCGCCCGCATGGTGCTGTTCCTCGCATCGGACGACGCGAAGATGTGCACGGCGCAGGAGTTCACCGTCGACGCCGGTTGGACCTGAATCCAACAGCCGAACGCAGAAGAAATACAAAAGCTACGCAGAAGTCGCAGAAGAGACCGAAACCATTTTTTGGCCTCTTCTGCGACCTTTGCGCAACTTTCGCGCCCTCTGCGTCCGGCTGCCCGATCCTGCGTGCGCAGATCAGTCGATCTCCATCTCCAGCTTGCGCCCATAGACGCTGACGCTCGCCGTCTTCAGCGCCTTCATCATCACCTTCGCCGCCGGTGACAGCAGCCGGTCTGTGCGCGTGATGATGCCGAAGGCGTCCATGTGGCAGGGCATGTCCAGCGGCAGCAGCGACACGATGCCGTGCGATGCGTAGTAGCGCGCCACGTCGGTCGCGAGCACCGCGACCATGTCGCTCTGCTGCAGCATGCGCGTGATGAAGAGCAGGGCAGGGCTCTCGATGGTGTTGGTGGGCGGGGCGAGGCCTTCCTCCTGGAACATCAGCTCGAAGCGGTGGCGCAGCACGCTGCCTGCGGGCGGCACGATCCAGCCGGCGCCCACCACGTCGCGCAGCGTGAGGCCGCTCACGCCCAGCAGCGGATGGCCGGGGCGCACCAGCGCGCACACGGGCTCCTCGCTGAGCGCCTCGTAGCGCAGCTGCGACTTGTCGTGCTCGGCGAAAAGGCGCGCCACCAGGATGTCGAGCTTGCCCTGCTCCAGCCGCTCGATCAGCACCGGGCTGGTCTCGATCTCCAGCGAGACGCGCAGGTCGGGGTGCTCGCGCTTCACCATCGCCACGGCCGGCGGCATCAGCGTGAGGCCAGGCGCGGTGATCGCGCCCACGCTCACCTGGCCGAAGCGTCCGGCCTTGAGCGCGGTGAGCTCGTCATGCGCCTGGTTCAGGCTCGCGAGGGCCACGCGGGCGTGGCGGATCATGGTCTCGCCGTACCAGGTCGGGCGCATGCCGCGCGGCAGGCGTTCGAACAGCGGCACCTCCAGCACGTCCTCCAGGTCTTTCAGCAGCTTGGAGGCCGCGGGCTGCGTCATGTTGAGCACCTGCGCCGCGCGATGGATGTTGCCCTCTTCCGACAGCGCTACGAGCAGCAGCAGCTGGCGGGTCTTGAGGCGGGCGCGGATGAACCAGTGGTTGTAGTTGGTCATGTCTCCGAAGCTCTTGTTCAAACAAAGGACTGATCGGGTTTTCCAGAATCCGGCGATCGATATCTATTTTGCTCAAAAAACGATTGGATCGATATCAAATCTGTTCCTAGACTTCGGCCACTCCAACAACAAAAGAGACAAGGTCCGAGCCTGCGGTGATCCACGGCGAGCTTCATCAGAACGTGCGGCAGTACATCAACGGCCGCTGGGAAACCAGCGCGACCACCGGTGTGAGCGCCAATCCCTCGGACACCAGCGAGGTGGTGGCCGAGTACGCACGTGCCGATCGCCGCCAGGCGGAGGCGGCCATTCGCGCCGCCACCGAGGCCTTTCCCCACTGGAGCCACAGCACGCCGCAGCGGCGCGCCGACGTGCTCGACCGCATCGGCACCGAGCTGCTCGCGCGCAAGGACGATCTGGGCATGC
>CAJYQC010000470.1 GCA_913776885.1 uncultured Variovorax sp.
AGAAGGTGCTCGAGTCGGCCATCGCCAACGCCGAGCACAACGACGGTGCCGACATCGACGAACTGAAGGTCAAGACCATCTACGTCGAGCAGGGCGCCACGCTCAAGCGCTTCACGGCGCGCGCCAAGGGTCGCGGCAATCGCATCAGCAAGCCCACGTGCCATGTGTACGTGACGGTTGGCAACTAAGCCTGGAAGAAATATGGGACAGAAAATCCACCCAACCGGCTTCCGCCTGGCGGTTACCCGTAATTGGTCCAGCCGCTGGTACGCAAGCGACCGCGATTTCGCGGGCATGCTGGCCGAAGACATCAAGGTTCGCGAGTACCTGAAGAAGAAGCTGAAGAACGCTTCGGTCTCGCGCGTCATGATCGAGCGTCCCGCCAAGAACGCACGCATCACGATCTTCTCGGCTCGTCCGGGCGTCGTGATCGGCAAGAAGGGCGAAGACATCGAGAACCTCAAGCGCGAACTGGGCAAGCAACTCGGCGTGCCGGTTGCGGTCAACATCGAGGAAGTGCGCAAGCCCGAAATCGATGCGCAGCTGATTGCCGACAGCATCACGCAGCAGCTCGAGAAGCGGATCATGTTCCGCCGCGCCATGAAGCGTGCCATGCAGAACGCCATGCGTCTGGGTGCCCTGGGCATCAAGATCATGTCGGCTGGCCGCCTGAACGGCATCGAAATCGCTCGTACCGAGTGGTATCGCGAAGGCCGCGTGCCGCTGCATACCCTGCGCGCCGACATCGACTACGGCACCTCCGAAGCCAAGACGACCTATGGCGTCATCGGCGTGAAGGTCTGGGTCTACAAGGGCGACACGCTGGGTCGCAACGATCTGCCCGCCGTCGAGACGCCGCGTCCTGAAGAAGAACGTCGCCCGCGTGGTCCCCGCCGCGATGGCCGCCCTGGTGGCGACCGTCCGGGCAGCGACCGCCGTGGCCCCGGCCCTCGCGCCGGTGCCCGCGGCCCGATCGGTGGCAACAATGCCCCGGCCGATGGCAGCGACAAGCCCGCAGAAGCAACCGGCGGTGCCGGTGCAGACTCGAAACCCGCCGTTAAGCGCGTCCGCAAAGCCGCGCCCGCTGCAGCAGCGGACGGTGCCAAGGCCGAGTAATCGGTCGCTCCCGGGCACGCAAGTGCCTGGGGCCCTCACGGAGTAACAAAACATGCTGCAACCTGCACGCAGAAAGTTCCGCAAGGAACAAAAGGGCCGCAACACCGGCATCGCAACCACGGGTAACTCGGTTGCGTTCGGTGACTTCGGTCTCAAATGCACCGACCGCGGCCGCCTGACGGCGCGCCAGATCGAAGCCGCTCGTCGCGCGATTTCGCGTCACGTGAAGCGCGGTGGCCGTATCTGGATCCGCGTGTTCCCCGACAAGCCGATCTCGACCAAGCCCGCCGAAGTGCGGATGGGTAACGGTAAGGGCAACCCCGAGTACTACGTCGCCGAAATCCAGCCCGGCAAGATCGTGTTCGAGATCGTCGGTGTTCCCGAACAGCTCGCCCGCGAAGCGTTCCGCCTGGCCGCCGCCAAGCTGCCGCTGCGCACGACGTTCGTCGCTCGCCAGCTCGGCGCCTGAGAGGAGAACATCCATGGCAACACGTAAGAAGAACACCGCGGCTGCCGCCAAGGTGACGAAGGCCGCAACCCTGCGCACGAAGGACGTCGCAGGCCTGCAAGCCGAAATCAAGGATCTGCAGAAGGCCCACTTCGGCCTGCGCATGCAGAAGGCCACGCAACAGCTGTCGAACACCTCGACGCTGCGCGTGACCCGCCGCGACATCGCGCGCGCCAAGACCATTCTTGCTCAGAAGCAGCAAGAAGCCCAAGCCGCCAAGTAAGGAGTGAACATGACGGAAGCTAAAAAATCCCTCAAGCGCACCTTGATCGGCAAGGTGGTCAGCGACAAGCGTGCCAAGACCGTGACCGTGCTGGTCGAGCGCCGTGTGAAGCACGAGCTCTACGGCAAGATCGTGGCCAAGACGAGCAAGTACCACGCCCACGACGAAAAGGGCGAGTACAAGCTGGGCGACACCATCGAGATCACGGAAAGCCGCCCGATCTCGAAGACCAAGAACTGGGTTGTGACCCGTCTGGTCGAGAAGGCCGTCCTGGTCTGATCAATCATTGGAGCCCCCAGGGGCATCCGATCCGGAAACGGCCCACAATGTGGGCCGTTTTTCTTTTTCAGGAGCACATTCGATGATCAAAGTCGGCGACACCCTTCCCTCGGCCACCCTGCAGGAATACTCCGAAGTCGAGGGCGAAGGCTGCAGCATCGGCCCGAACCCCGTGGACGTGACCAAGGCTTCTTCCGGCAAGACCATCGCGCTGTTCGCGCTGCCCGGCGCCTTCACTCCCACCTGCTCGGCCAAGCACGTGCCCGGCTACGTGCAGCACTTCGACGACTTCAAGGCCGCCGGCGTGGACGAGATCTGGTGCGTGAGCGTGAACGACGCCTTCGTGATGGGCGCCTGGGCGCGCGACCAGAAGACCGGTACCAAGGTGCGCATGCTGGCCGATGGCAGCGCCGATTTCGCGAAGGCAACCGGCCTTACGCTCGACCTGACCGGTCGCGGTATGGGGCTGCGCAGCAACCGCTACTCGATGCTCGTGAAGGACGGCAAGGTCGCGACGCTAAACGTCGAGGCGCCCGGCAAGTTCGAAGTGAGCGACGCCGACACGCTGCTGGCCCAGGCCCGCGGCTGAGTCTGTGCCTGTTCGGGAAGGCCGCCGCGCACGGCCGCCCGGATTGGCAGCGCTCCCGGTGCGGCGAGGCGATGCGCAGTGCGTGGCCTCAGGGGCCGAACTACAGCTCGACCTTCAGATAGTGAGCCCCGGCGACGGGGTTGTGATAGTAGGGCGGCACCTCCACGAAGCCCAGGTCTTCGTAGAGCGCCCGGGCCGACTCCATGTCGTCGAGCGTGTCGAGCAGGACGCAGCCGTAGCCCGCGCTGCGTGCGGCATCGAGAATTGCCTCGGCAAGCTGGCGGCCCAGCCCCAGGCCGCGGAAGCCTGGGCGCACGTAGAGTCGCTTCATTTCCGCCGCGTTCGCATAGTCCGCGTTGTCCAGCGGACGCAGCGCACAGCAGCCCGCCACATGGGCCAGCGTGCCATCGGCGCGCCTGAGCGTGGGCGCCTGGCACCCGGCCTCTTCCTTGACGTTCGCCGGGTCGACCAGCGCAAGCAGCAGCGTGCCGCGCGGCTCGGCGTATTCACCCGGCAGCTGCGCCAGTTCACCGTCGAAATCCTGGAAATCGAGGTCGATGCCCAGCGAAGCCGCATAGTCGCGGAAGATCGTGCGCGTGGCCTCGATCTCGTGCGGCTCTTCGGGCGTGAGCAGCACCACCGCCGGCATGGCGGAGAGCGGCAGAGGGCGTGAAACGGAAAAGCTCATATTCATACGCGCAACGACGAAACCCACCAGGCAGCGCCCGCGCACAGCGCGAACAGCACCAGGGCCAGCCAGCGCGAAGCGGCATCGTCGCGGCTGGGCGCCATCCGGCCGTCCGCAGCGGGTGCGACCAGCTTGTCGCCCGTCACCATTGGCCGCACGAGGCTGTGCCGCTTGACGAGCACGTAGAACATCACCGCCAGCACGTGCAGGCTCGCGAGCACGATCACGATCCACTTGCCCTGCGCCTTGTGCCAGCCGGTGGCCCTGCTCACGATTTCGCTCGAGACGAAGCGCGCGAGCGGCCCGGACGCCGAGATTTCGTCATCCGCCATGAGGCCGGTGGCGACCTGCAGCGCGAGGATGATCAGGACTGCGAACACGGAAAGCGCGCCCAGCGGCGTATGACCGATCAGGTGATCGGGATGTGCCCGCCCGCGCAGGTAGGCCGCCAACGAAGACGGCCCGTAGACGAAGGCCCCGAAACGCGACCAGCGCCCGCCCACGAAGCCCCATAGCAGCCTGAACAGCAGCAGCGCCAAGACCAAATAGCCGATGCGGAAGTGCCATTCCATGGCGCCTGTCAGGCCGGTGAAGAGCATGCCGATCACGGCGACGGCCAGTGCCCAATGAAAGAGGCGCGTCGGCAGGTCCCAGACCCTGGTGCGGGCAGCAGGGCCGGGGGCCGCACGCAAGGCGGCCACGGAGGAGTCGGTCATCGAGGAAGGCGCGGGGGCGCGATGCTGGGGAAGGCGCAGATTAGCAAAGTCCGGGCCCCAGGCCGCTTCGGGTTGTTGCTATGCGTGCGGCACGACTCACCCCTACACTCGCCCGCAGCGCCGCGCACGATGGCGTTTTTTCCCCACACGAGGATCAACGATGAACCGATTCGCTTCTCTGGCAGTTGCAGCTGCCTGCTCGGCCCTGGCCCTTCCCGCTGCGGCCCAGTTCGCCAAACCCGAAGACGCCATCAAGTACCGCCAGAGCGCGCTGTTCGTGATGAGCCAGCACTTCGGCCGCCTCGGCGCCATGGCCAACGGCCGCGTGCCCTACGACGCAGCCGCTGCCGCGGCCAATGCCGAAGTGGTCGCCGACATGGCGAAGCTGCCCTGGGCGGCTTTCGGTCCTGGCACGGAGGGCGGCAAAGCGAGGTCCGAGGTCTGGAAGGAAGACGCCAAGTTCAAGGAACGCCAGCAGAAGCTGATCGAGGAGACCGGCAAGCTGGCGACCGCCGCCAAGGCCGGCAACATCGACGCGCTCAAGGCCCAGTTCGGCCCCACCGCGGCGAGCTGCAAGGCGTGCCACGACAGCTTCCGCGCTCAGTAACCCGCGGATCGCGAAAAACAAAAGGGGCGCTCCAGGGAGCGCCCCTTTTCATTCAGGGAGACCGCGGAACCGGCTCGCGGGGCCGCCGGTATCGCCCCTGGAAGGGCGGCGAAGCGGCACGGATTGCGCGCAGCTTGGGGGGAGAGTCAGTCTAGGCTTCGGCCAGGAGTTTCTCGATGAGCTTGTGCAGCTCGGCGAAGTCGGGTTCGCCCACGTAGCGCTTCACGATCTCGCCGCGCTTGTTGACCAGGTAGGTGGTCGGCGTGAGCTTCACGTCGCCCCAGGCCTGCGCCACGCTGCCGGTGTTGTCGATCGCCACCTTGAACGGCAGCTTGCGCGTTTCGGCGAAATTGACGACGTAGCTCGGCGGGTCGTAGCTCATGGCCACGGCAAGGGTGTCGTAGCCCTGCGCCTTGTACTTGTCGTAGGTGGCGATGACCTTGGGCATCTCGCCCACGCAGGTCACGCAGCTGGTGGCCCAGAAGTTGACCAGGGTGACCTTGCCCTTCAGGTCCGCCGTGCTCTTGTGCGTGCCGTCCAGCAGCACGAAGGTGGAGGCGGGAGCGGCGGTGGCGCCGGAGCCGAGGTAGACCCCCACGCCGGTGGCCAATGCGACGACGACGGCGGCGGCTGCGAGGTATTTCTTCATGGCTTGGTGCAAGAGAAGGGCGGCGCGATTTTAGTTCCGCATGCCGGATCGTGCTGGCGACATCCCGCCTGCCGCGCGCGGTTCGATAATCGCTGCCCCATGCTGCTGCCGTCCTTCGCCGCCGTTACCCGCTCCCGGCTCGCCGTGCTGGCCGCCGTGGCGCTGCTCGCAGCCTGCAGCCCCGCCTTCAACTGGCGCGAGGTGCCGGTTGCCGGCGCCGGTCTGGTGGCGATGCTGCCTTGCAAGGTCGACCGCGCGACTCGCGCACTGCCGTTGGGAGCCGAATCGGTGCAGGTCGACATGACCGGCTGCGAGGCGGGCGGCGCGACCTTCGCCATCGCTCACGCCTCGGCCAGCAGCCCCGAGCAGGCCGAGGCCTGGCTGCGTGCCTGGCGCACCGCCACGCGCGCCCAGCTGGGCGAGGCGCAGGCGACGGAGTCTTCGGCCAGCTTGCCGCGCGCCACGGCGGTGCCCGCGCCGCTTCGGCTCGAAATCGCTGCGCCGCCGCAGGGCGCTTCCGCTTCCGCTATGCCGCTGCAGGTGCTGTGGTTCGCCCAGTCGCAGAAGGATGGGTCGGTGGCGCTCTACCAGGCCACCGTGCTGGGCCGGCCGTCCTCCGCCGAAGCGGCCCAGACCTTCTTCGAGGGCCTGAGGCTGCCGTGAGTTGCGGCCACGTCCGCTATGGTTCTGATAGCTTCGCCGGCCTGCCGGTTTCGCGCGCCGCTGTCCGCACCAGGGGGCTGGCGCGTTATGCCGAACATCTACATCCACCGGGCGCCCCCGCATAATCGAAGTGTCGTCCTCCCTTTTGCATGAACAGCATCCTCATCATCGCCCACGCTCCGTTCGCCCACGCGATGCGGCAGTGCGCGCTGCATGTGTTTCCGGACTGCGAGCAGGCCATCGCCGCCCTTGACGTGCTGCCCAACGTGTCGCCCGAGGAGACTCTGGCGGCCGCGCGCATCACGCTCGCGCAGCAGCTGCGCGCGCCGCGTTCACAGGTGCTCGTGCTCGCCGACGTGTTCGGCGCCACGCCCTGCAACGTCGCGCAGAAGCTGGTGGACGGCGTCCGGTCGCGGCTGGTGGCGGGGGTCAACCTTCCGATGCTGCTGCGCGCCGTCACCTACCGGCACGAACCCCTGGAGACGCTGGTGCAGCGCGCCCTCGCGGGCGGCACCGCGGGCGTGATGCAGGTGGCGGTGGCGGCCCCCCAGAACCAGGCGAAGAGAAAGCACAGTGATCAAGAAATCCGTGACCATCAGCAATAAGCTGGGCCTGCATGCGCGCGCATCGGCCAAGCTGACCAAGCTCGCAGGCAGCTTTCCCTGCGAGGTGTGGCTCTCCCGCGGCGACCGCCGCATCAATGCGAAGAGCATCATGGGCGTGATGATGCTGGCCGCCGGCCTGGGCTCCACCGTCGAGCTCGAGACCAACGGGCCACAGGAGGAAGAAGCGATGAACGCCATCGTCCAGCTGATGGACGACAAGTTCGGCGAAGGCGAATGAAATGGCTCACCCCCGGGCTTTTTCACTTCGTGTGAACGCACACCGCCTCGCCGGGGGCGATGCCAGCCGTCCGGCGAAGCCGGTTCGACGCCGTCCCGTGAACCCGCGCGGGCATCGCGCCCTCGGCGCAGCGGGGGACTGAAGGCATGACCTTCGCAGTCCACGGCCTCCCCGTCGCCCGTGGCATTGCCATCGGGCGCGCCGTGCTGGTGGTGTCGAGCCGCATCGACGTCGCCCACTACTTCATCAAGCCCGAAGAGATCGAGACCGAGATCGACCGCGTGCGCACCGCGCGCAACGCGGTGGCCGACGAACTGGCGAAGCTTCAGGCCAACGTCGCGCAGATGGGACCGAACGACGCGCCGCACGAGCTCGCGGCGCTGCTCGAGGTGCATCAGATGCTGTTGCAGGACGAGGCGCTCAGCGGCGGCGTCAAGCACTGGATCAGCGAGCGGCTCTACAACGCCGAGTGGGCGCTGACCACGCAGCTGGAGATCATCGCGCGTCAGTTCGACGAGATGGAGGACCCGTACCTGCGCGAGCGCAAGGCCGACCTCGAGCAGGTGGTCGAGCGGCTGCTGCACCGCATGAAGGGCACTGCCGCCGTGCTGGCGCCGAGCCCGCCGCGGCGCAAGCGCGCCGCCACGCCGGTCGACGACAGCGACGACCATGACGACCCGACCGCGGGCGACGGCATCGACGTGCCGCTGGTGCTGATCGCGCACGATCTTTCGCCGGCCGACATGCTGCAGTTCAAGAAGAGCGTGTTCGCCGGCTTCGTCACCGACGTGGGCGGGCGCACTTCGCACACCGCCATCGTGGCGCGCAGCATGGACATCCCGGCGGTGGTCGGCGCGCGCACCGCGAGCCAGCTGGTGCGGCAGGACGACTGGGTCATCATCGACGGCGACGCCGGCGTGGTGATCGTCGACCCGTCGCCCATCATCCTGGCCGAATACGGTTTCAAGCAGCGCCAGGGCGACCTCGAGCGCGGCCGGCTCGCGCGGCTGCGCCACAAGCCCGCCGTCACGCTCGACGGTCAGCGCGTGGAGCTGCTCGCCAACATCGAGATGCCGGAAGACACCGCGGGCGCCGTCAAGGCCGGCGCGGTGGGCGTGGGCCTGTTCCGCAGCGAATTCCTCTTCATGGGCCGCGACACCAGCACCCGCCAGACCCGCCTGCCCGACGAGGAGGAGCAGTACCAGGCCTACAGGCGCGCTGTGGAGGGCATGCAGGGCATGCCGGTCACCATCCGCACCATCGACGTGGGCGCCGACAAGCCGCTGGACAGCATCTCGGCCAACAAGCAGGAGCACCTGAACCCGGCGCTGGGCCTGCGCGCCATCCGCTGGAGCCTGGCCGATCCGGCGATGTTCCTCACGCAGCTTCGCGCCATCCTGCGCGCGGCGGCGCACGGCGAGATCCACCTGCTCATTCCCATGCTCGCGCACGCGAGCGAGATCAGGCAGACGCTCTCGCTGATCGACTTCGCACGTGCCGAGCTCGACAACCGCGGCGCGGTGTACGGCCACGTGAAGCTCGGCGCCATGATCGAGATTCCCGCGGCTGCGCTCACGCTGCGCATCTTCCTCAAGCACTTCGACTTCCTGTCGATCGGCACCAACGACCTGATCCAGTACACGCTGGCGATCGACCGGGCCGACGAATCGGTGGCGCATCTCTACGACCCGGCGCACCCGGCGGTGCTGCGCCTGGTGGCCGACACCATCGCCGAGTGCCGCCGCCAGGGCAAGGGCGTCGCCGTGTGCGGCGAGATGGCGGGCGACGTGGCCTTCACGCGCCTGCTGCTGGGACTGGGCCTGCGCAGCTTCTCGATGCATCCCTCGCGCATCCTGGCGGTCAAGCAGGAAGTGCTGCGCGCGGACACCGGCAAGCTCGAGGCATGGGCGAAGAGCGTGCTCGACTCCGACGATCCTGCCGCCGCAATGGCGGGCTGATCAGGCTGTTCATTCGAGAAACGCCGCGGAACCGGCTTTGTCG
>CAJYQC010000471.1 GCA_913776885.1 uncultured Variovorax sp.
AGGCCCTGCAGCAGCGCGTCGTCGGCGGCGGCTGGCTCGAGCGTGACGGTCACGGTGCCGACTTCGGCGCCCTGCGGATGGTCGCCGGCTTCGCCGCCCAGCGCATGGGCGAGCAGCTGGTGGCCGTAGCAGATGCCCAGCACCGGCGTGTCGCGCGCGACCAGCTGTGCGAGCCAGGCGGCGGTGGCCTCGCTCCAGGGCTCGCGGTGCGACACCATCGCATGCGAGCCGGTGACCACCACGCCAGCGACATCGGCAGGGTCGGGCAGGGCGTCGCCGCGGCGCGGATCGATCACCAGCAGCGGCAGCGCGTGCGCGCCGAGCCGGTCGGCGATCCAGTGTTCGAAGTCGCCGCCCTGCTGTTGGCGCAGGGCCTCGAAAGTGCTTCCCAGCTTGACGATGACGAGGGGATGCGGTTGGGGAATGTCCATCCCGCGATCATGCCGCACAGCGAAGGCGCCACTTCAGCGCGCGGCTTCGCGGCTGAGCAGCAGGTCCATGAAGGCCCGGCTCACCGGCGAGGGCGACCGGCCCGCCCGCGTCACCAGCCCGATGGGGCGCGACATGACCGGGCGCTGCAGCGGCACCGTGGCCAGGTCGTCGTTGTGCGCGAGCCGCAGCGACAGCCGGGGCAGTGCGGTGATGCCAAGACCCGCCGCGACCAGCGCGCCTGCGGCGGCCACGCTCGGGTACTCCAGCGCGGGCACCACCTGCAGCCCGCGCTGCAGGAAGGCCGCGTCGGTGATCGGGCGGATGCTGCTGCGGAATCCGCTGGCGATGAAGGGCCGTGTCGCGAACACCGACCATGCCGCCGAGGCCCGCGACGCCAGCGGATCGTCGCGGCGGCACAGCAGCACGAAAGGGTCGTCGATGAGGTGTCGGTAGAGCATCGGCTCCTGCGGCCCGGGGCGCACGCTGATGCCGAAGTCGGCACGGCCCTCGTCCACCGTGGCGCGCACCAGTTCTGCGGGCCCCTCCACCAGCGAGAACGCCACGTCCGGATGGCTGCGGCGGAACTCGGCGATCGCCTCGGGCAGCAGCGCCACGCCGATGGACGGCAGCGCCGCGATGGTCAGGTGCCCGCTTCGGCCTTCGAGGAACTGCGACAGCTCGCTGAACGAGCTGTTGAAGTTCTCCAGGATGCGCAGCGCGATCGGCAGCAGCTCGCGGCCTGCGGGCGTGAGCTCCACGTGGCGGGTGTCTCGGTCGAACAGCCGCGCCCCGGCCAGATCTTCGACGATGCGGATGGTGCGGCTGAGCGCCGGCTGCGAAACGTGCAGCGCCTGCGCGGCGGCGCGGAAGTTCGAAGTCTTCGCCACTTCGACGAAGGCTTCCAGCTGCTGCAGCGTGATGTCGGTGCGCACGGCGCGCGTCTCCTGCTCGGCAATTGATCCGGCCAAGTTATCACAGATATAGAAATATTCGTCTTCCAAGATCAATGGGCGGGCGCCAGACTCGCACCCACTGAATGGAGACAACGCGCCCTCCGGGACGCGCAACAGGAATGCAACAACGAATTCTGGAAGGCATCCGGGTGCTCGAACTCGGACAGGTGCTGGCCGGCCCTTTCGCGGGCGCGATCCTCGCCGACCTGGGCGCCGACGTGGTCAAGCTGGAGCGCATCGAGGGCGGCGATGACGCGCGCCACATGGGGCCCGCCTTCCGGCACGGCGACGCGCTCAACTTCCACGTGTTCAACCGCGGCAAGAAGTCGGTGGCCATCGACCTCAAGAGCGCCGACGGCATGGCGGCGTTCGAGCGGCTCGCCGGCGAGGCCGACATCCTCATCCACAACCTGCGCCCCGGCGTCACGGAGTCGATGGGCATCGACGGGCCGTCGCTGTGCGCGCGCCATCCGCGCCTCGTCTACTGTGGCATCTCCGCGTTCGGCCACGCCGGGCCGCTCGCCATGCAGCCGGGCTACGAGCCGCTGATCCAGGCCTTCAGCGGACTGTCGAGCATCAACGGCGGGCCCGACGACCCGCCCATGCGCACCGGCGCCTCGGTGTGCGACCAGGGCACCGGCATGTGGGCGGTCATCGGCGCGCTGGCGCTGCTGCAGCGGCGCCATGTCACAGGCAGGGGCGGCGTGGTGAGCGCCTCGCTGCTAGAGACCGCGCTGGTCTGGACCGGCCAGAAGTCCGACGCCTATGCCAACGAGGGCCGCCAGCCCGACCGCCACCGCTCGGGCCACCCGGGGTTCGTGCCCTACGAGGCCTTCGACACCGCCGATTCGCCGCTTCTTGTGTGCTGCGGCAACGACCGACTGTTCGCCAAGTTCGCCCACGAACTGGGCCGCGACGACTGGACGACCGACGAGCGCTTCGCCACCAACCGCCAGCGCCTGCGCCACAAGGCGGCGCTGCTCGAGCAGATCGAACCGCTGCTGCGCTCGCGCACCCGCGACGACTGGAGCGCGCGCTTCGCGGGGGCGGGTGTGCCCTGTGCCCCCGTGCATTCGCTGCCGGAGGCCATCGCCCATCCGCAGGTCGAGGCGCTGGGCATGCTGCAGGCGGTGCCGGGCGAAGATTTCAGGCTGACGGCGCTGCCGCTCACGATCGACGGCGAACGGCCGTCGCATCGCTCGGTCGCGCCCCGGCTGGGCCAGCACAACGCGGAGTTCGGCGCACCCGCCGTGCCGCACGAGGGGAGCACCCATGTCTGACCTGCCACGCCGCGTGTACCTGCACGAAGAGGGCCCGCGCGAGGGCTTCCAGATCGAGCCCGGCCCGATCGCATCGGCCGACAAGGTGCGCTTCATCGAGGCGCTGGCCGAAACCGGGCTCGAGGAGGTGCAGTGCGTGTCCTTCGTCAACCCCGAGCGGGTGCCCGGCATGGCCGACGCCGAGGCGGTCGCGCACGCGATCCGCAAGCGCGAGGGCGTGCGCTACACGGGCCTGTGGCTCAACCTGCGCGGCATGCAGCGCGCGATGCGCACGCAGCTCGACATCGAAGGCACCATCGGCACCAGCGCATCGCAGGCTTTCTCGGTGCGCAACAACGGCAAGGACCTGGCCGCGCTGCGCGAATCACAGCGCGAGACGCTGGCCTTCTGCGTGGACCATGGCGTGCCGGTGACGCGCGGCATCGTCACCACGGCCTTCGGCTGCAACCTCGAAGGCGCGATCGCGCCGGCCACGGTGGTCGAGCGGGTGGCGCAGATGCTCGAGCTGATGGCCGAATTCGGCCTGCGCCTGCCGATCCTGCGGCTGGCCGACACCGTGGGATGGGCGCAGCCCAACGCGATCGCCTCGGTGGTCGGCGCGGTGCGCGAGCGCTGGCCCGACCTGCGCCTGGGCCTGCACCTGCACGACACGCGCGGCACCGCCATGGCCAATGCGCTCATGGGCCTGCAGATGGGCATCGACACCTTCGACGGCGCCTGTGCCGGCCTGGGCGGCTGTCCTTTCGCGGGGCACACCGGCGCGGCGGGCAACATCTGCACGGAAGACTTGGCCTTCATGTGCGAGGAGATGGGTATCGAGACCGGCGTGG
>CAJYQC010000472.1 GCA_913776885.1 uncultured Variovorax sp.
TCGACCAGCTGGCGCACCTCGGGCGAGGCCTCTATCCGGCGCTTGGCGAAGTGCCCCAGCAGCGGTATGTGAAACCACCAGCGGAACTTGCGCATGATCAGCGGGAAGGTGATGTTGCGCCGCACCGTCATGTGCGGATAGAGCGCGTACGACTGGAACACGAAAGCCATGTCGCGTGCGCTGGGCGGCAGCGTGTCGACGCGACGCGCACCGAGGTGGATCTCGCCGCCGCTCACGGTCTCCAAGCCTGCCAGCATGCGCAGCAGGGTCGACTTGCCGCAGCCCGACGGCCCCAGAAGCACCAGGAATTCACCGGCGGGCACCTCGACGTCGATGTTGCCCAACACCGTCTTCGCGCCGAAGGTCTTGGTGACGTTTTTCAGGGAGATGGATGACACGATGCGATCCTTTGCGTTCCGTCAGCCCTTGACGCTGCCGGCGGTCATGCCGGCAACGACATAGCGCTGCACGAGGAGATAGAAGAAGACGGCGGGCAGCGTATACATCAGCCCGATGGCCATCACCGAATGCAGCGGCGTGCTGAGCTCGCCGACGAAGCCGGCAAGGCCCACCGAGGCGGTGTGCAGCTCGGGCGCGCTGACCAGGGTCTGCGCGAACACGTACTCGTTCCAGCCATGGAAGAAGGCGATCACGGCGGTGGCCGCCAGCGTCGGCGCGATGAGCGGAATCACGACGATGAACACCGTGCCCAGGCGCGAGCAGCCGTCGATGCTGGCGGCTTCCTCGATGTCGATCGGCACGCCGTCGATGGCGCCCTTCAGGATCCAGGTGATCACCGGCACCGTGAAGGCCGTGTTCACCAGGATCAGGCCCGTGAGCGTGTTGAGCAGCGAGAGCTGGCCGAAGATCGCGTACAGCGGCACCACCAGCATGGCCTCGGGACGCATCTGCGTGACGAAGAGCGCGAGCCCGACGATGGCAATGCCGGCAAACCTGAAGCGCGACAGCGCATACGCAGGCAGCACCGCGAGCGCCAGGCTCAGCACCGTGGTGCCGACCGCGACGATGGCACTGTTGACCAGCCAGACGCCCACATCGGTGCTGCCGAACACGTCGCGGAACACATGCCATTGCGCCAGGCCAGGCAGCAGGTGCGGCGGTGTCGCGAAGAGGTCGGCCGACGATGTGGTCGAGGTGACCAGCATCCAGTAGATAGGGAAGGCCGTGACACCCAGCATGCCCAGGATCACGATCATGAGCAGCGCCTGGCGCCAGTCGAGTGTTGTCGTTTTCATCAGTGCCCTGCCGCGCGCTCGGCGCGCACCGTCAACCGGAAATAGACCACCGTGATGACGAGCGCCAGCGACAGGCCGACCATGCCGACCGCTGCGGCCTCGCCCAGTTCACGGTATGTGAAGGCCCTGCGGTACAGCTCGATCACCAGCGTGTTGGTCGAGCCGATGGGGCCGCCCTGCGTCATGAGCCAGATCAGGTCGAAGCGGCGCAGCGACCAGATCGTGATGAACAGCGTCAGCAGCATCACCGTGGGCCGGATGGCCGGCCACACGACCGCGCCGAAGACGCTCAGCCGATCGGCGCCTTCGATGACCGCCGCCTCGCAAAGATCGCTCGACACACCCTGCAGCGCCGACAGGATCACCACCGACGTGAAGGGAAAGATCTGCCACACGGTGGTGAGCAGCACTGCGGGCAAGGCCCGCGAGGGGTTGTCGAGCCAGCCCTCCATGCCCGACGACAGGCCTAGAAAGTTGAAGACGTGCTGCAGCACGCCGTACTGGCCGTTGAACATCCAGATGAAGATCAACGCGACCGCTACCGGTGGGGCCGCCCATGGAATGGTGATCAGCGAGCGCGCGATGCCGCGTCCGCGAAACGGCATGTTCAGCAGCAGCGCCGTGCCAAGGCCGATGCCGATCGAACACACCACGCAGGCCACTGTGTAGACCGCGGTGATGACCAGCACCTGGTTGAACTCGGCCTGGCCGAACAGGTCGGCGTAGTTGCGCAGGCCCACCCACTCGTGCTGGCCCGGCGACAGCAGCGAGGTCTGCGTGAAGCTCAGGTACAGCTCCTGCAACAGCGGGTAGGCCTGGAAGACCAGCAGGTACAGCATGACGGGCGCGCAGAACAGGTAGGGTGCCCACCCCACGCCGCCCGAGGCGGCTTGCTTGTTGGCGGTCATTGCAGGTGCTTTCGCGCCGGCTTACTTGCGCAGGACGCGGGCGCTGACGAGGCGCTGGGCGTCGTCCATGGCCTTCTGCGGATCGGCACCGCCCTGCAGCACGCGCAGCACCTGCTCAAGGATCACCTGCTGGATCTCGGGCGTGCGCGCCTCGAAGCCCTGCACAAGCTGCGGCACGCTGTGCGGCGACTGGTCGTCGTACACCTTGAGCCAGGGCTTGGCCTTGAGCTCCTCGGGTGTGCGCTCGACCACGGTCGCGACGCTGGCCGCTCCGAGGATCGCCTGCAGGTCCTTCTGGTTCTCAGGCTGCATCACCCACTTCATGAACGTGATCGCAGCGGCCTTGTGCTTGGTGTTGGCGTTGATGGCGAGCGGCGCGAGGATCAGGCCCTGCGCGCGCGTCGGGAACGGCGACGGTGCCGCGCCGAGCGGCAGGTCGGGTGCCTGCTGGTTGAAGATACCGGCCACGCCGCCGTTGTCGATCTCCATGGCCAGCTTCCTTTCCCAGAACATGCGCCGGTAGGTGGCGGCGTCGGCGCCCTTCGGCGTGGCGCCCAGGTCGTACATCTTCTTGTAGGCGACCACGCCCTCCACCACCTTCGCGCTGTTGATGGTGAGGTTGCCCTTGTCGTCGCTCCAGCGGCCGCCGAAGCCGTAGACGAAGTTGCACAGGTCCTGCCAGAAGCCGCTGCTTTCGGCCATGGTTGCGCGGTAGGCAAATCCGAACACGTTGTCGCCGGTGGCGGCCTTGGCGGCGCTCAGGAACTCGTCGAACGTGGCCGGTGGCTTGCCGCTCTTCAGAAGCTGCGGGTTGTAGATCAGCTGGTAGTTGCTGATCTCGAAAGGCACGCCGTATCGCTTGCCGCCGATCACGAGGTACTTGTTGGGGTCGGTCAACCTGTAGTCGCCGGACTTGATGTCGCCGTCGATGGCCACGATGCGCTGCGCCTGCGCGGCGGCGTAGTAGTCGATCAGGTCGAAGCGGATGAGGTCGGGCCCCGCCCCGCCACCCATCTGCGTGAACACGGTCTTGGCCAGCGTCGAGAAAGGCAGCGCGAGCGGCTGCACTTCGATGGCGCTCTGGCTCTTGTTGAATTTGTCGACCCACAGCTTGAGCTTGTCGCCGCGCCCCGATTCCGCGAAGGTCGCCGCCGCGAAGCTCAGTGTTTCCTTGGCCTGCGCGCGGGCAGCGCCGGGTATTGCCCACGCGAACACGGCTGCGGCCCCGAGCGCGACAGCGCTGACTGAAAGGCGGGGAAGGCTCAAGAGTTTCTTCATGCAGGTCTCCAGGAGGCAGCACTCGGGCTGCGCGTTCTTCACGAAAGGTGCGCAAGAATATCGTGATATTTCACGATATTTATTCGTGATTACCCTGCCATCACTCGAAGGAGACGTGTGCACCGCGCCATTGGAGATTAGCTGTCCTGACCTGTGCTTTCCCTTGCATATCAGATATGCTCCAGCCTCGAAACAAGGAATTCCATGGCAACCCGTTCCCCTGCCAGGCCCAAGCTGGTTTCCGTCGATACCTCCGCGCCGGCCACCTTGCTCAAGAGCTCCGCCAATCAGTCCGACCAGGCTTACGAGCGCATCGAGGAACTTCTGATCTGCTGCAAGCTGGCGCCCGGCCGCTTCCTGGCCACGCACGAGCTGCAAGCCATGGTCGGCTACGGCCGCACGCCGGTGCACCAGGCTCTCAACCGCCTCGCGGCCGACACGCTGGTGCAGATCACTCCGCGGCACGGCATTCGCATCGCCCCCATCGACCTGACACGCGACCGCCTGCTGCTGAGGCTGCGCCGCGACATGGAGCGCTTCGTCATCCGGCTCGCCACCGAGCGCTCAGGCGCATCGGAGCGCAACCGCATGCAGCACATCAAGCGGCAGCTCGTCGAGCACGGCGCGAGCATGACGATCGAGCAGTTCAACGTGGCCGACCGCCTGATCGACCAGCTTTTCCTTGCGGCCGCGCAAGAGCCTTTCGTGGAAGGCACGCTGCGGCCGCTGCACACGATCTTCCGCCGCATTGGTTGGATCTATCACATGCATGTGCCGGAGAAGGTCGATCTGCAGGGCACCATCGATGGGCACATCGCAGTGATCGAGGCTGTGGCGAGCGGGAACGTCGACGGAGCCATCGCCGCATCGGATGGCCTGATGGATTTCGTCGACAGCATGTTCGAGGTGCTCGAACGCGACGTGGCGCCGAGCACGCTCGACTGCAGCCTCAACAGCGACGACAGCTATCTGGCGCTCGGGGCCTCCGGCCCTCTCGACTGAACCACGAATCAGCCGCCGAACCGGAAGCTCGACACCACGAGCCCGCCCATGAAGGCATCCTCGTGATACACGCGCTCGCCGGCTTCTCCCTCGGCAGCGCCGACGGCCACCATCAGCGGAATCAGGTGCTCCTCACGCGGATGCGCCATGCGCGCCGCGGGGGCTGACTCCCAGTCGAGCAGCTGCGCGCTGCGCTCGCCGGCAGAGCTCTTCGCCACCGCCGCTTCGAGCCAGTCGTCGAAGGCCTTCGACACGCCGTGCGCCTGCGGGCCGAAGTTGCGCAGATTGTGGTAGCTCAGGCCGCTGCCGATGATCAGCACGTTCTCGTCCCGCAGGGGCGCAATGGCGCGGCCCAGCGCCAGATGCTCGGCCGGATCGAGTCCGCGCCGCAGCGAGAGCTGCACCACGGGCACGTCGGCCTTGGGGTAGATCGCGGCCATCGGCGAGAACATGCCGTGGTCGTAGCCGCGCTGCGGGTCGATCTGCGCCGGCAGGCCGGCGGCGGCGATCAGCGACTGCACGCGCTGCGCCAGTTCGGGCGAACCCGGCGAGTCGTAGTGCACCTCGTAGGTGTGGGCGGGGAAGCCGCCGTAGTCGTAGATCATGGGTGGCTTGGGGTTGCCCTGCACCGTGAAGGCAGGCGCCTCCCAGTGCGCCGACACCATGAGGATGGCGGCGGGCGTGCGGCCGATCTGGCGCGGCATGTCGGCCAGCGAGGCTTCGAGCCGGTCGTAGGTCGGGCCCATTTCCTTCTTCATCCAGGGCCAGGGGCCGCCGCCGTGCGAGATGAAGTACGTGGGCAGGCGCGGCGAAGCGGAAGTGTGGGTGTCGCGGGTCAAGTCGATGCTCCTCGATGAAAGCGTTGCATCGACTGTAGACATTTCCTCCGAGG
>CAJYQC010000473.1 GCA_913776885.1 uncultured Variovorax sp.
GCTGCAAGCTGGTGCTCCGAGCGCCGTGCCGCCCGTCCTGCTACGCTCGGCAAGCCCGCCGCGACGGCGGGGCTTGTCCGGCTTCACTCCCCCTATGGCTTTTCCCCTGATCACCGACCCGTTCTTCTACGCGGTCGCCATTCCCGCCGTGCTGCTTCTCGGCATCAGCAAGAGCGGCTTCGGCGCGGGCTTCGGCTCGCTCGCGGTGCCGATGATGGCGCTGGCCGTCACCGTGCCGCAGGCGGCGGCCATCCTGATGCCGCTGCTGCTGCTGATGGACGTACTGGGCCTCGCGGCGTTCCGGCGCGACTTCGACCGTTCTCTTCTGAAGTTCCTGATTCCGTTCGGGCTGCTGGGCACTGTGATCGGCACGCTGCTGTTCCGCATGCTCTCGGCGCACACGGTGGCGGGCATCGTCGGCGTGTTCACGCTGCTCTTCCTGGCGCAGCGGCTGCTGTTTCCGCCCAAGCCCGACGACCCGCTGCCCTCGCGCGGCGTGGGCGCGGTGCTGACGACGGTGTCGGGCTTCACCAGCTTCATTGCTCACGCGGGCGGGCCGCCGATCAACGCCTACGTCATTCCGCTGCGGCTCTCGCCGGTGATCTTCACGGCCACCATGGCCTACTTCTTCTTCGTGGTGAATCTCAGCAAGTGGATTCCCTACGCGTGGCTCGGCCTGCTCGACTTCCGCACGCTCGCCACCTCGCTGGTGCTGATGCCGATCGCGCCGTTCGGCGTGTGGGTCGGCATCCGCATCGCGCGGCGCATCGATGCGACGTGGTTCTATCGCTTCGTGTATCTGGGCATGTTCCTGACAGGGCTCAAGCTCGTCTATGACGGGTTCATTGGCTAACCCCCAGGCTTCGCGCACTTCGTGTCGCTGCGCCAACCCCCTTGCTGGGGGCAACACCTGCGGCCCGGCAAAGCCGGTTCCGCGGTGTTCCCGAAAGGGTCAGAACTCGACGATGCTTTTGAAGCCGCCGAAGATCATCCGCTTGCTGTCGAAGGGCATGGTCTTGGGGTCCATGCCCGCGATGCGCGGGTCGGCCATGACCTTCGCGTTGACCGTGTCGCGGTGCTTGCGCGACTTGTAGACGATCCACGAGAAGGCGACGGTCTCGTCGGGCTTCTGCTTCACGCTCTGCGGAAACGAGGTGAGCTTGCCGGGCTTCACGTCGTCGGCGATGCACTCCACGTATTCGAGCGCGCCGTATTCCATCCACACCTTGCCGGCCTTGCGCGCGAGCTTGCGGTAGGCCTCGACGTTGGCCGAGGGAATGGCGAGCACGAAGCCGTCTACATAGCGAGCCATGTTTGTTCTCCTGAAGAGTCTGTGGAACCGTTGAAGAAAGAAGACCGGCGGTTGCATGGCAGGTTGCCGCTCATTGCGAGGCCGCCGTTTCGTGGGGTGCTGCTGTTTCTTCGTTGTTCTGCGTCTGCCCCGGCATGGCGGAGCGAAGCAGCAAGGCACCGAGTAGACCCGCCACCGCCGCGAACACGGCGCCGACGAGGAACGCGAGGTTGTAGCCGCCGGTGAGCGCCAGCGGCAACTGCGCGCCGGCCGCTTCCATCGACGCAGTACGCGCTGCTGCCGCACTGGCCAGCACGGCCAGGCCAAGCGCGCCGCCCATCATGAAGGAGGTGTTGACCACGCCCGAGGCCAGGCCCGAGTCGGTGGGGCTCACCTCGCTCATCGCGGCCAGCAGAACAGGGTTGAAGGCCATGCCCGCGCCCAGGCCCAGCAGCATCATGCCGGGCAGCACGTCGAGCACGAAGCTGCCGTTGACCGGCGCGCGCGCGAACAGCGCCAGCCCGATGGCCGCGAGCCACAGCCCGGCGGCCAGCGGCTTGCGGATGCCGAAGCGCATCACGATCTTTGCCGAGAGGCCCAGCGAGAACACCGCCATGATGATGTTGGCCGGCAGGAAGGCCAGGCCGATCTGCATCGGCGTGTAGTTCAGCACCAGCTGCATGTAGAGCGCCGAGATGAAGAACCACGCGAACATGGCCGCCGCCCACAGCACGCCGACCACGTTGGCCACCGACACGCTGCGCAGCTTGAAGAGACCCAGCGGCATCAGCGGATGCTGCACGCGCGCTTCGATGGCGATGAAGATCGCCAGCAGCACCACCGCGGCGCCAAGCAGGCTCAGGGTCTGCGTGGAGCCCCAGCCGGCCTCGTTGCCGTTGACCACGCCGTACACCGCGAGCATGAGCGACAGCGTCACGGTGATGGCGCCCGCCACGTCGAGCTTCTCGCCGTGCGCATGGCCGCGCGCACTGTGCAGAAGCGCCACGCACAGCGCATACACCGCCACGCCGATCGGCAGGTTCACCAGGAAGATCCAGTGCCAGCTCAGCGTGCTCGTGAGCAGGCCGCCCAGCAGCACGCCGATGCTGCCGCCGCCGGCGCACACGAAGCCGTACACGCCCATCGCCTTGGCGCGGTCGGCCGGTTCGGTGAAGAGATTCATGATGAGCGAGAGCGACACGGCCGACACCACCGCGCCGCCCAGGCCCTGCACCGCGCGCGCCGTCACC
>CAJYQC010000474.1 GCA_913776885.1 uncultured Variovorax sp.
TATAGGCGTTGCGGATGTCCGACTTGATGGGGCGGGTGGATTCGAGGATGTTGACGATTTTCATGGTCGGGTTCCGGGTGGAGGGAGAGAAAGCGAAAGAGGGTCAGAGATGCAGCGACGAACCGCCGCAGATCGGGATGTCCTGCCCGGTGATGGCGGCCGCCTGCGCCGAGAGAAGAAAGCCAGTGAGCGCCGCGATCTCCTCGGGCTGGATCAGCCGGCCGATGGGCGGCAGGCGCGGCGCGCTGCCCGCGCGGGCCGGGTCCTGCAGCATCGATGTCTGCGTCGCGCCGGGCGACACCACGTTCACGGTCACGCCGCGCGCCGCGACTTCCGCGGCCCAGCTTCGCGCGAGCGCGATCAGCGCGGCCTTGGTGGCGGCGTACTGCCCGCGCCCGGGCAGCCCCTGCGCGACGCGGCTGCCGACGAACACCACGCGGCCGTGCCCGCGCGCCGCCATCGCGGGCACGAGCGCGTCGGCCAGGCGCGTGGCAGCGTCCACGTGCAGGCGCCACATCAGCTCGCCGCCCGCGTGATCGAGTTCGCCCAGCGGCCCGACGCGCAGCACGCCGGCCGCGTGCACCAGCGCGCTGGCGTCGTGCAGCGTCGCGGCCGTGCGCGCGATGGCGCCGGCATCGCTGAGGTCGACGGCCACGTGCGTGAAGTTCGCGTGGGACGACAGCGTGGGCGCGGCCAGGTCCAGCCCGCTCACGCGCCAGCCCGACTGCAGCAAATGCGAGGCGATGGCGCGGCCGATGCCGCCGCTGCTGCCCGTCACCACCGCATGGGGCGCCGTGGCGAGCTCATTCGACATGGATGTTGCCCTCGGTGATGATCTTCTTCGAGCGCGCCATGTCCTCGGCCTGGAACTTCGCGAAGTCCTCGACGCTGCCCGGCGTCAGCAGCAGGCCCTGCGCGTTCAGCGTCTCGCGCATGTCGGTGCCCAGCGCCTTGTTGACCTCGGTGTTCAGCCGCTGCGTGATGGCGGCCGGCAGCTTAGCCGGGCCCCACAGGCCGTACCAGCTGTAGAACTCGTAGCCCGGGATGCTCTCGCCCACCGTGGGCACGTTCGGCAGGCTGGTGGCGCGCGTGGCCGAGGTGACGGCGATCACCTTCAGCATGCCGCTCTTGTGGTACTGCAGCGAGCCGAGGATCGGGTCGATGAAGCCGTCGATCTGCCCGCCGATCAGGTCCTGGAACGCAGGCGCCGTGCCCTTGTACGGCACGATCAGGTAGTCGAGCCCGCCGCCCGCGCGCTTGAGCAGCTCGGTCGACAGGTGCCCGGCCGAGCCGATCGAGCCCACCGCGAAGGTCATCTTGCCAGGGTGGGCCTTGGCGTAGGCGATGAGCGACTTCACGTCGTTCACCGGCAGGTTCTTGTTGACCGCCACCGACAGCGGCGCCTTCGCGACCAGCGCCACGGGCGTGAAGTCCTTGACCACGTCGTAGGGCACCGACTTCATCGTCATCGGCGCGGTGGTGAAGGTCGATGCGTTGAAAAGGAGCGTGTAGCCGTCGGCCGGCGCCTTCGACACCACGTCGGCACCGATCACGCCGTTGCCGCCGGGGCGGTTCTCCACGATGAAGGTCTGGCCCGTCTGCTCGCCGAGCTTCTGCGCCAGCAGGCGGCCAATGGTGTCGAGCGTGCCGCCGGGCGGGAAGGGGATCACCATGCGCACCGGGCGGGCGGGCCAGGTCTGGGCGAGGCCGGCGGTCGATACGGCGGCCAGTGCGAGCGCGGCCAGCGTGGCGCGCAGGAAGTACTTGCGTTGCATGTCTTTTGTCTCCTGGTGTTCTTTTCATCGAGGGGCGCAGTGGCCCTTGGCGTTCAGCGCTTCGACAGTCCGGCCTGTTCGACGGCGGCGCGCAGCGCGTCCATCTCGCGCGCGTTCGGCGCCTCGGTGGGCGGGCGCACGGTGGCGTTCTCCAGCACGCCGGCCAGGTACATGCCGCCCTTCATGCGCGCATGGGCCTCGCCGGTGGGCTCGCCGCCGCCGTACACCGCGTCCTTCAGCGGCGTGATGAGCGCCTGCACCGCCATCGCCTTCTTCAGGTCGCCGGCCTTCACCGCGTTCCACAGGTCGATGATCAGTTGCGGGATGAAGGTCGCGAAGCCGACCAGCGCGCCGTCCACGCCCTGCACCATCGAGGCGAGCAGGTATTCGTCGTGGCAGGTCAGGATGGCCTTGGAGGCATTGGCCTCGCGGATCGCCTGGATGTCGCGGGCGTACTTGTTCATGTCGCGCTGGCCCACCTTGAAGGCCTGCAGATAGGGCAGCCGCGCCAGTTCGGCCAGCAGCTGCGACGAGTACGAGGCGCGCGTCCAGGCCGGGTACACGTGGCAGACCAGGTCCAGCTCGGGCGCGGCGCGGTGGATGGCCTCGAAGTACTGCAGCGCGTGGCCGGGCGTGAAGCCGAAGCGCAGCCAGTGGTGCGGCGGCATCACGTCCAGCGCCACCGCGCCGGCGGCCTGCGCGGCGCGGGCATGCTCGGCGGCTTCGGCCAGGCCCTCGCAGACGATCGACGAGATCACCGGCGTGCGGCCGCGCAGTTCGTCGGCAACGATGCGCGTGACTTCGGCGCGCTCCGAGGGCGTGAGCGAGAACACCTCGCCGGTATGGCCGTTGGTCATGACCGCCACCACGCCGTCATGGCCCGCCAGCCATGAGGCCAGCTTGCGCAGCGCGGGTTCGTCGATGCGGTGGTCGCTGGTGAAGGGGCAGGAAATGGCGGGAATGATCCCGCGATAATTCGCGATGGAAGGCATGCAGTGTCTCCGTTTGGTTCAGGGTGCAGGAATGGGTGCATCTTTTGCCGGCGGGGCGCACACCGTCCAATACTCGAATCGCATACAACTATTCAACCGACCGACCGAGCAGCGCATGGGCCCCGGCAACCGACCGCTCGACCTCGAATGGCTGGAAGACTTCCTGGCCCTGGCCGAGACCGGCAACTTCTCGCGCGCCGCGCAGGCCCGCTCCATCGCACAGCCCGCCTTCAGCCGCCACATCCGATCGCTGGAGGAATGGGTGGGCGTCGACCTGTTCGACCGCAGCGCGCATCCCACTGCGCTCACCGCCGCGGGCAAGCGCTTCCAGCCGCTGCTGCAGGAAGTGCTCGCGGGCCTGGAGGCTGCGCGCATCAAGGCCCGCGCCGCGCACGACCTGGCCGCGGCCAGCCTGAGCTTCGCCGCCACGCACGTGCTCTCGCTGACCTTCTTTCCGCGCTGGCTGGCGAGCGTCGAATCGCGGCTGAGCATGGGCCCGATCCAGACCATCTCCGACAGCTCCTACGCCTGCGAAGACCTGATGCTGCAGCGCCGCGTGCAGTTCGTGCTGTGCCACGGCCACGCCGATGCACCGGGCCGGCTCGACGAGGCGCAATACCCCGTGCGGCGGCTCAGCGACGACGTGCTGGTGCCGGTGAGCACGCCCGCTGCCGACGGTGTTCCGCTGCATGCACTGGGCGGGGGCAAGTCGCCCGCCGTGCTGGCCTACAGCGAGGCCTCGGGCCTGGGCCGGATCATGCGCGCCATCCAGGACATCGAGTTCGGCAAGGACTTCGCTGCTTCGCTGTCCGTCGTCTTCACCGCCCACCATGCCGCGCTGCTGCGCACCATGGCGCTCGAAGGCCGCGGCCTCGCTTGGCTGCCGATGAGCCTGGTGGCCGACGACCTGCGCAGCGGCGCGCTCACCGATGCCGGCGCGGGCGGCTGGCGCGTGCCGGTGGACATCCGCCTTTATCGCCAGCAGGCGCAGATGGCGCCGGTGGCGGAGGCGCTGTGGGTGCTGGTCGGCGAGGCGGCCGCCGGCGCCTGAAGCGGCGGTGCGGCCCACGCATCGACGGGCCTTTTTTTCTCAGACGATCCGCGCCGACAGCTCCGGCAGCCGGTCGACGTGGATCTGGATCAGGTCGCCGCGCACCACCGGCCCGACGTTCTCGGGCGTGCCCGAGTAGATGATGTCGCCGGGCTTCAGCTCGAAGGCCTGCGACAGCCGGCTGATCTGCTCGGCCACCGACCAGATCATGTGCCTGAGCGTGGCGCTCTGCTTCGTCTGCCCGTTCACCTTGAGCCAGATCGCGCCATCGCTGAAATGCCCAACCTTCGCCACCGGGTGGATCGGCCCCACGGGCGCCGAATGGTCGAAGCTCTTGCCGATCTCCCAGGGCTTCTTCTGGTCGCCCATCTCGCGCTGCAGGTCGCGGCGCGTCATGTCCAGGCCCAGCGAGTAGCCGTACACGTGGTCGAGCGCGGCGCTCGCCGGGATGTCGCGCCCGCCCTTGCCCAGCGCCACCACCAGCTCGACTTCGTAGTGGTAGTTCTTGGTGAGCGTCGGGTAGGGGTGGTCGGCCACCACGCCGGGCGTCACGACCTGGATCGCATCCGCCGGCTTCTGGAAGAAGAACGGCGGCTCGCGGCTCGGGTCCGAGCCCATCTGGTCGAAGCTGCCGGGCTCGCAGAAGGCGCCAGCAACAAAAAAGCCCATGCAGCGAGAGCCCGCCGCCACGTCGATGCGTGGCGGCAGGCCCTGCCGCATGGGCCGGGCTGGCAGGCTGGCTCTGGAGCTAGCTGGCGCTTTGCTGTCGCCGTCCCAGCGCGAACACCGAGTTCGGCGCGTCGACGACGAAGGGCTTGCGCGTGGCGGGCTGGCCGCTGGGCGTACGCCGCACTTCGCTGCGCACTGCCGCCTGCACGCCCTTGGCCTTCTGCTCGTCGACCAGGCTCTGCAGCGAGATCGAGCGCAGGAATTCGACCGCGCGCAGGTTCACGGTGGCCCAGAGCTCGTCGATCTCGCAGCGGCCGGCTTCGTCCGGCGCGTCGGCGTCGCGGCGGCGGGTGGTCTCGGCATCGTGTTCCTCGATCGAGAGGACGATGTCGGCCACGGAGATCTCGGTCGCCTTGCGGCTGAGCGAATACCCGCCGCCGGGGCCGCGGGTCGATTCGACCAGGCTGGCGCGGCGCAGCTTGCCGAACAGCAGCTCGAGGTACGACAGCGACACGCGCTGGCGCAGGCTGATCGAGGCCAGCGTGACGGGGCCCGATCGCCCATGAAGGGCGATGTCGATCATCGCGGTGACCGCGAAGCGGCCCTTGGTGGTGAGACGCATGGGATGTTCCTTTCTTCTCGTCCTTCGTTGGGGATCACTCGTCCCGGCCGCCGGCGATGCCCAGCAGGGCCAGCAGCGACTGGAAGACGTTGTAGATGCTGAGATACACACCCAGCGTGGCGGAGATGTAGTTGGTCTCCAGGCCGTCCTTCACGCGCTTGAGGTCGTGCAGGATGAAGGCCGAGAAGATGCCGATGGCCAGCACCGACAGCGTCATCATCAGCGCGCTCGACTTGATGAAGAAGTTGGCGATGCCCGCCACCAGCAGCAGGATGGCGCCGATGAAGAGCCACTTGCCCATGGCGGACAGGTCGCGCTTGATCACCGACGACAGCGTGGCCATGCCGAAGAAGATCGCGCCGGTGCCGGCGAAGGCCGTCATCACCAGGCTGGCGCCGTTCGCCAGGCCGAGCACGGTGCCGACCAGGCGCGACAGCATCAGGCCCATGAAGAAGGTGAAGGCCAGCAGCACCGGCACGCCGGCGGCCGACTCCTTGGTCTTCTCGATGGCGTACATGAAGCCGAAGGCGCCGCCGAGGAAGACCATCAGGCCGATGCCCGGCGACATCGCGCGCGAGAAGCCTGTGGAGACGCCGATCCAGGCGCCGAGCACGGTGGGAAGCATCGACAGCGCGAGCAGCCAGTAGGTGTTGCGCAGGACGCGGTTGCGCTCCTGCGGCGAGGCGATCGGCAGCTCGATGCTGTCGTGGTAGGTGGTAGGACTGTTGTTCATTTCCTGTTGTTTCCTTGAAGCTGGACCGGTGCCTGGTGCGCGCAATGGATGGCGCGCGGGAAGGGCACAGGTCCGTGAATGGGAGAGAGCGGGTGGCAGCTGTGCGATGCGGGCGCCGCCGGATGGCGGCCGTGCCGGATCGCATGGGGGAGGGAGCCGTGGCGGCTCCCGGTCGCGAAGGCCCTGGGGCCTAGGCGACGATGGCGGCGCGGGGTGGCCGCTTGGGTCGCGCCAGGAACGGCGCGACGATGGTGGTCAGGCCGAGTTTCGGCGGCTGTTCAGTGAAGCGCAGCAGCGCGGGCGCGCCGTTGCGTGCATCGACCAGTTCGGCGTGTTCGGAGCCGGCTTCGTCGAGGGAGAGGGTGTCGTCGGAGGCCTGGTCGGCATCGCCTGCCAGCTTATGGGCTTCAGCGGCGCCGGAAAGGTCGAGGGCGGAGGCGGAGAGGTCCGCGAGGGCGACGTCGACGGCAAGCGTCTGCGTGGCATGGGCTGTCTGCGGTTCGCTGTGCGAATGGCCGGCACCGAGCATGTTGTGCGCAAGCACGGCGAAGCCGTAGCAGGACAACATGATGGCAAGAACGGTAGCGGCAAACCAGCGGGACATGTAGGGGTATTTTACCTGCCGCGCGGGAGGGTGCCCGCGGCGGCGCTTTCAACCGACCTGATCGCACGGATGTTCACTCGCCCCTCAGGCTGGCGCGGTCGTGTTTTCGCCGCCTTCGGGCTGCAGCCATTCGCTCGCGTGGGTGCGCAAAGCGTCTATCTGCAGCCAGATCAGACCGAGTTCGGTATGGAAAGTTCGCGCGTGCGGATCGCCGCGTTCGCCGCTGTCGGCCGCCGCCTGCGCCAGCGCGGCGCGCGCGGCAGCTTCCGATGCGATGCTTGCTGTTACATCCACGACGCCCTTCTCCAACTCGGCTGCCAGCCCCTCCAGCGCCGCGATCGCGCCTTCGGCCGCTGCATGCAGCACTGCCATCTGGGCCGAATCGGGCACCGCCGCCCTGTGCGCTCCCAGAGCCGACAGATAGCTCAGCAGCGTGTGCGAGCGGATCAGGAAGCGCAGCGCCACTCCCGCGCGCGGCCGTACGTAGCCCGGCTCGCGGAACATGTCCGACACCGCGGTGGACAGCGCCGCATCCGCGTTGTGGTCGTTGCGCCGCGCGAGCCGGTAGTCGAGGTGGTCGCGCGCGCCGGTGCGGTACTGGCTGACGATCTGCCGCAGGTAGCCTGCATGGCCGCGCATGGCGGCCGCCGCCAGTTCGTTGATGCGGCGGGCCTGCCAATGCGGCAGCACGAGCAGCACCGCCAGCCCCGCGATCGCGCTGCCGATGGCCGTGTCGACCAAGCGCGGCACCAGCAGCACGCCGCTGTCGCCGACCTGGTTGAAGCACATCAGCACCAGCAGCGTCATCGAGGCGGTGGCCAGCAGGTAGCGCGTGGCGCGGGTCGCGAAGAACAGCACCCCCGCGATCACCGCGAGCACCGACTGCACCAGCGGCTGCGGAAAAAGCTGCAGCAGCGCCCAGCCCGCCACGACGCCGAGGGCGGTGCCGGCAATGCGCTGGCCCATGCGCGCGATGGTGTCGCCATAAGTCTGCTGGCAGACGAACAGCGTGGTCAGCAGGATCCAGTAGCCCTGCGCCGGGTGGATGAGCTGCATCACGCCATAACCGGCCACCAGCGCGATCGACAGCCGCAGCGCATGCCGGAAGAGCGGCGATCGCACCGTGAGCTGGCGCCGCACGCGCTCGACGGCGTCGCGCCAGGAGCGCGGCGAGCGGTCGAACAGGCCCATCTCGGTACGGCCCGCGCGCGCCGAGGGCTGGCTGGCCCCCGCGAGCTGTCCGTCGAGCAGCGCGAGATTGCGCGCCAGCGCCTCCACCGAGGCCAGCAGCGCCAGCCGTGCGGGCGTGCCGGCCCGCGCGCGTTCGTGCTCGATGGCGCTGCGCAGGTCCGCCAGCGCCTGCACGGTTTCCGTTCCCACCTCGAAGGGCTCGCGCCGCGCGATCGAATCGGCCAGGCGCTGGCAGGCCAGCCCCTGCAGGCCCAGCACGCGCTGGCAGCGGTAGAGCAGATCGCTGTGGAAGAAGGCGTCGGCCAGCGCGTTGTAGTCGTCGTGCGAGGAACTGGCGCGCTCGTGCACGTCCTGCGCGATGAGGTAGAGCCCCCGGTAGCGCGAGATGCGGCCGGTCGGCGCCCGCGCGCCGATGCGGCGGAAGATGCTCTCCTTGGCCGCGTTGAGCTCGGTCACCACCGCGGCGTTCAGCTGTGCCAGCGCGAGCCGCTTGCGCTCGATGTCGATGCCACGCAGCGGCTCGAAGAGCGACGCCTTGTAGCGCACGTAGTTGCCCAGCACCGTGAACAGCGCCACCAGCCGCGCCTGCACCGGCTGCGCCGGAAAGGCCGCGCACCACAGCACCGAGAACACGCCGTACCAGGCCGCGCCCGCCACCAGCAGCAGCGGCTCGCGCCCGCGATGCGGCACGCCGTGCATGCCCATGTTCTCGATGCCGAGGGTGGCGTACATCGCGAGGATCAGCGTCGCATACGCGATCGCCTTGTAGCGCGCCTCCACGGCGCCGAGCATGGTCAGCCAGAAGGCCGCCAGCGCGAACCCGGCGATGAACAGCAGCGGCATGCCGAAGGCCGCCTCCACCGCGAAGGCGATGGCCGCGAAGCAGACGAGCGTGACCAGCTGCGCTCGCAGCCGGCCGCGCCAGCTGTCGTCGGTTTCGGCCAGCGCGCTGGCGATGGCTCCGAGGAAGAGGGGAATCACCGCATCGGTGTGGCCGGTCCAGGCGCAGCCCGCCATGAGGCTGCCGAGGGTGAGAAGAATGCGCACGGGCTGCGCGCGCGATGCGAAGGACCGCAGCCGCTGGCGCAGCGCGTCGTGAGACAGGGGAAGCATGATGTGCCGATCTTGCACGATGCATGCCACGGCCGTGCGGCGCGATGGGGCGCTGCGCGGCGGTCAGCGCCGGCTGTGCAGGAAGCCTTGGCGCGGCGCGATCCAGCGAACCTGCTCTTCGCCGGGTGCGGGCGCATCGGAAGCGCCCGTGAACAGGGTCCCTTCCTCGACCAGCAGGAACCGGCGCGATTGCGCTTCGCCATCGCCCGGCAGCACGCGCAGCGTGGCGTCGCCGATGCGGATCTGTTCTCCAGGCGCCGGCACCGCGGCGGAGGCATCGGGCCAGAGTTCGCGCAGGGCGTCTTCCGAAGGCGCCTGCGTCGACAGAAGCCATCGCAGATGCCCCGGCGCCGCAGCGGCAAGCGCCTCGGCATGCGTGCGGCTTGCGGGCGATGCGTAGATCAGGGCGCAATCGCCGCCCGCCGTTCCCACAAAATAGCCGTGCACCAGCGTGCCCGATCCGTCGCCGGCTTCCCCG
>CAJYQC010000475.1 GCA_913776885.1 uncultured Variovorax sp.
GGCTGCTGATGCGCATCCGGAACGGGTGGCGCAGACGCTTCTCGTCGTCAATTGCCTCTTCAACATGGTGGCGACCACCTTCATGGCGCGCATCTTCGGATTTCGCCAGCACTGGAAGCCATCCGCCATGTTCTTCGACGGCGTGCCTGCGTTCAACCTGCTCGTGTGCCTCGTCGCGCTCACGAGCCTTCACGCGGCGGCCGCGCCCTGGGTGAGCGCGGGCGGCGTGTTGTCCACCAGCTTCGGCGGCCAACACGTCTGGCTCAACCCGCGGACAGGCAAGGCGTGGATCACCGACGCCCAGCGGCGCAAGACCTTGTGGCAACCGCTGTGCGAGCGCGCCGGCGTGCGCTACCGCCAAGCGCGGCACACCTACGCCAGCGCACTCTTGACAGCCGGCACCAACCCTTGGTACGTGGCGCAGCAACTCGGGCACGCCGACGTGACCATGGTGTTCCAGATCTACGGGAAGTTCATCGCCGAGGACTACCAGAAGCCCAAGGCCCCGAAGCTGCGGGTGATCGCCGGCGGCGGCGGCGACGCGTGAGTCACGCACCGCGCCTTCCGAACGCCGGGTTCTACCCGGCTTTTTTTGTCTCGGCGGCGCCGCTGCGGTCCGTCCTGCGTGCGAATCTACGTGCGAGCCACGTGCGATCCCACCGCCAATATGGGACGGTTCAGCACCGTTTGGGAGGTCCGCCGCCAATGGTCTTTCATTGGCGGCGGTTGTTTGTGATGGTGGAGCTGGGGGGATTTGAACCCCCGTCCGCAAGCCTTCATCGCGCAGTTCTACATGTTTAGTGATCTGTTTTAAGTCTCGCTTCCGGAGTCGCGCAGTCACACGCTACACCGGACGCCAGCACCCTATTTTCTCGCCCCGACCCAAGGTACCCGGATCGAAGCCAGCCCATGTAATTATCCTTGCAGCCGGGAGGTCAGGATTGCTCCAGACCCCCTTGCCCAGCCCATCGGCCAACTGTTGCAAGGCTCACTGGCAATTAAGCAGCGAGTGCGAAACGTTCGTCGTTTGCAGTTAGTTTGTTTGAATCTGTTTTACGAGCGCATTCAGCTCGACATGCCCCGCTGCGACTCCGAACCCACGTCGAAACCAGTGCAGCCCCAAGGGGACGTATTTTAGGCGCTATTGAGCAACTTCAAGAGCTCGAGGGGTGAAGATATGGAGGCATCGGCCTGCCACAGCGTCGAATCCGCCTGGTAGCCCATGTAGCCGTAGGTGGCAGCCACTGTGCGCATTCCCGCGGCGCGGCCGGCGATGATGTCTCGCTCGTCGTCACCGACGTAGATGCAGGCCTCCGAAGGCACGCCCAGCCGACGTGCCGCCTCGTGCAATGGCTCGGGATGCGGTTTCGCGAAGGGCGTGGTGTCGCCGCTCACCACCGCAGCGGCGGTGGCGAAGAGCGGGATGGCTTGTGTCAGCGGATCGGTGAAGCGCATCGACTTGTTGGTGACCACGCCCCACAGCAGCCCGCGCTCCCGCAGCGCCTCGATCAGCGCCTGGATGCCATCGAACACCTGCGTGTTGAGGAGCATGCGGCGCTCGTAGGCTACGAAGAACTCTTCGCGAAGCCCCGGGAACTCGGGCGACTCGGGCGTGATGCCGAATGCCACGCCCAGCATGCCGCGCGCTCCCGCCCCGGCCATCGGCCGATAGCGCTCCAGCGGATAGGAGTCGAGACCCCGGTCGGTGCGCATCTTGTCGGCCGCCGCGCCGAGGTCGGGGGCGCTGTCAATGAGGGTGCCATCCAGGTCGAACAGCACGGCCTTTGTTTCCCGGCCCATCATTCGCGCGGCCCGGGCTTTTGCGTGGCGAACATGTAATTGACACTGGTGTCGTCGCTGAGCCAGTAGCGTCGGGTGAGGGGGTTGTGCTCCAGGCCGCGCGTATGCCGCAGATCCAGGCCGGCGGCCCGGCAGTAACCGGCCAGTTCACTGGGCCGGATCAGCTTCGCGTACTCATGGGTTCCGCGTGGGAGCATGCCGAGCACGTATTCCGCTCCCACGATCGCCAGCATGAACGACTTGAGGCTGCGGTTGATCGTCGAGAAGAACACCCACCCGCCCGGCTTCACAAGCGCGGCGCAGGCCTGGATCACCGAAGCCGGCTGCGGCACGTGCTCCAGCATCTCCATGCAGGTCACCACATCGAAACTGGCTGGCTGCTCGGCGGCCAGCGCCTCCGCGCTGATCTCTCGATACTTCACGCCCCGAGTCCCCGCCTCCAGCGCATGCAGTTGAGCGACCTTGAGTGCCTTTCCGGCCAGATCGATGCCCAGAACGTCGGCTCCTTTGCGGGCCATCGAATCCGCCAGGATTCCGCCGCCGCAGCCGATATCCAGCACGCGGCGCTGAGAAATCGGCGCAATACCGTCAATCCATTCCAGCCGCAATGGGTTGATTTCGTGCAACGGGCGAAATTCGCTTTCCAAATCCCACCAGCGATGCGCGAGTTCTGAAAACTTGGCCAGTTCGGCCGGATCCGCATTCAGGTTTTCTGTCATGAGGTGATTATGAAACGGGGCGACGTCCGTTAAACACCGCAGACCCTTTACATGATCAATCACGAATTCGGCAGCCATAAAAAAACCCCGCCGAGGCGGGGTTTCATTGTCGATGGAATCGATCGATTAGTTGGCGCGGGTGCCGACCACTTCGATTTCCACGCGACGGTTCTTGGCGCGACCTTCCTTGGTGCGGTTGTCAGCCACAGGCTGCTTCTCGCCCTTGCCTTCGGTGTAGACGCGGTTGCGTTCGATGCCCTTCGAGACCAGGAAGGCCTTGACGGCTTCGGCGCGACGCACCGACAGACGCTGGTTGTAGGCGTCGGTACCGATCGAGTCGGTGTGGCCGACAGCGATGATGACTTCCAGGTTCACGCCACGGATCTTCTCGACCAGGTCGGTCAGCTTGGCGCGGCCTTCGGGCTTCAGAACCGACTTGTCGAAGTCGAAGAAGGCGTCAGCAGCGAAGGTCACCTTCGAAGCGGCGACTTGCGGCGGGGTCGGAGCGACCGGGGGAGTCGGGGTAGCAGGCGTGGCAACCGGAGCCGCAGGAACCAGAGCACCGTCGCAACCAGCGGCAGCGGTAGCAGGCGTCCAGTTGGCGTCGCGCCAGCACAGTTCGTTCGTGCCGTTCTTCCAAACCAGTTCGCCGGTGCCGTTTTGCCAGTTGTCGATCGTAGGACCGCCGTCCGCAGCGGTGACACGGGTCTGCGCGCCGGCGGCAGTGGCGAGCGCAGCGACTGCAAACATCATCGCCACTTTATTCAGTTTCTTCATGGTTCTCCTCTTGGGGAAAAAGCCGCAGCCGCGCTGCGAATCAAGGACGCTTTAAGTGACCACCACCCAAAACGTTGAGGCGATTGTGCCATAGGGTCTTTGGCAAACAGCCCGCAGGACGGCCCGGAAGCGTAGGACGGAGGCGGAATAGGCGCCTTGTGTTGCGGCGGTGCGACACCCCTCACAGCGTAAAATTTGGCCTTCCTGCCGCCAGTCCCTTGCTCATGACCTCCTTCGCAAAAGAAACCCTGCCCATCAGTCTCGAAGAGGAAATGCGCAGCAGCTATCTCGATTACGCCATGAGCGTGATCGTGGGCCGAGCGCTTCCCGACGCCCGCGACGGCCTCAAGCCGGTGCACCGCCGCGTGCTCTACGCGATGCATGAGCTCAACAACGACTGGAACCGTCCGTACAAGAAGTCGGCCCGTATCGTCGGCGACGTGAT
>CAJYQC010000476.1 GCA_913776885.1 uncultured Variovorax sp.
GATCTGCACGCAGGCCGAAGCCGACCTCCGCACGCTGCTGGCGATTCCCTCGAACTTCCACATCCTGTTCATGCAGGGCGGCGGGCTTGGTGAGAACGCCATCGTTCCGCTGAACCTGTCGCGCGGCAAGACTGCCGACTTCGTCATCACCGGCAGCTGGAGCACCAAGTCGCACAAGGAAGCCCAGCGCTACTGCGACGCGCGCGTGGCTGCCAGCAATGCCGACAACCAGCACACGAAGCTGCCCGATCCCGCGACCTGGCAGCTCTCCAAGGATGCCTCGTACGTGCACCTGTGCTCGAACGAAACGATCAACGGCATCGAATTCCAGCAACTGCCTAATCTGGCCGCTCTCGGCAGCAGCGCGCCGCTGGTCATCGACTTCTCCTCGCACGTCGCCTCGCGCAGCGTCGACTGGAGCCGCGTCGGCCTGGCCTTCGGCGGCGCCCAGAAGAACCTCGGCCCCGCCGGGCTGACCATCGTGGTCGTCCGTGACGACCTGATCGGCCATGCGCTGGAGATCTGCCCGAGCGCCTTCAACTACAAGACCGTGGCCGACAACCAGTCCATGTACAACACCCCGCCGACCTGGGGCATCTACATGGCGGGGCTCACGTTCAAGTGGCTGCTGGAGCAGACCGAGGGCGAGCACACCGGTGTCGCTGCCATGGAGCAGCGCAACATCGCCAAGGCGAAGCTGCTGTACGACTTCATCGACGGCTCCGACTTCTACGCCAACCGCATCGACCCGAGCTGCCGCTCGCGGATGAACGTGCCGTTCTTCCTGGCCGACGAAAGCCGCAACGAGGCCTTCCTGGCCGGTGCGCGCGAAGCAGGGCTGCTGCAGCTCAAGGGGCACAAGTCGGTCGGGGGCATGCGAGCGAGCATTTACAACGCCATGCCGCTGGCGGGGGTGCAGGCCCTGGTGGCCTACATGCGAGAATTCGAGCGATCGCATGCCTAGGCGCATGCCCAGACGCTCGCACCGATGACCGCCTCCGCCCCCACACCGCCCTCCTCCTCTCCTGACAATTCCGAAAGCCTGGCCGATCTGCGCGTGCAGATCGACTCGCTCGACCAGCGCCTGCTGAGCCTGCTCAACGAGCGCGCCCACGTGGCCGAACTGGTCGGCGAAGTGAAGAAGCGCGAAGGCACGCCGTTCTTCCGCCCCGACCGCGTGGCGCAGGTCATCGACAAGATGCAGAAGAGCAATGGCGGTCCGCTCAAGGACCTCCACGTTGCAGCCATCTGGCGCGAGATCATGTCGGCCTGCCTGGCGCTCGAATCGCCGCAGCGGGTGGCCGTGCTCGGCCCCGAAGGCACCTTCTGCGAGCAGGCCGCCATCGAATACTTCGGCGGTGCCGCCGACCTCATTTACTGCGCCAGCTTCGACGAGGTGTTCCACGCGACCGCCGCGGGCAGCGCGCAGTACGGCGTGGTCGGTGTCGAGAACTCGACCGAAGGCGTGGTCACCCGCTCGCTCGACCTGTTCCTGCACTCGCCGACGCACGTCGTCGGCGAAGTCAGCCTGCTCATTCGCCATCACCTGCTGCGCACCAGCAATTCGCTCGAGGGCGTCGAGGCGGTGCTGGCCCATCCGCAGGCGCTGGCGCAGTGCCAGACCTGGCTGTCCAAGCACCTGCCCAACGCCGAACGGCGCGCCGTGTCGAGCAACGCCGAGGGCGCGCGCCTCGCGGCCACCAACCCCAACTGGGCCGCGCTGGCCGGCGAACGCGCCTCCACGCGCTTCGGCCTGCACATCGTGGCGCATGCGATCCAGGACGACTCTTACAACCGCACCCGCTTCTCGGTCATCTGCCTGCCGCAGACGCTGGCCATGCCGCCGGCCTCGGGCCGCGACTGCACGAGCCTGATCGTCTCGGTGCCCAACCGGCCGGGCGCGGTGCACGACCTGCTGGTGCCGCTGAAGCTCAACAACGTCTCGATGACGCGCTTCGAGTCGCGCCCTGCGCGCACCGGCCAGTGGGAGTACTACTTCTACATCGACCTCGACGGCCATCCTTCGCAGCCCAACGTGGCTGCCGCGCTGGCGGAGCTGCGCGGCCTCTGCGCCTTCTACAAGGTGCTCGGCGCCTACCCCGTCAAGGCCTGAGCGGCAGGCGGACACACAGAGACAGCATGTTCGAACAACTGGGACTGATCGGCTGCGGCTTGATGGGCGGCTCCTTCGCGCTCGCACTCAAGCGCGCGAAACTGGTGAAACGCGTGGTGGGCTACAGCAAGTCGCCCTCCACCACCGAGCGGGCGCGCCAGCTCGGCGTGATCGACGTGGCGGCGCCCTCGGCGCTGCTGGCGGTGTCGGGCGCCGACATCGTGCTGCTGGCGGTGCCGGTGGCGGCTTCCGAAGCGACCTTCAAGGCGATCCGCCACGGCATCTCCAGCGAAACGCTGGTGATGGACGTGGGCTCGACCAAGGGCGACGTGATCGAGGCCGCGCGCAACGGCCTGCAGCGGCAGTTCGCGAATTTCGTGCCGGCGCACCCCATCGCGGGCAAGGAGCTCTCGGGCATCGAGCATGCCGAGGCATCTCTCTTCGCCGGCCGCCAGGTCGTGCTGACCCCGGTGAAGACCACACTGCGCTCCAACGTGCAGCGGGCCACCCAGGTCTGGAGCGGCATCGGCGCCAACGTCGTCACGATGACGCACGAGGAGCACGACGGCGCCTTCGCCGCCGTGAGCCACCTGCCGCACCTGCTGGCATTCGCGTACATCAACGGCCTGGCCGCGCAGCCGCAGGGCGAGCGCTTCCTGAGCCTTGCGGGTCCGGGCTTCCGCGACTTCTCGCGCATCGCCGCGAGCGATCCGGTCATGTGGCGCGACGTGCTGCTGGCCAACCGCGAGCATGTGCTGGAGCAGTCGCGCGCCTTCCGCAAGGCGCTGGACGACCTCGAGGCGCTGATGGCCGCGAACGACCTGCAGGGGCTGGAGCTGTCGATCGCCGCCGCCAGCAAGACGCGGGCTTCCTGGAAGCCGGCCACCGACACCTCGTCGCAGCAGCAGGACAACTGAGATGTTCTCTACGGCCTTCCTCGACCTCCCGCCGCTCGCCGGCGCGGCCGGCACTGTCCGGCTGCCTGGTTCCAAGAGCATTTCGAACCGCGTGCTGCTGCTCGCGGCACTCGCCAGCGGCACCACGGCGATCCACGACCTGCTCGATTCCGACGACACCCGCGTGATGCTCGACGCGCTGCGCGCCCTGGGTTGCGGCATCGAACAGGCGGGCAGCACGCTGCGCGTCACCGGCCTGGGCGGGCAGCTGAAGCGCAGCGAGGCGCTGCTGCCGCTGTTCCTCGGCAACGCCGGCACGGCGATGCGCCCGCTGACGGCTGCGCTGTCGCTGCTGGGCGGCGAGTTCGAACTCAGCGGCGTGCCGCGCATGCACGAGCGCCCCATCGGCGACTTGGTCGATGCGCTGACGCAGCTCGGCTGCCGCATCGACTACCTCGGCAACCCCGGCTATCCGCCGCTGCGCATCCATCCCGTGCCGCACGGTGAGCTAGCGCTCGACGCCCCGATTCGCGTGCGCGGCGACGTGTCGAGCCAGTTCCTCACCGCCCTGCTGCTGGGGCTGCCGCTGGCTGCGGCCAACGACATCGTGATCGAGGTGGTGGGCGAACTGATCTCAAAGCCTTACATCGAGATCACGCTGAACCTGCTGGCGCGGTTCGGCATCCAGGTCCATCGCGACGGCTGGGAGCGCTTCACCATCCCGGCCGGCAGCCGCTACGGCTCGCCGGGCGAGATCCACGTGGAGGCGGATGCCTCCTCCGCCAGCTATTTCATCGCGCTGGGCGCCATCGCCACCGGTGTTGCCGGCAAGGAAGGCATCCGCATCGAAGGCGTGGGCGCCGACTCCATCCAGGGCGACATCCGCTTCATCGACGCCGCCCGCCAGATGGGCGCGCTGGTCGACAGCGGACCCAACTGGCTCGAGATCCGCCGGGGCACCTGGCCGCTCAAGGCGATCGACATCGACGCCAACCACATCCCCGATGCCGCGATGACGCTGGCCGTGATGGCGCTCTATGCCGACGGCCCCGCCACGCTGCGCAACATCGCGAGCTGGCGCGTGAAGGAAACCGACCGCATCGACGCCATGGCCAACGAACTGGGCAAGCTCGGCGCCACGGTCGAGGCTGGGCCCGACTTCATCCGGGTGCACCCGCTGGCGCAGGCCGGCTGGCGCCCAGCGAGCATCCGCACCTACGACGACCACCGGGTGGCCATGTGCTTCTCGCTGGCGGCGTTCAATCCGGCGGGCGTGCCGGTGCGCATCCTCGATCCGCACTGCGTCGCCAAGACCTTCCCCGACTATTTCGAGACGCTCTTCTCCGTGGCCGAGGCCGCCGAGGTGCCAGTGATCTGCATCGACGGCCCGACCGCCTCCGGCAAGGGCACGCTGGCGGCCGAAGTCGCGCGCCTGCTGGGCTACCACTACCTCGATTCGGGCTCGCTGTACCGCGTGACCGGCCTGGCCGTGCGCCGCGCGGGCCTGAACGCTGACCTGGAACACGAGGCCGAAGTCGCCGCCCTGGCAGCCGCTCTGCCCCTTCAGTTCACCGAAGGCAAGGTGCTGCTCGACGGCGAGGACGTGAGCGAAGAGATCCGCACCGAAGCCGCCGGCATGGACGCCTCCCGCGTTTCCGCGCTGCCGGCCGTGCGCGAGGCGCTTCTGGCCCTGCAGCAGCGCTTCCGCCAACTGCCGGGCCTGGTGGCCGACGGCCGCGACATGGGCACGGTGATCTTTCCCGACGCCGCGCTCAAGGTCTTCCTGACCGCCAGCGCCGCGCAGCGCGCCGAACGGCGCCATAAGCAGTTGATTTCAAAGGGGATTTCGACTACACTCGACAGTCTTCGCTCCGACTTGGAGGCCCGTGACGCCAGGGATTCGTCCCGCAGCGTCGCCCCCCTGAAGCCGGCGCAGGACGCCCGCCACCTCGACAACTCGCAGTTGTCCATCGAGCAATCGATCGACACGGTGTTGGACTGGTGGCAGCAGATTCAGCCGTTCAAGCACGCTTGACCGGCCTGAAGTGACAGCTTTCCAGGTCCGCTTGAAAAGCTGGCGCCCGACGGCATATCCGTAGGCGCATACCGCTCCAGCAGGCTCCTTCCGCGCGACAGCGCACCGGCCTGCTGGTTGTTCAACCAACCGGGCTCACGCCCACCCAACCGCCGTCTACAGACCCACAGCAGCCGCACGCAATTTCGCAATAGCGCCTGCCAACCCTGCCTGACGGAAGGAAACTAAATGTCTGAATCTTTTGCCGATCTGTTCGAAGAGTCCCTGAAGCGTTCCGAAATGCGCACGGGCGAGGTCATCACCGCCGAAGTCGTGCGTGTCGAACACAACCACGTCGTCGTCAACGCCGGCCTGAAGTCCGAAGCGTATGTGCCGATCGAAGAGTTCAAGAACGACAAGGGCGAACTCGAAGTGCAGGCCGGCGACTTCGTTTCCGTTGCCATCGGCAGCGTTGAAAACGGCTACGGCGACACCATCCTCTCGCGCGACACCGCCAAGCGTCTGGCTTCGTGGCTGGCCCTCGAGAAGGCGCTGGAATCTGGCGACTTCGTCACCGGCACCACCAGCGGCAAGGTCAAGGGCGGCCTCACGGTCCTGGTCAACGGCATCCGCGCGTTCCTGCCGGGCTCGCTGATCGACACGCGTCCGATCAAGGACCTGACCCCCTACGAGAACAAGACCCTCGAATTCAAGGTCATCAAGCTGGACCGCAAGCGCAACAACGTCGTGCTGTCGCGCCGCGCCGTGGTCGAGGCCAGCATGGGCGAAGAACGCGCCAAGCTGATGGAAACCCTGAAGGAAGGCGCAGTGGTGCGCGGCGTGGTCAAGAACATCACCGAATACGGTGCGTTCGTGGACCTCGGCGGCATCGACGGCCTGCTGCACATCACCGACATGGCATGGCGCCGCGTCCGCCACCCGAGCGAAGTCGTTCAGGCCGGCCAGGAAATCACCGCCAAGATCCTCAAGTTCGACACCGAGAAGAACCGCGTGTCGCTGGGTCTGAAGCAGATGGGCGACGACCCGTGGATGGGCGTTTCGCGCCGCTACCCGCAAGGCACCCGCCTGTTCGGCAAGGTCACGAACATCGCCGACTACGGCGCGTTCGTCGAGCTCGAGCCCGGCATCGAAGGCCTGGTGCACGTCTCCGAAATGGACTGGACCAACAAGAACATCGCTCCGAACAAGATCGTCTCGCTGGGCGACGAAGTCGAAGTCATGGTCCTGGAAATCGACGAAGACAAGCGCCGCATCAGCCTGGGCATGAAGCAGTGCAAGGCCAACCCGTGGCAGGAATTCGCGCAGAACACCAAGCGCGGCGACCGCGTCAAGGGCCCGATCAAGTCGATCACCGACTTCGGCGTGTTCGTGGGTCTGGCTGCCGGCATCGACGGCCTGGTTCACCTGTCCGACCTCTCGTGGAACGAAGCCGGCGAAACCGCCGTTCGCAACTACAAGAAGGGCCAGGAAGTCGAAGCGATCGTGCTGGCAGTCGACGTCG
>CAJYQC010000477.1 GCA_913776885.1 uncultured Variovorax sp.
GACGACGAGCGCAAGGCCTCGATGGTGTCGAACCTGCTGGTGGTGCTGTGCTCCGACCGCGAGACGCAGCCCGTGGTGAACACCGGTACGCTCTACACCTGAAGCGCGAACCGTCCGCGCCCTCCGATCCGTACCCACCTGATGGCCAGTCCCGGCAAGAAAGCCTATCCCCTGCGCATCGATCCGGCCCTGTGGGCCGAGATCGAGCGCCTTGCCGCGCAGGAGCTTCGCAGTGCGAACGCGCAGGTCGAGTTCCTGCTGCGCGAGGGACTGGCCCGGCGCGGACGGCTGCCGGCCGCTGATTCGGATGCGGGCAAGGGCACCCCCGGCGGGCCCCCGCAGCCTCAGTGATAACCCCGACTTCGCTGAAGGCCGAATGACAGCCACGGCTCCTACGATGACAGCGGCACGCAGCAACCGCGCCGCCAACCTCTTTCTCCTGGAGACATCGTGACGAAGCCCTTCAAGACCACCTCTTCCCTGCGCGCTTCCTTCGGCGCGCTCACCCGCCGCGGCGCGCTTGCGATGGTCGCAGCCCTCGCGCTCGCCGGCTGCGGCAGCCTCGGCACCGGCAGCACCGGCAAGTCCGCGGGTGGCGCCGACATCCACGTCATGACCTCGGGCGGCTTCACCGCCGCGTACAACGACCTGCGCCCCGAGTTCGAGCGCAGCAGCGGCCGCAGCGTGAAGACCGCGTACGGCGCCTCGATGGGCAACGCCGAAGACTCCATTCCCAGCCGCCTCGCCCGCAACGAGCCCGCCGACGTGGTGATCCTCGCGCGCCCGGCGCTCGATGCGCTGGTGGCCCAGGGCAAGGTGGTGCCGGGCAGCCAGGTCGACCTGGTGCGGTCATCCATCGGCTTCGCGGTGCGCAAGGGCGCGCCCAGGCCCGACATCAGCACCGTGGACGCGCTCAAGCGCACGCTGATCGCCGCGCCGTCGATCGCCTACTCGGCAAGCGCGAGCGGCACCTACTACGAGACCGAGCTGCTCAAGAAGCTGGGGATCGAGGACCAGGTCAAGCCCAAGAGCAAGCGCATCCTGAGCGAGCGCGTGGGCTCGGTGGTGGCGCGCGGCGACGCGGCGCTGGGACTGCAGCAGGTCAGCGAGCTGTTGCCCATCGCGGGCATCGACTACATCGGGCCGCTGCCGGCCGAAGTGCAGCGCGTGACGGTGTTCTCCGCAGGCATCGCCACGGCCTCGAAGCAGCCCGACGCGGCGCGTCAGCTGATCCGCTACCTCAACTCGCCGGCCGCCGCCGCGACCATCGAGAAGACCGGACTGGAGCCTCTGCCCGCGCGCTGATCTCAGCACCCCGGCCACTGCGAAGGATGGGCCGGCATCGAGCGCGGCTGCGCCCGGCTGCCGGCCAGCCTATGGGTTTTCGATCAACTGCTTCACGCGGCGAGCGAGCACGTCCATCTCGAAGGGCTTGGTCATCACGTGCATGCCGGGGTCGAGATGGCCGTGGCTCAGCACGGCGTTCTCCGCGTAGCCGGTGATGAAGAGCACCTTGAGGCCGGGCCGGGCCGTGCGCGCGGCGTCGGCCACCTGCCGGCCGTTCATGCCGCCGGGCAGCCCCACGTCGCTCACCAGCAGATCGATGCGCTGGCGCGGCGACTGCAGGATGCGCAGCGCCTCGGCGCCGTCCGCGGCTTCGAGCGTCGCGTAGCCGAGTCCCTGCATCACCTCGACGATGATCATGCGCAGCGCCGGTTCGTCGTCCACCACCAGCACGGTGTCGCCCTGGTCGGCGCGCGGCGCGAACACGGTCTCCGTCGGTGCCGTGGCCACTTCTTCCTGCACGTCGTGGCGCGGCAGGTAGATGCTGACCGAGGTCCCCTTGCCGACTTCGGAGTAGATGCGCACCTGTCCGCCCGACTGCTTCGCAAAGCCGTAGATCATCGACAGGCCCAGTCCGGTGCCCATGCCGATCGGCTTGGTGGTGAAGAAGGGATCGAAGGCGCGTGCCACCACTTCCGGCGGCATGCCCACGCCGTTGTCGCTGACGGTGAGCGACACGTACTGCCCCATCGGCAGCTCGCGTTCGCGCGCGGTGCGCGCATCGATCCAGCGGTTGGCGGTCTCGATCACCAGCGTGCCGCCCTCGGGCATGGCGTCGCGCGCGTTGATGCACAGGTTGAGCAGCGCGTTCTCGAGCTGGCCCGGGTCGGCGTGTACGTTCCACAGGCCCACGGCCGCCACGGTCTCCAGCGAGATCTGCGGGCCAAGCGTGCGGCGCAGCAGCTCTTCCATCTCCACCACCAGACGGTTGGCATTGACCGGCTTGGGTTCCAGCGTCTGGCGCCGCGAGAAGGCCAGCAGCCGGTGGGTGAGCGCGGCCGCGCGCTTGACCGCACCCTGCGCCACGCCCACGTAGCGCTCCATGTCCGCCGGATTGCCGTTCAGGCCGCGGCGGCGCATCAGTTCCAGGCTGCCGCTGATAGCAGCCAGCAGGTTGTTGAAGTCGTGCGCCAGGCCGCCGGTGAGCTGGCCCACGGCCTCCAGCTTCTGGCTCTGGCGCAGTTGCTCGCGCGCGGCATCGAGTTCGGCGGCGCGTTCCTTCTGCTCCGTGATGTCGCGCGCCGCGGCGTACAGCAGGCCGTTGTCGGGCACGGCGGTCCAGGAGAGCCAGCGGTAGGCGCCGCTCTTGGTGCGGTAGCGGTTCTCGAATCCGGTGGTGCGCTCGCCCTGCATGAGGCGCTGCAGTTCGGACTCGGTGTGCATCACGTCGTCGGCATGCACCAGCGAACGGAACGGCATGGCGCAGATTTCTTCCGCGCTCCAGCCGAGCACGGTTTGCCAGGCGGGGTTCACGCTCACGAAGAAGCCCTGCGAATTGGCCACGCCCAGCAGGTCCTGGCTCAGCGCCCAGGTGCGGTCGCGCTCGTGGGTGCGCGCCTCGACCTGCCGCTCCAGCGACTGGGCCAGCGCCATCAGCTCGATCTGCGCTTCGCGCCGGGCGATGGCCGAGCGCACGCGGTCGCCCACCTCGCGGATGAAGTCCAGTTCGTCGCGCGGCCATGGCCGCACCTCGCCGTTGTTGACGTAGAGCAGGCCAACCAGCCCGCCGCGCTCGGTGAGCGGCATGTTGACCACCGCGCGCGCGGTGATGGCCTCCAGCGCCTGCGCGGTGTCGCGGGTGCGCGGGTCTAGCCGCGCGTCGGAGAAGGCTACGGTGACGCCGTTGCGCAGGTCGTCGATGTAGGAGCCGTAGTCACGGAAGTGCAGCAGGCCGGCCAGGCTGGCCACGCCGGGCGCGGTCCAGTCGCGGGCGATGGCGATGGTCTCGGCCGCCGTGTCCACCAAGCCGTAGCCCGCACGGTCCACGCCGAGGCTGCGCCCGAGCATCTCCGAAGCCGCATAGGCGATGTCGCCCGGCTCGTCCATGTCGCGGATGCGGTCGCCCAGTTCCATCAGAGCCACGCGGCGCGACTCGGCTTCCCTGATGGCCGCGTTGGCGGCATTCAGCCGGTGCTCCGCGAGACCCTTGGCGCGCCGGTCTTCCGACTCCTTGAGCGCGCGCTCCAGCACCACCGGCAGCCGCGCGAGGCGGCCTTTGCTCACATAGTCGGTCGCGCCGCTCTTGAGCAGTTCGACCGCGTTGTCCTCCCCGATCACGCCCGAGACGAAGATGAACGGCGTCTCGGGCGCCAGCCGCCGCGCCAGCTCGAGCGCATGCGCGCCCGAGAACCCCGGCAGCTCGTAGTCGGACAGGATCAGCGAGAAGCCGCCCTCGTTCAGCGCTTCGACGAAGCCGCGCTCGTCGCGCACCACGCGGGTCGTTGCCTGCGGCATGGCTTGCGCCAGCGCCTCGGTCAGCAGCTCGACGTCGAAGCGCGAGTCTTCGAGTATCAGGATGCCCGTTGGCTGCGTTGTCGCGGCGAGTGCGCCGCCGTCGCTACTCATGTTTGCGCGCCGCCTTCAGAGAGCCCGGCGGCGGCTCGTTGAGCACGGCCCAGAACACGCCCAGCTCAGCGATGGCCGAGACGAAACGGTCGAACGCCACCGGCTTGACCACATACGCGTTCACGCCCAGTTCGTAGCTGCGCAGCACGTCCGACTCTTCCTGTGAAGAGGTGAGCATCACCACCGGGATGCTGCGCAGCGACGGGTTGGCGCGCACCGCCTGCAGCACCTCCAGCCCGGTGACCTTGGGCAGCTTCAGGTCCAGCAGGATCACGGCCGGGTTGCCATCGGCACGGTCCGCATGCGCGCCCTGGCGGTCCAGGTATTCGAGCGCCTGCGCACCGTCGCGCAGCACGACGACGTCGTTGGCGAGCTGGCTGCGCTCCAGCGCGATGAGGGTGAGTTCGAGGTCGCGCTTGTCGTCTTCGACCAGCAGTATCGGCTTAAGCATTTTCTTCTCCCTTGTCGGGGCCCTGGCGCGGAAGGATGAAGCCGAAGCTCGCCCCCACGTCGATCTCCCCTTTTGCCCAGACCGTGCCGCCATGGCGCTCCACGATCCGTTTCACATTGGCCAGGCCGATGCCCGTGCCTTCGAAATCCTCGGCCTGGTGCAGCCGCTGGAACACGCCGAACAGCTTGTCGACGTATTTCATCTGGAAGCCCACGCCGTTGTCCTGCACCTCGAGCCCGTCGCCCAGGTCGCTGCGGATGCCGCGCACCGCGATGCGCGAGGGGCTGCGGGTGCGCGAGTACTTGACCGCGTTGGCCAGCAGGTTGCGCACCGCCACCTGCAGCAGCAGCGGGTCTGCGTAGAGCGCCGGCAGGTCGGCATCGACCTGCCATTCGACCTTGCGCTGCGGCTCCAGCCGCATCAGCTCGCGCACCAGGCCATCGACCAGCGAGCCGCTGTCGACCTGGCGCCGCTTGAGCGCGGAGCGGCCCATGCGCGAGAAGTCGAGCAGCGCGTCGACCATCTGCCCCGCAAAGGCCGCGGCCTCCTTCACGTGCGAAAGATAGCGGCGGGCGCGATCGCTCAGCTGCCTGCCTTCGGTCTGGTCGACCAGGTCGACGTAGCCGGCGATGTGCCGCATGGGTGCGCGCAGGTCGTGCGAGACGGTGTACGAGAAAGCCTCTAGCTCCTTGTTCACCCGGCCCAGCTCCGAGGCCACGGAGGCCAGCTCCTCCGCACGGCGCAGCACGATGCCGATCAGCGCCTGGCGCAGCTCTGCCGCCGCGCCGACCTCGGCCACCGACCAGGGCGTGGAGCGGCCGCGGATGTGCTCGACCCAGCTCGCGAAGCTCAGGCGCGGATGCATGCGCCCGCCGACCGGGTCCTGCCGTTTCTGCGGCTCGCCCGCCCAGCGGACCGTCTGCACGATCTCGGGCCGGAACCACAGGATCAGGTGCCGATGGACCTGCGAGATGGAAATGGCGAGCACGCCCGCCGCCACGTCGATGAAACGCGATGCCGGCGCGAAGTGCTCGGCCAGCGCATTGCTCTCGTAGACCTCCACGCCCAGCCCCGCGATCCAGCCCGCGAGCTCATGCACGTGAGCGCGGGTCGGCACGTCGCCCACGCACCAGACCTCGTCGTCGAGCACCACGGCAGCGCCGGTGGCGCGCATCACACGAAGCATCAGCGAAACCTCGGAGGTGAGGTGCTGCAGGGTGGCATCGCTTTCGGACAGGTGCGAGACGATCTGCAGCGTGAGCTGGCGCAGCTCGAGCCGCTCGGCCACCTCGCCGTTGCTTTCCTTCGAGCGGATCTGCAGCGACAGCAGCTGGCCCAGGTGCTCGCACGCGAGGCGGGTCGCGGTGTCGAGGAAGCGCGGGCCGTGGTCGTGGCAGGAGATCAG
>CAJYQC010000478.1 GCA_913776885.1 uncultured Variovorax sp.
GCCGTCCACCCAGTGGATGATCGGCGCGGCCGAGATCGCGGCGATGAAGCAGGGCGCCATCCTGCTCAACGCCTCGCGCGGCACGGTGGTGGAGATCGAGCCGCTGGCCGAGGCGCTCAAGTCCGGCAAGCTGCTGGGCGCGGCCATCGACGTCTTCCCGGTCGAGCCGCGCACCAACAAGGACGAATTCGTCAGCCCCCTGCGCGGGCTGGACAACGTCATCCTCACGCCGCACATCGGCGGCTCGACCATGGAGGCGCAGGCCAACATCGGCCTGGAAGTGGCGGAAAAGCTGGTCAAGTACAGCGACAACGGCACCTCGACCTCGTCGGTCAACTTCCCCGAGGTGGCGCTGCCGGCGCACCCGGGCAAGCACCGCCTGCTGCACGTGCACCGCAACGTGCCGGGCGTGCTGTCGGAGATCAACAAGATCTTCTCGGACAACCACATCAACATCTCCTCGCAGTTCCTGCAGACCAACGAGAAGATCGGCTACGTGGTGATGGACATCGACGCCGCGTCGTCCGACCTGGCGCTGGAGAAGCTGGCGAAGGTCGGCGGCACCATCCGCAGCCGCGTGCTGTTCTGAGTTTTCCCGGGGACTTCCGGGGAAGGGCTCCCCGGAAGCCGCGCCTACCACAAGGCCGAAGCGACCGCCACGCGGCAAGACCCCAGGCGCTGCAATAAAATCCCCAGCCCGGCTATGGGCGCGCAGCGCCCGGCCGAGGCGCCCCACCCGATGAATGCTCCGACCGCGTTGAACGCGCTATTGGCACAGGCCGCAGAGCCGGTACGACTGCGCGAGATCCCCTACAACTACACCAGCTTCTCCGACCGAGAAATCGTGATTCGCCTGCTCGGCGAACGCGGCTGGGACCTGCTCCAGACCCTGCGCGGCGAGCGCCGCACCGGCCGGTCGGCACGCATGCTCTACGAGGTGCTGGGCGACATCTGGGTGGTCCAGCGCAACCCCTACCTCGTCGACGACCTGCTCGACAACCCGCGCCGCCGCGGCCAGCTGGTCGATGCCCTCAGGCACCGCCTGGCCGAGGTGCAGAAGCGCCGCACCCCCGACAGCGACCTGCCGCGCGACCAGCTCGTGGGCGAGCTCACCCGCCTCGTCGGCGACGCGGTGGCGGCCTTCGACACCAAGTTCCGCGACGTCGCCGCCCTGCGCCGCAAGGCCACGCGCGTGCTGGGCCGCCTCACCGCCAAGGACAACATCAAGTTCGACGGCCTCTCGCGCGTGGCGCACGTCACCGACGCCACCGACTGGCGCGTGGAGTACCCCTTCGTCGTGCTGTGCCCCGACACCGAGGCCGAGATGGCGCTGCTGGTGAAGGGCTGCATCGAGCTGGGCCTGACCATCATCCCGCGCGGAGGCGGCACCGGCTACACCGGCGGCGCCATTCCGCTGACCTGGAACAGCGTCGTCATCAACACCGAGAAGCTCGAGGCGATGACCGAGGTCGAGCACGTCTCGCTGCCCGGCCTGGCCGATCCGGTGCCCACCATCTGGACCGAAGCCGGCGTGGTCACCCAGCGCGTGGCCGATGCGGCCGAGCGCGCGGGCTTCGTCTTCGCGGTCGACCCGACCTCCGCCGAGGCCTCGTGCGTGGGCGGCAACGTGGCCATGAACGCGGGCGGCAAGAAGGCCGTGCTGTGGGGCACGGCGCTCGACAACCTCGCCTCGTGGCGCATGGTCACGCCGCAGGCCGAATGGCTCGAGGTCACGCGCATCGGCCACAACCTGGGCAAGATCCACGACGTGGACAGCGCCTTGTTCGAGCTGCAGTACTACGCAGCCGATGGCCGGACGAAGCTGCGCAGCGAGCGCCTCGAAATCCCGGGCCGCACTTTCCGCAAGGAAGGCCTGGGCAAGGACGTGACCGACAAGTTCCTCTCGGGCCTGCCGGGCATCCAGAAGGAAGGCTGCGACGGCCTCATCACCAGCTGCCGCTGGGTGGTGCACCGCATGCCGGCGCACACGCGCACCGTGTGCCTGGAGTTCTTCGGCAACGCCAAGGACGCGGTGCCCAGCATCGTCGAGATCAAGGACTTCATGTTCGCCGAGCAGAAGCGCTCGGGCGTTCTGCTCGCCGGCCTGGAACACCTGGACGACCGCTACCTCAAGGCCGTGGGCTACGCCACCAAGTCGAAGACGCACGGCGGCCTGCCCAAGATGGTGCTGTTCGGCGACATCGCGGGCGACGACGCCGACGAGGTGGCGCGCGTCACCTCGGAAGTGGTGCGCATCGCCAACTCGCGCAGCGGCGAAGGCTTCATCGCCATCAGCCCCGAGGCGCGCAAGAAGTTCTGGCTCGACCGCAAGCGCACGGCCGCAATCAGCCGCCACACCAACGCCTTCAAGATCAATGAAGACGTGGTGATCCCGCTGCCGCGCATGGCCGAGTACAGCGACGGCATCGAGCGAATCAACATCGAGCTGTCGCTGCAGAACAAGCTCGCGCTCACCGACGAGCTCGAAGCCTTCCTCACGCGCGGCAACCTGCCGCTGGGCAAGACCGACGACGCGCACGAGATCCCCGCGGCCGAGCTGCTGGAAGACCGCGTCGCGCAGGCCGTGGCGCTGGTGCAGGAAACGCGCGCGCTGTGGGCCGGCTGGCTGAAGGATGTCGACACGCTGTTCCCACAGCTGCAGGACCACTCGCTGCGCGCCAGCTGGAAGACCCAGCTGCGCCAGCCGCTGCAAGCCATCTTCACGGGTGCCGAGTTCGCGCCCATCCTGGCCGAGTGCGCCGCCATCCACAAGCGCGTGCTCAAGGGCCGCGTGTGGGTCGCGCTGCACATGCACGCGGGCGACGGCAACGTGCACACCAACATCCCCGTCAACAGCGACAACTACGACATGCTGCAGACCGCGCATGCCGCGGTGGTGCGCATCATGGCGCTGGCGCGCAGCCTTGACGGCGTGATCTCGGGCGAGCACGGCATCGGCATCACCAAGCTCGAGTTCCTGAGCGACGACGAACTGCGCCCCTTCACCGAGTACAAGGCCAAGGTCGACCCAGAAGGCCGCTTCAACAAGGGCAAGCTGCTGCGCGCACCTGCCGGCAAGCCCGAGACGCTGCACGCCGACCTCACCAACGCCTACACGCCGAGCTTCGGCCTCATGGGGCACGAGTCGCTCATCATGCAGCAGAGCGACATCGGCGCCATCGCCGACAGCGTGAAGGACTGCCTGCGCTGCGGCAAGTGCAAGCCGGTGTGCGCCACGCACGTGCCGCGCGCGAACCTGCTGTACAGCCCGCGCAACAAGATCCTCGCGACCTCGCTGCTGGTGGAAGCCTTCCTCTATGAAGAGCAGACGCGCCGCGGCGTGAGCATCAAGCACTGGGAGGAGTTCGAGGACGTGGCCGACCACTGCACCGTGTGCCACAAGTGCCTCACGCCGTGCCCGGTGAAGATCGACTTCGGCGACGTGTCGATGAACATGCGCAACCTGCTGCGCAAGATGGGCCAGAAGAGCTTCCGCCCCGGCAACGCGGCCGCGATGTTCTTCCTGAACGCGACCAATCCGCAGACCATCAAGGCGGTGCGCGCGGGCATGGTCGGCGTGGGCTTCAAGGCGCAGCGCCTGGCCAACGACCTGCTGCGCGGCCTCGCGAAGAAGCAGACCGCGGCGCCGCCGGCCTCGCTGGGGCCGGCGCCGGTCAAGGAACAGGTGATCCACTTCATCCACAAGAAGATGCCGGGCAACCTGCCGAAGAAGACGGCGCGCGCGCTGCTCGACATCGAGGACGCGGACTACGTGCCGATCATCCGCAACCCGAAGGCGACCACTTCCGAGACGGAAGCAGTCTTCTACTTCCCGGGCTGCGGATCGGAGCGGCTGTTCTCGCAGGTGGGGCTGGCCACGCAGGCAATGCTCTGGCATGCGGGCGTGCAGACCGTGCTGCCGCCGGGCTACCTGTGCTGCGGCTATCCGCAGCGCGGCAGCGGCCAGTTCGACAAGGCCGAGAAGATGATCACGGACAACCGCGTGCTTTTCCACCGCGTGGCCAACACGCTCAACTACCTCGACATAAAGACCGTGGTGGTGAGCTGCGGCACCTGCTACGACCAGTTGCAGGGCTACCAGTTCGACAAGATCTTCCCGGGCTGCCGGATCGTCGACATCCACGAGTACCTGCTCGAGAAAGGCATCACGCTCGCCGATGCGGCCGGCGGCGGCTACCTCTACCACGACCCCTGCCATTCGCCGATGAAGCAGCAGGATCCGATGAAGACGGTGAAGGCGCTGGTGGGCGACAACGTGCTCAAGAACGACCGCTGCTGCGGCGAATCGGGCACGCTGGGCGTGTCGCGGCCCGACATCTCCACGCAGATCCGATTCCGCAAGGAACAGGAG
>CAJYQC010000479.1 GCA_913776885.1 uncultured Variovorax sp.
GCCAGCAGGTGCACGTGCTCACGGCGCACCTGAAGTCCAAGCGCCCCAAGTTCCTGCAGGACGCGCAAGGCAATACGCTGGAAGACCGCGACGAGCGCAAGGTTGGCGTGATGGCCTCGCTGCGCTCACTGTTGATGCGCGGCGCCGAGGCCGCGGCCCTGCGCTGCATCGTGATCGACCTGCTGCAGGGCACCAACGTGCCGCTCGTGGTGATGGGCGACTTCAACGACAACCCGCACAGCGTGACCACGCAGCTCGTCGCGGCCACTTCAGAGGTGGCCTATGACAAGGGCGCACGCGACGTGGCGCTCTTCAACGCGTACGAGATGCAAGGCGAGGCGGCGCTGAAAAAGGACGTGGCCTACTCGCACATCCACCAGGGCTACCCGGAAGTGCTCGACCAGATCTTCGTGAGCGAGGAGTTCGTCGCCACCAGCCGGCACAGCCTGGGCGACGTGCGGCGTGTCGACTATTTCAACGACCACCTGCACGAAGGGCGCGACCGCTCGCGCTCGGACCACGGCTTCGTACGCGCCCTCCTGCGGCTTCGCACTTAGCCACGATCGGACTCAGCCCATGCGGCGGCCGGTCTGCCGGTCGAACAGGTGCACGTTCTCCGAGTCGATGGCCAGCCGCACGATGGCGTCGGGCCCGGCATCGACACGGCCGTGCACCGCGAGCACCAGCTTCGCTTCGCCGACCTGCACCCGCAGCTCCGTCTCGGCACCGGTGGGCTCTACCACCACGACCCTGGCTTCCACGCCGTGCGAGCCGCCGCCCAGCGTCATGTCACCGGGCCGGATGCCGTAGTGCACCGGCCGGCCGTCGGGCACCGCCGTGGCGGCCGGTACCGGCCAGCGCGCACCCTGCGCCTCTACCCAGCATTCGCCGCCCGAGCGGCGCACCGTGCCCTCGATGACGTTCATCGACGGCGAGCCGATGAACTGCGCCACGAAGAGGTTGTCGGGACGGTCGTAGAGCTCCAGCGGCGTGCCGATCTGCTCGATGATCCCGTCATGCATCACGACGATGCGGTCGGCCATGGTCATGGCCTCGATCTGGTCGTGCGTGACGTAGACCGTGGTGGTCTTCAGGCGCTGGTGCAGCGCCTTGATCTCGGCGCGCATCGCCACGCGCAGCTTGGCGTCGAGGTTCGACAGCGGCTCGTCGAACAGGAACACCTTGGGGTCGCGCACGATGGCACGGCCCATGGCCACGCGCTGGCGCTGGCCGCCGGAGAGCTCGCGCGGATAGCGGCCCAGCAGCGCGTCGAGGTTGAGGATCTTCGCGGCCTTGGCCACGCGCTCGTCGGTCACCGACTTCTCGGCGTTGCGCAGGCGCAGGCTGAAGCCCATGTTCTCGCCCACCGTCATGTGCGGATAGAGCGCATAGCTCTGGAACACCATCGCGATGTCGCGGTCCTTCGACTCGAGGTCATTGACCACGCGCCCGTCGATCACGATCTCGCCGCCGCTGATGTCCTCCAGGCCCGCGAGCATGCGCAGCAGCGTCGACTTGCCGCAGCCCGACGGGCCGACCAGCACCACGAACTCACCGTCGGTGATGTCGAAGCCCAGCCCCTTGATGATCTGGACCTTGCCGAAGGATTTCTGGATATTGCGAAAGGATACGGATGCCATGGAATCTCTCTCTTCAGTGTGTCGTTGCAGCCGGGGTGCTCCGCGAATCACCGAGGAACCGGCTTTGCCGGGCCTCAGGTGTTGCCCCCTGCAAGGGGGATTGGCGAAGCGACACGAAGTGCGCGAAGCCTGGGGGGTTCAGCTCTTTACAGCTCCGGCCGTGATGCCGCCGACCATGTAGCGCTTGAATGCGTAGTAGATGGCTGCGGGCGGCAGCGCGTAGATCAGGCCCGTTGCCATCAGCAGTTCCCATGGCGAATCGTCGGCCGACAGGAAGTTGCCCAGCGCCACCGCCAGCGTCACGCTCTTGTCGTTGGACAGCAGCAGGAAGGCATAGAGGTATTCGTTCCACGCCAGCAGCAGCGAATACGTGCCCACGGCCACCAGCGAAGGCACCATCAGCGGCAGGTAAACGAGGCGAAACAGCTGCAGCGGCGAGGCGCCGTCCATGCGCGCGGCCTCGTCGAGTTCGTAAGGCAGCTTGTCCGAAGCCTGCTTCAGCACCCAGATGCAGTAAGGCGAGGCGATGGTCACCATCGCGAGGATCAGCGCCCACTGGCTGTTGAGCAGGCCGTAATTGCCCATGGTCTTGTACATGGGCACCGCGAGGAAGGCCGCCGGGATGAAGTACGTGAACAGCGCCATGTTCATCACCGTGCGGCCGCCGCGCACGCGCAGCCGGCTGATGGCGAAGGCGGCGGTGGTCGCCACGAACAGCGTGAGCACGCCCACCGACAGCGCGATCAGCAGCGAGTTCCACAGCTGCAGCCAGAAGTGGTCGAGGTAGAAGTGCTTCTGGTGGAACACGATGCGGAAGTTGTCCAGCGTCGGGCTCTTGGGCCATAGGTGGCCCGAGGTCGCGGAGTCCTTGGACGAGATCGCGAACAGCACCATGTGGTAGACCGGGATCAGCGTCCACAGCAGCACCGGAATGCCGATGAGCAGCAGCCGGGCCTCGGTGAGCAGGGCTTTCGGAGTCCAGCGCGTCATTTCGAGAGTCTCTTCATCATGAAGTACACGAGCGGCAGCACCAAGGGCATCGCCACCACGATGGAAGCCATCGACAGGTCGACCTGGTCCAGCCGCAGGTAGCGGATGCCCAGCGTGGCGAGCACATGCGTCAGGTCGGCAGGGCCGCCGCCGGTCAGCAGGTAGACGCTGTTGAAGTCGCCCAGCGTCCAGATCATCGAGAGGATCAGGGAGGTGATGTAGAGCGTCTTGAGCGCAGGCCAGCTCACGAAGCGGAACTTCTGCCATGAGGAAGCGCCGTCGACCGAAGCCGCCTCGTACTGCTCGGTGGGAATGGCCAGGCGGCCCGCCACGAGGATGAGCGTCCAGAACGGCAGCGACTTCCAGATGTGCACGATCATCGCGAAGGCCAGTGCCAGCGAAGGGTCGTTGAGCCAGTTGGGGCCGTCGGCGCCGGTCAGGCGGAAGATGGTGCTGTTGATCACGCCCCACTCGGGGTTCAGCATGAAGCGGATCGACAGGATCGTGGGAATGGAGGGCATCGCCCACGGGAGGATGAAGATCGCCGAGACGATCTTGATCCACCAGCGCGAAGTCACGAAGAAGCCCGAGAGCACCAGCGCCACGAGCATCTTGAGGTTGATCGCCACGACCAGGAAGACGGCCGTGTTGATCACGGAGCGGAAGAAGATCGGGTCTTCGACCAGCTTCACGTAGCTTTGCGGCTGGCGGGCCAGCCAGAGGCCGTAGCCCACCGGGTACAGCACGAACACCACGAACACCAGCAGGTAGGGCACGACCATGACCGCGCCCCAGAACTGCCAGCGCGCATGCCGCGCTCCGGGATTGACGACAGGCGCCGGGGTGCCCGGCGCGGCGGCGGTGGTGGTGGCAGTTGCGCTGCTCATGGCGTGCTGCTGGTGGTGAAAGTGCCGGCGGGTGCCTCTGCGCGGCTTACTGCCCCGCCACCGTCTTGATGCGGGCGATCATCTCGTCCACGGCCTTGTCCACGGGCACCTTGTCGGTGACGATGCGGTTCATGGCCTTGGCCCAGACGTTCTCGTTGTTCAACACGGTGAACCTGTAGTTCTTCGTGAATTCGAAGGTCACGGTGCCGGCGGCGTACTGGTTGTAGACCGAGAGGCGGTGCGGGTCGGCCTTCCAGAAGTCACGCTGCTGCGCGGCCTTGGTCACGGGGAACCAGCGGCCCAGCGAACCCTCGACGTACGGCGTGAGGTTCTCTTCCTGCATCAGGAACGACACGAACTCCTTCGCGCGCGCCTTGTTCTTCGCGTCCTTGAAGATCACGCCGGTCTTCACCGCCGTGCGGTAGACCATCTTGCTGCCGTCGGGCTTGTTGGGAAAGCCGGCCGTGCGGATGCGCTCGGTGTAGTTCTTGCGCGCCTCTTCACGCTGCTCGGGCGTGAGCGATGCGTTGTTGGAGTCGTCGAGCCACTTGGCGGCGATGGAGATCGTCGCGTTGTGCGTCATCACGGTCGTCTTGTTGTGGAAGGCGACGTTGTTGTCCGGGTCCTTCCAGCTGGTGGAAGAAGGCGGCGTGCAGCCCTTGGTGTAGGGCATGGTGTAGTCGGTCATCGCGCCGATCAGGCCGGTGCGCACCTTCGGGTCGTCGACCAGCAGCTTGCCGTTGTCGTCCACCAGCTTGACGTTGTAGGCGTCCATGAAGGTCAGGAACGAATAGAACGCGTCGCTCGAATCCACGCCCATCGGCATGCCGATGCCGAAGTTGCGCTTGCCGCTCTTCTGCCGGCTGGCGGGCTGCACCTTCTCGCACCAGAACGCCCAGTAGTCCTTCCAGCCGGTGGGAACGTCGGACTCCTTGAAGCCGGCCTCGGCGAGCATGTCGAGCCAGTACTCGATGTGCATGGTCTGCTGCTTGATCGGGAAGGCGTAGTACGCCTTGCCCTTGGTCTGGTCGTTGTAGAGGTACGTGGTCTCCAGCGTGTTGGGCGCGAAGCGGTCCTTCATGGGCGTGAGCACGCTGCTGATGTCTTCGAGCTTGCCGTCGTAGGCCCACTTGCCGGTGACCTGGAAGTCGTACACGTCGGCATAGGCCACGTCGGGCGGGCTGCCGGAGTCGAGCGCGGACACGGTCTTGGGGATCATGTCCTGGATCGGATACTGCGAGAGTTCGATCTTGACGTTCTTGTTCTTCTCCTCGAATTTCTTGATGGCGGCGAACAGCGCGTCGTCCTCCGCCTTGTAGAAGCCCTTGACCCACCAGACGGTGAGTTTTTCCTGCGCGGCGACGTGGCCTGCCGACAGCAGGCCCATCGCGACCAGCGTCGGCGCGATCAGCGACTTGACGAGTTTCATGGACTTTGTCTCCTTCTCTTCTGGGTGGAATTGGCTCGGCGCGCGAGCTCGGGGTGAAAGAACCGGACGTGAAGCGTGAGCGCGGCCCACGGGCCTAGCCGGCCCTCAGGCGCGGGGGTGGCCTGCTCAGGCGCGGCAGGCGGCGGCGCGAGCCCAGGACGTCCTCGATGTCCTGTCGTGCGCCCTCGATGAGCCGGATGATGGCGCGCTCGGCCTTGTCGGGCTCGTGCGCGATCACCGCGTCGAGCACCGCGCGATGCAGCGGCAGCGAGAGCGCGGGCCCATCGGGCTTGGTGGTCGATATCTCGAAGCTGGTGCGCAGCAGCGCGTTGAGCACCTTGCTCATCTGCGCCAGCATGCGGTTGCGTGCGGCGGCCAGCAGGCCGTTGTGGAAGCGCAGATCGAAGGTGACGTAGTCGCCGCCGTTCTCGACGGCCTCCTTCATGCCCGCGAAGGCGCGCTCGATCTCGCCGATGTCCTCCTCGGTGGCCCGTTCCGCAGCGAGGCGCACGGCCGCGGGCTCCACCACGCGGCGTAGGTCCTGCAGGTCGCGAAGGAACTCGGGCGTGAGGCCGGCGCGCGCCTGCCAGGTGATGACGTCGGGGTCGAACCAGTTCCACTTGTCCTTGGGCAGCACGCGCGTTCCGACCTTGGGGCCCGTCACTATCAGGCCCTTGGCGACCAGCGACTTGATGGCCTCGCGCACCACGGTTCGGCTCACGCCGAGTTCCTCGCCGAGCACGGGCTCGGAGGGAATCGACGCGCCGATCGCATAGCGGCCCGACACCACGGCTTCACCGAGGAGTTCGAGCGTGCGACCGTGGATGTTCTTGATCATGCGTGATGTGAAAACTGGTATCGCGTCGCTCGAAAACACTAAGGCTCCGGCGCGTTGTGCGGACTTATCATATGATGATTGAAACGCTCCACCGGCAGGACAAACCCTGACGATCGGGCCCAGGTTTCGACAACAAAGAGAGACATCCGATGAGCTTCGCCCCAAGGAAGAAACCCGAAGAACTCCGCAGCCAGCAATGGTTCGGCCGCAACGACCGCGACGGCTTCATCTACCGCAGCTGGATGAAGGGCAAGGGTGTGCCGCACGACCAGTTCGACGGCCGCCCGGTCATCGGCATCTGCAACACCTTCAGCGAACTCACGCCGTGCAACTCGCACTTCCGCACGCTTGCCGAGCAGGTGAAGATCGGCGTGTACGAGGCAGGCGGCTTCCCGCTCGAGTTCCCGGTGATGTCGCTTGGCGAGACGCTGCTGCGGCCCACCGCAATGCTGTATCGCAACCTCGCGAGCATGGACGTGGAGGAAAGCATCCGCGGCAATCCGCTCGACGGCGTGGTGCTGCTCATGGGCTGCGACAAGACCACGCCCGCGCTCATGATGGGCGCGGCCAGCGTCGACCTGCCGACCATCGGCGTGTCGGGCGGCCCGATGCTCTCGGGCAAGTGGCGCGGCCAGGAGCTGGGTTCGGGCACCGGCGTGTGGCAGATGAGCGAGCAGGTGCGCGCCGGCACGCTCAAGCTGCAGGAATTCTTCGAGGCCGAGAGCTGCATGCACCGCAGCCACGGCCACTGCATGACGATGGGCACCGCCAGCACCATGGCCAGCATGGTCGAGTCGCTGGGTATCGGCCTGCCGGGCAACGCTGCCTACCCTGCCGTTGACGGCCGCCGCAACGTGCTCGCGCGGCAGGCGGGCCGGCGCATCGTCGGCATGGTCCATGAAGACATGAACATGTCGAAGATCCTCACGCGCCAGGCCATCGAGAACGCGATCAAGGTCAACGCGGCCATCGGCGGCTCGACCAACTTCGTGATCCACCTGCTGGCCATCGCGGGCCGCATGGGCGTCGAGCTCACGCTGGAAGATTTCGACCGCCTCGCCTCCGAGCTGCCCTGCCTGGTGAACCTGCAGCCATCGGGCCAGTTCCTGATGGAAGACTTCTGCTATGCGGGCGGCCTGCCGGTGGTCATCAAGGAGATCGCCGAGCACCTGCACAAGGACGTGATCACCGCCACCGGCCAGAGCCTGTGGGAGAACGTGAAGGACGCCGAGAACTTCAACCCGCAGGTCATCCGCCCGCTGGCCGAGCCCTTCAAGGACAAGGCCGGCATCTGCGTGCTGCGCGGCAACCTCGCGCCCAACGGCGCCATCATCAAGCCCAG
>CAJYQC010000480.1 GCA_913776885.1 uncultured Variovorax sp.
GGCCCGCTTCGGTGCATGCGGCGATGTCCGCATCCGCTCCGAACAGCAGGTGCAGCGACGACAGCTCCAGCTGCTTGCACAGCGCAATGAGCCCTTGCACCAGCAACGTGCGGCTTTCGGCATCGCGCGCCAGAAGCCGTGCCCCGGGCACGGGCGTGAACGGCACCGCCACCAGCGCTTTCGGGTAGTAGGCGAGCCCGTGCTGCTCGTAGGCGTTGGCCCAGGCCCAGTCGAAGACGTATTCGCCGTAGGAGTGGTCCTTGACGTAGAGCGGGCACGCGGCCTGCAACTGCTCGCCTCGCCAGAGCGTGACGAACTGCGGCATCCAGCCGCTGTCCGGCGTTGCGCTTCGGCTGTCGTTCAGGGCCGTGAGGTATTCGTGGCGCATGAAAGGCGACGGCTCGGCCTCGGCGGCCAGCAGCGCGTTCCATGCTTGCAGGCTCACGTCCGACGGAGACGGCAGAACCCGAATGACATAATCGTCCAAGCCTTTTTCTTCCTTCTGTATGACGCTCAAGCTCGCCATCGCGCAACTCAATTTTGTGGTGGGCGACCTCGCAGGCAACGCGAAAAAGATCGTCGACGCTGCGCGCGAAGCCCATGCCAAGGGCGCGCGCCTCTTGCTGACGCCCGAACTCTCGATTGCCGGCTATGCGGCGGAAGACCTGTTCCTGCGCCCCGCGTTCACCGAAGCCTGTGATGATGCCGTGAAAGGCGTCGCGGCCGCTTTGGCCGACCTCAAAGACATGGTCGTGGTGGTGGGGCATCCGACCGGCGGCAGCCTGCGCAGCCGCTCGGTGGCCGTGCAGATGCGGCACAACGCGGCCAGCGTCATCAAAGAAGGCCGCATCCTCGAAACCTACGCCAAGCGCGAGCTGCCCAACTACCAGGTGTTCGACGAGCGCCGCTACTTCACGCCGGGGCAGGGCACCTGCGTCTTCGAGGTGGAAGGCGTCTCGGTCGGCCTGCTGATCTGCGAGGATGCCTGGTTCGACCAGCCGGCCGAACTGGCGCGCGACGGCGGCGCTGAGTTGCTGGCGGTGATCAATGCCTCGCCCTATCACGTCGGCAAGGAAGGCGAGCGCGTCGCGCGCATGGCCGACCGGGCACGCGCGGTCGGGCTGCCCCTTGTCTACGCGCACCTGGTGGGCGGGCAGGACGAGGTGGTTTTCGACGGTGCTTCCTTCGCGCTGCAGGCCGACGGCGCCACCGCCATGCAGGCCGAAAGCTTCCGGGAGAAGCTGGTTTTCGTGCAGCTGGAGCGCAAGCCGCAGGGCGGCATCGGCTTCGTCGCGGAGCCGGGCGCCATCGCCCCCCCGCGCGATGCCGAGGCTCAGCTCTGGGATGCCCTGGTGCTGGGCGTGCGCGACTACATCGGCAAGAACGGTTTTCCGGGCGCCATCCTGGGGCTCTCGGGCGGCATCGACTCCGCCCTGGTGCTCGCGATCGCGGTCGATGCACTGGGCAAGGACAAGGTCCGAGCGGTGATGATGCCTTCGCCCTATACCGCCGACATCAGCTGGATCGACGCACGCGACATGGCCGGCCGCCTGGGCGTGCGCTACGACGAGATTTCCATCAGGCACACCTTCGAGTCCTTCAAGGGCGCGCTGGCGGAGGAGTTCAAGGGCCGGCCCGAGGACACGGCCGAGGAGAACATGCAGGCCCGCATCCGCGGCACGCTGCTGATGGGGCTGTCGAACAAGTTCGGCTCCATCGTGCTGACCACCGGCAACAAGAGCGAGATGGCTACCGGCTACTGCACGCTGTACGGCGACATGGCAGGGGGCTTTGCGGTCATCAAGGACCTCCTCAAGACCACGGTTTTCGCGCTGGCGCGCTGGCGCAATGCCCATGACCCCTACGGCACGGGCAGCGAGCCGATCCCCGAGCGCGTCATTACGCGCCCGCCGAGTGCCGAGCTCCGGCCCGACCAGACCGACCAGGACAGCCTCCCGCCCTACGACATCCTCGACGGAATCCTGGCACGCTACATGCAGGACGACGAGGGCATCGACGAGATCATTTCGGCCGGCTACGAACGCGCGGTGGTCGAGCGGGTCGCGCGGCTGATCAAGATCAATGAGTACAAGCGGCGCCAGGCGCCGGTAGGCATCCGGGTCACCCACCGAAGCTTCGGCAAGGATTGGCGTTACCCTATCACCAGCAAATTCAACGAAACCGCCGGAGCAAAAAAACCATGAAGCAGATCACCGCCATCGTCAAACCCTTCAAGCTCGAGGACGTGCGCGAGGCCTTGGCCGAAGTGGGCGTCACCGGCCTGACGGTGACCGAAGTCAAGGGCTTCGGCCGCCAGAAAGGGCACACCGAGCTCTACCGCGGCGCTGAATACGTGGTCGACTTCCTGCCGAAGATGAAGGTCGAAGTGGTCGTCAACGAGGCCGACGTGGAGCGCTGCATCGAGGCCATCGTCAATTCCGCGCGCACCGGAAAGATCGGCGACGGCAAGATCTTCGTGACCGCCGTGGAGCGCATCGTGCGCATCCGTACCGGCGAAGAGAACGAGAACGCTGTTTAACTGATTCGCCCTCAGGCTGCGCGCACTTCGTGTCGCTGCGCCAACCCCCTTCCGGGGGGGCAACATCTGAGGCCCGGCGGAGCCGGTTACTCGGTGTTTCTGGATTGACTTCCCCCGGGGCTGTCCGAGGTCAGAGGTTTTCGGAGAGGCGGTCTTCGCGTGCGTGCAGCGGTACCTCAGCGCGCAGCACCGTGAGCAGTTCGGTCACGTCGGTGCCGGTGCGGATCAGTTCCATCTGCCAGGCGCCCATGAAGCCCTCGCGCACGCTGTGCGCCAGGAAGGCGAGCAGGCCGTCGTAGTAGCCGGCGGTGTTGAGGATGCCGGTGGGCTTGTCGTGGTAGCCGAGCTGGCGCCAGGTCCAGATCTCGAACAGTTCCTCGAAGGTGCCGATGCCGCCCGGCAGGGCGACGAAGGCGTCGGCGCGTTCGCCCATCATGGCCTTGCGCTCATGCATGGTGTCGACCACATGCAGCTCGTCGCAGAGCGTGTTGGCCAGTTCCTTGTCGACCAGCGCCTTGGGGATGATGCCGACGACGCGTCCGCCGGCCTCACGGGTGGCCTCGGCCACGGTGCCCATCAGGCCGGTTCGGCCGCCGCCGTAGACCAGCTGGCCGCGATGCTGGCCGATCCATCGGCCGACCGCTTGCGCGGCTTGGGTGAATTCAGGGCTCTCGCCGGGGCGCGAGCCGCAGTACACACAGATCGAAAATTCGGGAGTCATCCCGCCATCATGCCGCAGCCGATGGGCCTGCTCATGACATGAAGCGCTGCCACAGCGCCGCCACCCAGATGCCTCCGCACAGCGTCAGCGACAACAGCACGGCGGCGCTGCCCATGTCCTTGGCGCGCTTGGACAGGTCGTGCCACTCGGGCCCGATGCGGTCGATGGCGGCCTCCACGGCGGTGTTGAGCAGCTCCACGATCATCACGAGCACCGCGCTGCCGGCGAGCAGCGCGATCTCGACCCAGCTGCGCCCCAGCCAGAAGGCAACCGGGATCATCACGATGGACAGGATCGCTTCCTGGCGGAAGGCGGGCTCGCTCCAGCCTGCGCGCAGGCCGTGCAAGGAGATCAGCGTTGCATGCCAGACGCGATCGAGGCCCTTGCGGGCCTTCTGCGGGTTGACTGCGGGATCGGGAAGCTTGGGAACGGCACTCATCGGCGGCTCATCGGTTTGGAGGTGATGAGCCGCGTACCGGCCCAAGCGTCATGCCAGAACTGGCGGTCGGGGTGAAAGCGCGCCAGAACGGCCCAGACGGCCACCCAGCCGAAGATCAGCACGGTCGATTCTCCACCCGAAAGTTTGAAGGGCGCGATGGCAGCCAGTGGCGGAAGGAACCAGACCCAGCTCAGCAGATAGCGCGCGAGCGCACGGCACTGGCTCACGGGCTGGCCGTGCACGTCGACGATGCGGATGTTCCAGGTCTTCATGGCGAGGGTCTGGCCTTTGGTCCAGAACCAGACGAAGTACACGCCGAACACCACGAAAAGAAAAGCCTGCAGCAGATGGCGCCGCGAATCCATCGCGTCACGCATCTGCCCCAGCGTGCTGAAGAGCCAGCCCGAGACGAACACCACGGCAAAAAGCAGCATGCCTTCGTAAAGCCAGCAGGCCATGCGGCGCCAGAGGCCGGGCACTATCGAAACAGGAGCGCTGGAGGCAGGAGGGTTGGGCGAGGCGGACTGATCGGAGCTCGAAGCTTCGGAAGAACTGGAAACCATCGAAGCCTGCGCTCAGGGGGCGGAAGACGACGGCTGATCGGCTGCCGTCGACGGCGCCGGCACCTGGGCTTCGGCGGGAACGGGCGGAGCCGTGGTTCCTGAGGGAGTGGGAGCGGCGGGCACGACGGAAACCGCAGGCGCCGCGGCAGCGGCTGCAGGAACGCGTTCCGGGGGCGAGGCGACCAGCAC
>CAJYQC010000481.1 GCA_913776885.1 uncultured Variovorax sp.
AAAAGTCCCGGAGGGCGCGAGGCGCAAAACGATCGGTTGCATTCGGGCATTCTTCAGAGTCAGTGGAAGTCCCGGCTGCTGTTGCTCTGCGCGAGCCGGCCCATGAGCGGCGTCAGGTCCTTGAAGCCGGTGGCGACCAAATGCTGCACCTTGCCGCCGCTATCGTCGTCGCGCTGCCAGGTGCCCTGCACCGCGAGCAGCTGCGACTTGAGCAGAGGCTCGCGCCAGGCCTCGATGACGTGGCTCCAGACGATCACGTTGACGTTGCCGGTCTCGTCCTCCAGCGTGACGAAGATGGTGCCGTTGGCCGTCTGCGGGCGCTGCCGCACCTTGACGATGCCGCAGGCGCGCGCGGTCTGGCCGCTGGAGAGCGAACGCAGCTCGGCCGCGCTCATGAGCTTCATGCGCGCAAGGCGCGGTCGCAGCAGTGCGAGCGGATGGCGGCGCAGCGTGAGGCTCAGCGATGCGTAGTCGCCCACGATCTCCTCGCCCTCCGATGCGGCCGGCAGCAGCAGCGCCTGCTCGTTGATCGGCACGCCGCGCAGCAGCGCCGGCGCGCGGCGCTGCGCGGTGGCGTCCCACACCTGCTGGCGCCGGTGGCCAGAGAGCGACATCAGCGCATCGGCCGCCGCCAGCGCGGCCATGTCCTTGCCCTCGAGCTCGGCGCGCAGGGCGAGATCTTCGGTGCTCGTGAAGGGCGCCTGCGCGCGTGCCTCGAGCAGGCGCTTGACACCGCCTTCACTGAGGCTCGCGATGCGGTTCAGGCCCAGACGCACCGCAGGCTGGTTCTCTCTGCCGAGGCGATCGGCATAGCGCTCGTCGGTGCCGGGCGGCATGCGCGGCGCGGCGGGGTCTCGGTCTTCGAGCGTGGTGTCGAAATCGCTGCGCGTGACGTCGACCGGGCGCACCTCCACGCCATGGCGGCGGGCGTCCTGTACCAGCTGCGAGGGGCTGTAGAAGCCCATCGGCTGCGAATCGAGCAGCGCGGCCAGGAAGCAGGCCGGCTCGTGGTTCTTGAGCCAGCTGCTCACCGTCACCAGCAGCGCGAAGCTGGCGGCGTGGCTTTCGGGAAAGCCGTAGTCGCCGAAGCCCATGACCTGCTTGAAGATGGCTTCGGCGAAGCTGGTTTTGTAGCCGTTGCCGACCATGCCCTTCACCAGCTTGTCGTGGAACTTGCCAAGGCCGCCCTTGCGCTTCCAGGCGGCCATGGCGCGGCGCAGCTGGTCTGCCTCGTCGGCCGAAAACTTGGCCGCGATCATCGCGATCTGCATCACCTGCTCCTGGAAGATCGGCACGCCCAGCGTGCGCTCCAGCGCCGGGCGCAGTTCGTCCTTCTCGTAGCGGATCTCCAGCCCCTTCCTCTTGCGCTCGCGCTGCTTGAGGTACGGATGCACCATGCCGCCCTGTATCGGCCCCGGCCGCACGATGGCGACCTCGATCACCAGGTCTTCATAGGTGCGCGGCTTCAGGCGCGGCAGCATCGACATCTGCGCGCGGCTCTCGATCTGGAACACTCCAACGGTGTCGGCGTCGCAGATCATGTCGAACACCTTCGGGTCGTCGCTCGGTATCTGGTGCATCTCCAGCGTCGAGCCGCGCCAGCGGTTCATGTGCTCCAGCCCGCGGCGGATCGCGCTGAGCATGCCGAGGGCCAGCACGTCCACCTTGAGCATGCCCATGGCTTCGAGGTCGTCCTTTTCCCACTGGATGACGGAGCGGTCCTTCATCGACGCCTTCTCCACCGGCACCAGCCGCGTGAGCCTGGTGTGCGTGAGCACGAAGCCGCCCACGTGCTGGCTCAGGTGGCGCGGGAAGCCCTTGAGCTTTTGCGTGTACTCGATCCACTGCACCAGCTTGAGCTCGTCTTCCTGCACGCCTGCGCGCTCCGACGCCCGCTGCAGCTGCTCGCCCAGCAAGGTGTCGTCGAACCAGTAGTGGTCTTTGGCGAATTCGTCTATCAGCCGCTCGTCGATGCCGATGGCCTTGCCCACGTCGCGCAGCGCGCTGCGGGAGCGGTAGCAGATGACGACGGCGGCGATGGCTGCGCGCTCGCGGCCGTATTTTTCGTAGATGTACTGGATGACCTCCTCGCGACGCTGGTGCTCGAAGTCGACGTCGATGTCGGGAGGCTCGCTCCGATGGCGGCTGAGGAAGCGCTCGAACAGCAGCGTGCCCTTGTCCGGGTTGATGGCTGTGATGCCCAGGCAGAAGCAGACCGCCGAGTTGGCCGACGAGCCGCGCCCCTGGCAAAGAATGCCCCGGGACTTGGCGAAGCTCACGACGTTCTCGACCGTCAGGAAGAACATCTCGTATTCGAGCTCCAGGATCAGGTCGAGCTCCTTGCGGACCTGCCTGCAGACGCTTTCCGGAATACCCGAGGCGTATCTTTCGACCGGATATTTCTCGAGCGCCCCCTCCCACGTCTTTCGCACCAGCGTCTGCGCCGGCGTCTCGTGGCTGCCCACGGTCTCCAGCGGGTACTTGTAGGTGTCCCGGATCACAGCCGGATCGAACCTGCAACGCTCCATCACCACCAGCGTGTTCTCAAGCATCTGCTGCAGGTGAATCTCCGCCAGCCTCACACGCTGCCGCAGGTGCCGCTCGGCATTCGACTGCAGCGCGAAGCCGCACTCGGCCACCGTCCTGCCTTCGCGAACGGCAGTGAGTATGTCGTGCAGCGGCTTGCATGAGCGCGCATGCATGTGCACGTCGCCTGCAGCCACCAGCGGCACGCCCGCATCCTCGCCAGCCTGCATCAGCGTGACGAGCCAGAGGTCGTCGTCGAGTTCGTTGAACAGCTCCACCGCCAGCCAGAGGTTGTCGCCGTACAGCGCCTTGGCGGCCAGCAGGTCTTCGTGCAGCGTGGCGGCGTCCATCGCGCCGCCGGGGTTGCGGTCGGGCACGAAAAGAACCTGGCAATGCTGCAGCGAGGCCACGTCGCTTTCTTCCCAGCCCACCCGGTACTCGCCCTTGGGCAGTTCGGTGGTGCGCGCGGCAGTGATGAACTCGCAGAGGTTGCCCCAGCCCTCGGTGTCGCCGGCGATCACCACGAGCCTGAAGCGCTCGAACCGGAACTCGCTGCCGAACAGCAGTCGGAAGTCCGGGTTGCGCGGGATCTTCGGCTCGTCGGGGTGCTCGCGCTCGTATTCGTCGAGCTTGGGCTCCATGTCGCGCAGGCAGACGTACGCGCGCACGATGCCGGCCACGGAGCACTCGTCGGTGATGGCCAGCGCCTTGTAGCCGAGTTGGTAGGCCCGGTCGACGATGTCCTCGGGCATCGAGGCCCCGCGCTGGAAGCTGAAGTTGGTCAGGCAGTGCAGTTCCGCGTAGTCCGGCAGGTCGGGCGAGGGCGCCTTGCGCAGCGGCACCGGCAGCGCATGCACCTTGGCGGGCTGGCGCCTGCTCTCCTGCTTGTCGCTCAGCTCAGGCATAGAAGCCCTGCAGGTACCAGCGGACCTCGCCGGCAGTAAAGCGCGCGGCAGGCCTCTCGCGGAAGATCCACACGAGCCCGGCCTCGGGGCTTTCTGCGACGTAGTAGTCGCGCATGGCGGGCTGGCCGCCCTCTTCCCTGTCGCCCCACCAGCCGGCCTCGACGCGCTGCGGGCCGATCAGCCTGCTCAGCGGGCCGCGGTAGCAGGGGCGCTCGCCGTCCATCTCGAGCAGCAGCGGCTCGGGCAGCAGCCACGGCGGGTAGACGGCGTCGGGCTGCGAGGCTGCTGCGGCAGCCGCCTTGAGGCCCTTGTCGCCGGCTGGCTTGTCCTTGTCTTTCTCCTTCTGCAATGCGGGCCGCCAGGCCTGCTTGCGCTCGGGCCGGTGGTCGGCCTGCGCAGCCGGCACTACCACCTGCTGCGGCCCGAGCCGCACGCTGAGCCGCTCGACCATCTCGTGCAGCCTGTCGCCCTTGCGGTTGTCCTCCGGCAGGAAGCTGGTGCTGGCGCCGGCCCACGGGTCGGTCTCGAGCGTGCGCAGCCTGATCCAGCTCGCGGGCGCGGCCAGCGTGGCGAGGGCGAGCCTCTCGGACAGGAGACGGCGCAGGTGCGCCATGTCCTGCGTGGGCTCGGCCGTGCGCACGGTGAGCTGCTCATGCGGCGGCAGACTCACGCCGTTGAGGCGGCGAAGGTCGAGCGTCCACTGCAGTTCGAACGCACGCGCGCCGCGCTGGCGGGCGCGCAGCCACAGCTGCAGCGAGGTCAGCAGCCGATTGGCCGACCACATGAGTTCGGGCGCGGTCTCGGCCAGCGCGGGCAGCTCCAGCTTCTGCTCGAACACGTCGGGCAGCGTGAGCCAGCAATGGCTTTCGGGGCGCAGGCCCCACGCGATGTCGAGCGCCTCGCGCAGCCCGGTGCCGAAGCGCCGCGTGAGCCCGCCGCGCGGCAGCGCAGCCACTTCGCCCCAGGTGCGGCAACCCAGGCGCGCCAGCAGGTCGAGGTGCTCGCGCGCGGCGCTCAGCGTGTCCAGCGGCAAGCCGGCAGGCACGTCCTTCGGCCGCTTCTCGTCGCGCACGAACAGGCGCAGCCGCGCCAGCGCGATCAGTCTGGTGGCGCCCTGTGCGCCCCGCATGCGGGCATCGGGCACGGGGTTGTCGGCCAGCAGCAGGCGCATCAGCGTCATCCGCCCGCCCCACAGGCGCTCGCAGGCGGAGACTTCGAGCATCAGCGCCTCGTCGAGCCAGGCGACGTGGGGCGTGTATTTGAGCGCCCACCAGCCCAGGGCCTCGGGCGTGGGCATCGTCGCCAGGGCAGCGGACATGTCGGGCGTGTTGGAGGGGCTGGCTTCAGGCAACCACCGCAAGGCGATCCAGTGCATCCTGGCCTCCTTTCCATGCGTCGATGCGCACCACCGTGGCCGACGCCGCACCGGCCGGCGCCGTGCCCTGCTGCTGCAGGCGCAGCTTGCGCCGCAGCCGGGCAGCGGCAAGCAGTGCCGCCATGCGCTCGTTGCGCGCCGGCAGCATCACCGGTGCGGCCAGCGGCGGGCCGCGTCGCTTGAG
>CAJYQC010000482.1 GCA_913776885.1 uncultured Variovorax sp.
TCTCGGACTGGCGACAACTTCCTGTCTCAACCGACTACCTGCAGGCCGGGGGGTGGGTGTGGCGCGGAGTGGTGCCGTGGGTGAAGAAGTCGCCGCGCCCGCAGATGGGGCGCTTCACGTCTGCCGCGGAATACGTCGTCTGGGGTTCAGCCGGGCCGATGCCGGCCGATCGCGGCGTCGGCTGCCTGCCCGGTTTCTACGAGTACGCCGCGCCAGCTGATCGCGAGCACGTGACACAGAAGCCAGTAGCGCTGCTGGCCGACATGGTCGAGATCTGCGAGCCCGGCGGCCTGGTGCTTGATCCGTTCATGGGATCGGGCACTACCGGCGTGGCCGCGCTCCAGTTAGGCCGCCGGTTCATTGGGTGTGAGCAAAGCCTGCAGTACTTCGATGTCGCGTGCCGGCGGATCGAGGAAGCGCTCGAGAGCATCTTCGCTGAAGAGCGTAGCCGGCCGGTGCAGCTCGATTTGGGAGGGCAAGCCTGTTGATCGCCTACTACAACGAGTTCGACAAGAAGGCCGCGGCGTGGCTGCGCGAACTCATCAAAGAGGGGCACATCGCCCACGGAATCGTCGACGAAAGGAGCATCGAGGATGTCGTACCAGATGAGCTTGTGGGATACACCCAGTGCCACTTCTTCGCCGGCATCGGCGTGTGGAGCTATGCACTACGTCGAGCTGGCTGGCCAGACGATCGCCAAGTCTGGACCGCATCCTGCCCTTGCCAGCCTTTCAGCCAGGCAGGCGAAGGCGCTGGGTTTGCTGACGAGCGGCACCTGTGGCCCCACCTCTTCCACCTCATCGGCCAGCGCCGCCCTGGAATCATCGTTGGTGAGCAGGTTGCGAGCAAAGACGCAAACCCTTGGGTCGACCTTGTACAAACTGACTTGGAAGCCCTGGGCTATGCCTTCGGGGCGGTTGCGTTCCCGTCTGCGGGCGTCGGTGCGCCGCACATCCGAGATCGCACGTACTGGGTGGCCAACGCCGCAGGCACGCGACCACAAGGGTGCCAACGCAGCGGGCAACGACCTGACGCACAACGCGCGCCCGCTGAACGAGGTAGCGAGGCTGAGCGGTTGGCCCTCCCCTTTGGCGAGAGACCATCGCAGCAGCGCGGGGGACGGACTGAATCCTCGGGATCTCCCAAGGGCGGCCCCGCTGGCGGGGTGGGCAACGCCGATGGTTCAGAACGCGAGGCATGCGACGTTCTCACCGGCCGCGCAAGCCAAAGCAATGAATGGCGAATGGACGCTGTGCTCGATGGCAGCGATAGCGGACGGCCCCGCCCGGTTAACGGCATCTGGCTCGATGCTGACTGGCTCCTCTGCCGGGATGGCAAGTGGCGGCCAGTTGAACCCCGCACATTCCCGCTGGCTCATGGGGCTCCCGCGCGCGTGGGACGACTGCGCGGTTACGGCAATGCAATCAATGCTGAAGCCGCCAAAGCGTTCATCGAAGCTGTGATGGAGATCGCATGAGTACAAAGCATGTTGTCTCCGTGTCGGGCGGAAAGGACAGCTTGGCCACGTTGCTAGTTGCTCTCGAGCGATGCCCGCGGGCCGATGTCATACCCATCTTCTGCGACACAGGAAATGAGCACGATGAGACTTACGCCTATCTCCAGTATCTCGAAACGCAACTTGCCATAGAGATCGTCCGACTCAAAGCAAACTTCACGGCAGAGCTGGCAGCAAAGCGCGTGTTCATCGCGCGTGACGTGCGCAATCGCCGCGAGTACGACACCCGCCCCGTGTTCGAGGCCGATGGCGTCACGCCGGTGCCGAAACGGGACGGGCGCGGAGCGATCGTCTTAAACAAAAAAGGTAAGCCCGTGCAGAAGACAGTGAAGGTCGGCGGTGGGAGGCGGGTCCGCTGGACCAACAAGGCGAAGCGGCGGGCCTTGGCCGTGATGTTCCCCAGCGGTAATCCGTTCCTCGACCTGTGCATGTGGAAGGGGCGGTTTCCCTCTCGCACTGCACAGTTTTGCACCCAGGAGCTGAAGACAAACATGGCCGTCTCGTTCCAGCTGGAGCTCATGGAGGCCGGCCACAAGGTGATCTCCTGGCAGGGCATCCGGCGCGACGAGTCGCAGAACCGTGCAAATGCCAGCAAGTGGGAGCGCGTGGGCACCGGGCTTTGGATCGTACGGCCCATCGTAGACAGCACGGCCGAGGAGGTCTTCGCATTCTCCGCCTCTCGTGGATTGAAGCCCAACCCACTTTATCTTCAAGACATGAACCGCGTCGGTTGCATGCCGTGCATCAACTGCAGCAAGCCTGAGCTGCGCGCAATCGCAGCTCGGTTCCCAGAGCACCCGAAGCGGATTTCTGAGTGGGAATGGCGCGTTGGGCAGTGCAGTAAGCGCGGCTTCTCGACCTTCATGACCGATGCACACCCTGCGAAGGATCGCCGCGCGGTGTTTGCCGATCTGAACATCTGGACCCGGATCGAGTGGTCGAAGACCAGCCGCGGCGGACGGCAATTCAACTTGTTGGATGAAGAGGAAAACGAGGGCGGCGGCTGCAGTTCCAGCTATGGGCTTTGTGAGCAGTCCGAGCTAACGACGTGGGAAGCGGCAACCCTATGAACATCAACCTATTCATTCCCTCATCTCAGCTCACGCTGTTAGGCAGATCAGGCCAGTCAGGAAACGGGCTCGACCCCCGCTGCACCGGCCTTCACGAAGAGGGCAGCGTACCTCCGCGGGACCGACGAATCAGCAGCGCCCTACCTTACCCGCACCAAAGGTGCCTGACCATGACCCGCATTCGACCATGAACACCTCCACAGAGAACAAAATGGAACGACCGAAGAAAGAACGCGCGGCCATCGTGCGAATCTGCCCGCTCTACCTCGCACGCCCCGACGCGGCGGCCTATCTGGCCATCTCGGAAAGCACGCTAGACAACCTGGTGGCGCGGGGCGCGCTACCCAAGCCGCGAAAGCTTAACGCGGGCCGCACGGCTTGGCTGGTTGACGATCTGGAGGCTTGGGGCCGTGAACGCCCTGAATCTGACCTTCTGCCGCCGAAGAACAGCGGCTACGGCCGCGCCGGCGCGCCCGCGTGATGCGCCAGGCTCTCGAGGTGCTTGGCCAGCTTCGTGAGCCATAGGCGCCGCTCCTTGTCGTAGCTGTGCGCGTTGTAGGTCCCCTCGATTGCCGGCGGAAGGTGACCCAGTACCGCCTCGCCGATTTCCTTGGGGCATCCCAACGCGGCCAGCATGGTGCGGCTGGTCCTGCGCAAGTTGTGCGGCGTCCAGTTCGTCACCGGCAGCACCAGCCCGTCGCCCGTTCGCCGCGCCACCTTCGAAGAATACGGCTGCAGCCCATAGATGTAGGTCGAGAAGTCGTGCTGCGTGTACTGCTCGCCGCGGGCATCTTCGAAAAGCAGTCCAGACTTGCCGACGGCCGCCAGACGGCGCTGCACGATTTTGAGCGCGCGCCCAACCAACGGCACGCGCAGGTCGACAGCATTCTCGAACCGAGCGTTCTTCGTCGCCTCCTTCGGCACCGTCCACCACCAGCCGTCTTTTTCTTCCGCGATGTGCGCCGGCCGCATGGCCAGGATCTCGGCACCACGCGTGCAGGTCCAAAGGTACATCTGCAACGTGTCGCGGCCCAGATCGTGCAAGTTGGTCAACCAGGCCAGCAACTGCCCGACCTCTTCGTCGCGTAGCACTCGCCGCTGTTGGCCCTGATGCTCGCCGCCGACGATCTTTCCCTTGCTCTTCAGCTTCCCTTTCATGAGTGTCGGCCACCAGTTCGGCACGTCCTGGTCTATGCGGCCGGCATCCAGCGCCCGAGCCCACGCCGCACCGAGCATCGAGCGTAGTTTTTGGGTGGCTGTCGGCGTAGCTTTTCGCGCCTCGAGCAGGTCGAAACAGGCTGAGCGCGTAACCGCGGCCGCCGGCGTCTCGGCGAAGGCCGGCTCTTGCTTCAGCAACCTCTCCAACGCCCGGCGCGCGGCGATCGCACCGGCCTCTTCGCGCTCCCGGTCGATGTGGTTCGCAAGGTAGTCCGCCACCAGCGCCCGTACCGTGAAGATCTCGGCTGGCGCTAATGCGGCCTTGGCCGGCTGGCGCTGCTGACGCTGGAACGCCTTCGGGTCGACTCCTTCGGCGCGCAACGCACGCAACCGCTCGACCGCTTCCGCAGCTTCCGAGGGCCGCATGCCGGGATAGCTGCCGATCCGCGTCTGCTTCATGAGACCGGTGCCTGGCTGTTTGTAGCGATAGGTCCACGTTACCTTCGACGCGGAAGCGACGAGCCGCAGCCCGTCGCAGCCCTCGACAACAAGGTGCTCGCCAGGCTTGAGCTGCTTAGCGGCGCGGGCATCGAACAACATGGACCTATACTCCCGACTGTCGTCGAAGCGCGAAGTGCTCTCGACGGGTGGGCTCGGCTTAGTTTTCCCCTTAAAAACTACGCCAAAACCTACGCTGAAGTGCGAAGTGTATAGCCGGGCGGCTGGCGGCGGATGGGCAAGAGCCCGGACGCCAAAGAGTCGATTTCCCTCGGAAGATCAAGCACTTAGGCAAAAAAATCGTTGCCTCTCAAGAGGTTGCGATATGCGGGTGTAGTTCAATGGTAGAACGGCAGCTTCCCAAGCTTCATACGAGGGTTCGATTCCCTTCACCCGCTCCATCTCTCGTTCTCGTTCTCGTGCCAGCGGCCACCGCGCGGCAACGCCCCAGTCCCCGCACACTCACTTCGGTTCGGCAGTTTCCAGCGCCTGCAAGGGCAGCAGTTCGCGCCGGCTTTCGAAGCGGCGCAGCTCGCCCGTGACCGGGTCGGTGAATTCCAGTGAGCGCGCCAGCAACTGCAGCGGCCGTGAGTAGTCGCCAGCCGGCGGATCGTTCACTACCGGGTAGAAAGCATCGCCCCAGAGCGGCAAGCCCAGCGCGGCCATGTGCACGCGCAGTTGGTGCCGCTTGCCGGTGACGGGCGAGAGGCGATAGCGCGCCCAGCCGCCGCTGCGCTCGATCACCTCCATGTGCGTGCAGGTGTTGGCCTCGCCCGGCACTTCGTGCATGCGAAAGAACTG
>CAJYQC010000483.1 GCA_913776885.1 uncultured Variovorax sp.
AGGGTTTCTGAATAACCTGATTCAACCTGACTGGAGCCTGATCAATTCACCGGATCGTCATACGAAGTACCTAACTTCGCGGGCTGGTTTTCTCCCCAACCCACGAAGGAAGACATTGCGCATGACCGCAAACACCCGCTCCGACGATCGCCCGGTCGAAATCGAAGACATCGGCACCAATCCCACGTCGAACCCCTCGTTCACCGAACTGATCGCAGCGCGCCTGAGCCGCCGCCGCCTGTTCGGCCTTGGCGTCGGTACCGCCGGCACCGCGATGCTCCAGGCATGCGGCGGCGGTGGGGGCGGCGGCACTGCATTTCCGCTGCTGCCCGCGGCGCCAGCTCCCGCCCCGGCACCTTCGCCAGCACCCGCGCCTGCGCCCGCCGCTGCGATGAAGCTAGGCTTCAATCCCGTGGCCAAGAGCCTGGCCGACGTCGTGACCGTGCCCGCCGGCTACACCGCGAGCGTGCTGTTCCGCCTCGGCGACCCGATCACGCCGGCCGTGGCTGCCTACAGAAACGACGGCAGCGACGCCGCCGACACCTTCGATCGCCGCGCCGGCGACCACCACGACGGCATGACCTTCTTCGGCATCAACGCGTCGAACAAGTGGGCTCCCACCAGCGCCGCGCGCGGCCTGCTGGTGATGAACCACGAGGCCATCACGCCCGTGTTCCTGCACCCCACCGGCCAGACCGTCGTCGGCGGCGCACGCACCGTCGCCGACGAAGTGCTGCGCGAGTTCTACGTGCATGGCGTGAGCGTGATCGAGGTCAACAAGAGCGGCTCCAGCTGGAGCTACAAGCAGGACTCGAGCTTCAACCGCCGCGTCCACACGCTGACCGAAATGACCCTGTCCGGCCCCGCCGCGAAGACCGACTACCTCAAGACCAAGTACTCGACCGACGGCAGCAAGACCCGCGGCACCGTCAACAACTGCGCCAACGGCACCACGCCGTGGGGTACCTACCTGACCTGCGAGGAGAACTGGGCCGGCTACTTCCGCCGTACGACCGGCACCGGCGCCACGCCGAAGCAACTGGCGTCGTTCAGCCGCTACGGCGTCTCGGGCACCGGCCGCGAACTCTGGGCCACCGTCACGCCCGACACGGCCGACAACCTGTACGGCCGCTGGAACTGCGAAGCCACCGGCGCCACCGCGACAGACGACTACCGCAACGGTCCCAACACCTACGGCTGGGTGGTCGAGATCGATCCGTTCAACCCGTCGAGCACGCCGAAGAAGCGCACCGCGCTCGGCCGCTTCGGCCATGAAGGCGCCTGCCTCGGCCCGGTGGTGGTTGGCAAGCCGCTGGTCTGGTACATGGGCGACGACTCGCGCAACGAGTACATCTACAAGTTCGTCTCCACGAAGAATTGGGACGCGGCCGACATCGGCGGCGGCATGGCCGCAGGCGACAAGTACATGGACGACGGCAAGCTCTACGTCGCCAGGTTCGACGCCGACGGCACCGGCGCGTGGCTCGAGCTGAAGCTGGGCGTGAACAACATCACCGCCAGCTACGCGAACTACGCCTTCGCCGATGCCGCCGACGTGCTCGTCAACGCGCGCCATGCAGCGGATGCCGCGGGTGCCACCAAGATGGACCGTCCCGAGTGGACGGCCGTCAATCCGAAGACCGGCGAAGTCTACGTGACGCTGACCAACACCAACGCCAGCTCGCGTCCCATCGGCAGCACCGATGCGGCCAACCCGCGCTACTACAACGCCCCGAAGACCACCAGCAGCTCGCCGCAGCTGGGCAACCCGAACGGCCACATCGTGCGCTTCGCCGACAACAACGGCGATGCGACCTCGCTGAGCTTCAAGTGGGACGTGTACCTGTTCGGCGCGCGCTCCTCCGCATCGGCCGACGTCAACATCTCGCAGCTGAGTGCCGACAACGACTTCTCCAGCCCCGACGGCATGTGGTTCAGCGAGGCCGCGCCAGGCCTGCTCTGGCTAGAGACCGACGACGGCGCCTACACCGATGTCACCAACTGCATGCTGCTGGCCGCGCTGCCGGGCAAGGTGGGTGACGGCGGTGCCAGGACGATCGTCAACTTCTCGGACACCACCACCCGCTCGCAGAAGACATTCGTGGGCAAGGCGCCTGGCACGGACGGCCTGCGCCGCTTCCTGGTCGGTCCGGTCGAGTGCGAGATCACCGGCATCGCCGAATCGGGCGACGGCCGCGCGCTGTTCGTCAACATCCAGCACCCGGGCGAGGACACGAAGGTGGCCGACATCCTGGACCCGTCGAAGTTCACCAGCCACTGGCCGCAGGGCGGCACCGCGCGCCCGCGTTCCGCCACCATCGTCATCACGAAGAACGACGGCGGCCTGATCGGTCTCTGAGGAGCGGCGACGCTCCGCTCAGCAGCCTCCGGAGCCCGGCATTGCCAGGTTTGGAGCGCTGGCCGAATGTGGAATCAGCATCAAGTCAGCCTGACTGGATGCTGATCGTTTCATGGCGCTGTCATGCGAATTGCCTAACTTCGCGGGCTGGTTACTTTTCCAACCCACGAAGAAAGACACTGCGCATGACCGCAAAGACCCGGAACGACGTTCCCTCGGCTGAAACCATTCCCTCGCGCCGCATGGCCCTCAAGCTGCTGGGCGCTGCTCCCATGCTCCCGCTGGGCGGCGTGGCCTTCCTGACGGCCTGCGGCGGCGGCGGTGGCGGCAGCCAGCCGTTCCTGCCGATTCCCGCTCCTGCTCCGGCCCCCGCGCCGGCGCCCGCCCCGGCTGCCGCCGCGCCGAAATACGTTTCCGCCGAATTCACCGGCATGGCTGCACCCACGCTGTCCAGCCCGGCCGCGATGGCCACCACCTCGGTCGGCTCGACGCTCAAGATCTCGTTCGACAACGGCAGCTCGACCGAATACAAGCTCGCCTACCAGCCCTTCTTCCTGACCGGCGACCTGGTGTCCGACGGCAAGGGCGGCAAGGTGCTGGCCGGCGGCTACTACGACATCAAGAACCAGCCCATCCTGGACAAGTCGGTGCCGGCCAACACGCGCCAGTTCTATTCCGACAGCCCGGACGGCACCTCGCTGCTGACCGTGCCCAATGCCAAGGTCGACGGCGTCAGGGGCAAGCCGGTCTTCGCCGTGGTCCAGTTCGAATACACCACGCGCGACCTCGCCGGCAACAGCACCTATGGCACGCTGCCCTCGCCGATCGCCGTGCTCACGCTCGACCAAGACCAGGCTACCGGCAAGCTGAGCCTGGTGAAGTACCACAACGTCGACATGTCCAGCGCCCACGGCCTGTGGATCACCTGCGGCGCCAGCCTGTCGCCCTGGAACACCCACCTGTCGAGCGAAGAGTACGAACCCGACGCGACCACCATCGCCAGCAACACCATGTTCCAGGCCTACAGCCAGAACGTGTTCGGCGACCCGACCAAGGCCAACCCGTACCACTACGGCCACCTGCCCGAGATCACCGTGAACCCCGACGGCACCGGCAGCGTCAAGAAGCACTACTGCCTGGGCCGCATCTCGCACGAGCTGATCCAGGTCATGCCCGACAACCGCACCGCCATCATGGGCGACGACTACACCAACGGCGGCTTCTTCATGTTCGTCGCCGACAAGGAAAAGGACCTGTCGGCCGGCACGCTCTACGTAGCGAAGTACGAAGCGGGCTACTCGATCGACCCGGCCGCGGCCGCCACCAGGATGTCGTGGATCAACCTCGGCCATGCCACCAGTGCCGAGATCGAGGCGCTCGCCGATTCGCTGAAGGCCGCCGACATCATGGATGTGACGACCACCGACCCCGCCGATACGAGCTACACCCGCATGTTCCTCGACGGCAAGGAGAGCTGGGGCCGCGTGAAGCCTGGCATGGAGAAGGCCGCGGCCTTCCTGGAGACGCACCGCTACGCCAACATCAAGGGCGCCAGCATGGCCTTCACCAAGATGGAAGGCACCACCGTCAACATCAAGGACAAGGTCGCCTATTCCGCGCTGCAGAACATCCAGGACTCGATGGTCAGTGGCGGCAAGGGCTGGACGGCCGGCAGCAACATCGCGCTGCCCAAGAAGCTCAGCGCCGGCGGCGTGATGGCGCACAACCTGTCCGGAGGCCAGAAGGACACCGACGGCAAGGCCATCAACAGCGAATGGGTGCCGGCGCAAACGCGCGCGCTGCTCGTGGGCGAAGACATCTCGGCCGACGCGCTGGGCAACACCTCCAACCCCGACAAGGTCGGCAACCCCGACAACCTCAAGTTCTCGGAAAAGATGCGCACGCTGTTCATCGGCGAGGACAGCAGCAGCCACGTCAACAACTTCCTGTGGGCCTACAACGTCGACACGAAGAAGCTGTCGCGCGTCATGTCGATCCCGGCGGGCGGTGAATCGACCGGCCTGCACGCGGTCGACGAGATCAACGGCTGGACGTACATCATGAGCAACTTCCAGCACGCCGGCGACTGGGGCAGCATCCACGGCAAGGTGCAGGCCACGCTCGATCCGCTGATCCGCGCGAACTACAAGGAACGCTACGCTGCAGCCGTCGGCTACCTCACGGCCGACCCGATCCAGCCGAAGCTCTCGAAGTAAGAGCTGCGCGAAAGCGCATTCGCGACCGATTCAGGACGGCGCTGCCGGCAACGGCAGCGCCGTCTTGTATCTCACCTGCTTGAGCGCGAAGCTCGAGCGGATCTTCTCGATCCCCGGGATCGGCGTGAGCTGTTCCAGGATGAACTTCTCCAGCGCCGCCATGTCCGCCACCGCGATGCGGATCAGGTAATCGCTGTCGCCCGTCATCAGATAGCACTCCATCACCTCGTCGTGCTCGGCGATGCGCTGCTCGAAATCGGCGAGCGACTGCTTGCTCTGGGTGGTGAGGCTGATCGAGATGAACACGTTGAGCCCCAGGCCCAGCGCCTTGGCGCTCGCGAGCGCCACGTAGCGGTCGATCACGCCGCTGGCTTCGAGCACCTTCACGCGCGACAGGCACGGCGATGGCGACAGGTGCACGCGGCGCGCGAGCTCCACGTTCGACAGCGCGCCGTCGCGCTGCAGCTCGTCCAGAATGCGCAGATCGATCGCGTCCAGTTGCATGAAATGCTGTCCGATTTGAATTCGGCGGAATTTTATGCTGAGCGAATTGCGTGGATAGGGTCTCGCCGGTAGCTAATTCTTTGCATTGCGGCCTAAAGTGCCGACATGAACGCCCCGATTTCGCCCGACCAGATGCGTGCCCTGCTGCTCGATGAGACGCAGCTCTCGCACGACCCCGACCCCGCCGAGACCGCCGAATGGCGCGACGCCTTCGTGGCGCTGGCGCAGACGCAGGGGGCGCAGCGCGCGCGGCAGATGCTGGCCGAGCTGGCCCGGCTCGCGCGGCAGCAGCGCATCGGCTGGCAGCCCGAACTCGCCACACCATACGTCAACACCATCGCGGTGGAAGACCAGCCGCCGTTTCCGGGCGACCTCGCCATCGAAGAAAAGCTCGCCTCGCTGATGCGCTGGAATGCGCTCGCGATGGTGGCCAAGGCCAACCAGGCGTATGGCGAACTCGGCGGCCACATCGCCAGCTACGCGAGCGCGGCCGACCTGTTCGAGACCGGCTTCAACCACTTCTTCCATGCGCGCAGCGAGCACCATCGCGGCGACCTCGTGTTCTTCCAGCCGCACAGCGCGCCCGGCGTGTACGCCCGCGCATACCTCGAAGGCCGCCTGAGCGAGGAAGACCTGAAGCACTACCGCCAGGAGCTCACCGCGCCCGCCTTCGTCGGCGGCAGCGGTGCGCGCGGCCTGTGCAGCTATCCGCATCCGTACCTGATGCCGGACTTCTGGCAGTTCCCGACCGGCTCGATGGGCATCGGCCCCATCAGCTCGATCTATCACGCGCGCTTCATGCGCTACCTCACGCACCGCAACCTGCTGAACTGCGAGGGCCGCAAGGTGTGGGGCGTGTTCGGCGACGGCGAGATGGACGAGCCCGAGTCGATGAGCGCGCTCACGCTCGCCGCGCGCGAGAAGCTCGACAACCTCGTGTGGGTGGTCAACTGCAACCTGCAGCGCCTGGACGGCCCGGTGCGCGGCAACGGCCGCATCATCGACGAGCTCGAGAAGCTCTTCGCCGGCGCGGGATGGAACGTCGTCAAGCTGATCTGGGGCAGCGACTGGGACGGGCTCTTCGCTCAGGACGTCAGCGGCGCGCTGGCGCGCGTGTTCGCCAACACCGTCGACGGGCAGATGCAGACCTTCGCCGCGAAGGACGGCCGCTTCAACCGAGACAACTTCTTCGGCCAGAACCCCGAGCTGGCCCGCCTGGCCGAGGGCATGACCGACGAGCAGATCGACCGCCTGAAGCGCGGCGGCCACGACCTCGTGAAGATCCACGCCGCCTATGCCGCCGCCGCGGCGCACCGCGGCCAGCCCACCGTGATCCTCGCCCATACCAAGAAGGGCTACGGCATGGGCAGCGCCGCCCAGGGCAAGATGACCACGCACTCGCACAAGAAGATGGGCGACGTGGACCTCATCGAGTTTCGCGACCGCTTCAACCTGCCGCTGACCGACGCGCAGGCCACCGCGATGGACTTCTACCGCCCCGCCGAGGACAGCGCCGAGATGCGCTACCTGCGCCAGCACCGCGAGTCGCTCGGCGGTGCCATGCCGCGCCGCGAGACTGCCTGCGAGGTGGTCGCCAAGCCCGACATCGCGAGCTACGCGCAGTTCGCCACTGTTGCCGGCGGCAAGGAGATGAGCACCACCATGGCCTTCGTGCGCATGCTGGGCAACCTGATGAAGGACAAGGCCCTCGGCCCGCGCATCGTGCCCATCGTGGCTGACGAGGCGCGCACCTTCGGCATGGCCAACCTGTTCAAGCAGGTCGGCATCTATTCGAGCGTGGGCCAGCGCTACGCGCCGGAGGACATCGGCTCGGTGCTGAGCTACCGCGAGGCCACCGATGGGCAGATCCTGGAAGAGGGCATCAGCGAGGCCGGCGCCATCGCGAGCTGGACGGCCGCGGCCACAAGCTACAGCGTGCACGGGCTGGCGATGCTGCCCTTCTACATCTACTACTCGATGTTCGGCTTCCAGCGCGTGGGCGACGCCATCTGGGCCGCGGCCGACCAACGCGCGCGCGGCTTCCTGCTGGGCGCCACGTCGGGCCGCACCACGCTCGGCGGCGAGGGCCTGCAGCACCAGGACGGCAGCAGCCACCTCGTGGCCGCGACCATCCCCAACTGCAAGGCCTACGACCCGGCCTTCGCGGGCGAGATGGCGGTGATCGTCGACGCGGGCATCCGCGAGATGATGGTCGAGCAGCAGGACGTGTTCTATTACGTCACGCTCATGAACGAGAACTACGCGCAGCCCGACGTGCCGGCCGGCGCGGAAGGCGACATCCTGCGCGGCTGCTATCGCTTCGGCACCTACGCGCCGGCATCGGGCAAGGCGAAGAAGAAGGTCACGCTGATGGGCTCGGGCGCGATCCTCACCGAGGTGGTCAAGGCCGCACAGCTGCTGGCCGAGGAAGGCATCGAGGCGGAGGTGTTCAGCGTGACCAGCTGGAGCGAGCTCGCGCGCGACGGGCTGGCCTGCGAGCAGCGCGCGCTGGCGGGCGAGGCCGAGGCCGGCACGCCCTTCGTCGCGCAGCAGCTCGGCAAGGGCAGCGGCAAGTCACCGATCATCGCCGCCACCGACTACGTGCGCGCCGTGCCCGAGAGCGTGCGCGCCTTCCTGCCCGAAGGCCGCCGCTACATCACGCTGGGCACCGATGGGTTCGGCCGCAGCGACACGCGTGCGGCGCTGCGCGGGTTCTTCGGCGTCGATGCGAAGAGCATCGCCAACGCCGCGCGCCACGCGCTGGGCTGAACTCCTGCGGGCTTCGCGAAGGCGGCGGGCCCTGCGTTAGAGTCGCAGGCCCCACCCCCTTCGCGCCCATGACCGCCCGCTTCCAGTCCATCGCCCCCGCCGTCCGCCTGGCCGACCAGGTGGCCGATGCGCTCGCGGCCGAGGTGCGCAGCGGGCGTCTGTCCGAAGGCGACCGGCTGCCGACCGAGACTGCGTTGGCCGAGCAGTTCGGCGTGAGCCGCACGGTGGTGCGCGAGGCGGTGTCGCGGCTGAAGTCGCTGGGGCTGCTCGATTCGCGGCAGGGCAGCGGCGTCTACGTGCGCGCTGCCGGCGTCGAGCCGCTGCGCTTCGAGATGCCGCACGTGGCCTCGCGCGAGGCGGTGATCCAGATGGTCGAGCTGCGCCGCGCGCTCGAAGCCGAGGTGGCGGCGCTGGCCGCCGAGCGCCGCAGCGAAGAGGAGATGCAGCGCATCCGCGAGGCCATCGCCGCATTGCACGCGGCGGTCGAGGCGGGCGGCAACGGCGCCGACGAGGACGTGCTTTTCCACCGCGCCATCGCCGAGGCGGCGCGCAATCCCTTCCTGATCGGCACGCTGCAGTACCTGCGGCAGTTCCTGCACGGCGCTACCCGCGTCACGCGCGCCAACGAGGCGCGCCGCGCCGATTTCGCGCGCGAGGTGGCGCAGGAGCATGCGCGCATCGTCGAGGCGATCGAGGCGGGCGATCCGCTGCGGGCGCGAGAGGCGGCCAAGACCCACATGGACAACGCGATCCGCCGCATCGAGCAGGCCGATCCGGTGTTCTGGCAGCAGGAGGGCGAGCAGCTCGCTCGTCCGCTGGTCGAAGGCTGGCCGGTCGGCGGCTGAGCGCAGCAGCCGGAACAGAAAGTCACCGCGAAGACGCCCGAAAGCGGTTGTTTCGAGGGTTTACCCGGCTCGGTCGACAAAACCCGGATTTGTATGATGACCTGACAAACGGTTGTGCAACCGACCTTCTCCGTGATTTCCTCGACACCCCCGGCCGCGCTGGGTTATCCACCGTCTCCGTCGCCGTGCCCGAATGGCGCGCAGCCACGGTGTTCTGCAGCCTCCCGGTCTTCCTGACGCTCCACTGCGCAATCGCCGCCTCGACCTATGAATCAACCAAAGACCCCCGTCGTCGGCCTCGTGGGCCTGGGTGCCATGGGCGCCGGCATGGCGCAGTCGCTGCGCCGCGCAGGCCTTGCGCCGCATGTGTTCGACGTGCGCCGCGAGGCCGCCGAAGCCTTCGCGCGAGACGGCGGCACGGCTTGCGCCACGCTGGCCGAACTGGGTGCGCACTGCGACGTCGTGGTCAGCGTGGTGGTGAACGCCGCGCAGACCGAATCGGTGCTCTTCGGCGACGGCACCGCGCCCGGCTGCGCGGCGTCAATGAAGCCCGGCAGCGTCTTCGTGATGTGCTCCACCGTCGATCCGAACTGGTCGGTCGCGCTCGAGGCGCGCCTGGAGAAGCTCGGCATCCTCTACATCGATGCGCCCATCTCCGGCGGCGCTGCCAAGGCCGCGAGCGGCCAGATGACGATGATGACCGCCGCCAGGCCCGCCGCCTACGAGCGCGCCGGCACGGTGCTCGACGCAATGGCCGCCAAGGTCTACCGCCTGGGCGACAAGGCGGGCGCGGGCAGCAAGGTGAAGATCATCAACCAGCTGCTGGCCGGCGTGCATATCGCGGTGGCGGCCGAGGCCATGGCGCTGGGCCTGCGCGAGGGCGTGGACCCGGCGGCGCTGTACGAGGTCATCACGCACAGCGCGGGCAACAGCTGGATGTTCGAGAACCGCATGGCGCACGTGCTCGCCGGCGACTACACGCCGCTGTCGGCCGTGGACATCTTCGTGAAGGACCTGGGCCTGGTGCTCGACGTGGCGCGCGCGAGCAAGTTTCCGCTGCCGCTGTCGTCCACCGCGCACCAGATGTTCATGCAGGCGTCCACCGCCGGATTCGCGCGCGAGGACGACAGCGCGGTCATCAAGATCTTCCCGGGCATCGAGGTGCCGAAGCCGCCGCAGCAATCCTGAAGCATCCGAACAAAGAGATAGAGAAAAAGGCACGCACATGAACATCCTCATCACAGGCGGCTGCGGTTTCCTCGGCGCCCGCCTCGCACGCACGCTGCTCGCAGGCGGCGATCTCGCACTGGCCGGCGGCACCGCGCAGCCCGTCTCGCGCATCACCCTGGCCGACCGCGTGCCGCCGCCCGCCGACCTGGCGGGGGATGCGCGCGTGCAGTTCGTGCAGGGCGACCTGCTGGAGCAGCTCGCGAACGGCGCGCTGCCCCTCGCCGACACGCAGCTCGTCTTCCATCTTGCCGCGGCAGTGAGCGGCGAATGCGAGGCCGACTTCGACCTCGGCATGCGCAGCAACCTCGACGCCACGCGAGGCCTGCTCGAAGCCGCGCGCCAAGCGGGCCATGCGCCGGTGTTCGTGTTCTCCAGCTCGGTCGCGGTGTTCGGCGATTCGCCCGAACAGCGCCTGCCCGCCGTCATCGAGGACACCACGCTGCCGACGCCGCAGAACAGCTACGGCATCCAGAAGTTCATCGGCGAGCAGCTGGTGGCCGACTTCACGCGCAAGGGCTTCGTGCAGGGCCGCAACGTGCGGCTGATGACGGTGTCGGTGCGCCCCGGGCGGCCCAATGGCGCGGCCTCGAGCTTCCTGAGCGGCATGCTGCGCGAGCCGCTGGCCGGCGAACGCGCGCGCTGCCCCGTGTCGCCCGACACGCCCGTCGCGCTGGCCTCGCCCGGCAACACCGTCGCCGGCATCGTGCGCGCGGCCACCGCCAGCGCCGCCGAATGGGGCGCGCGCACGGCGGTCAACCTGCCGGCGCTGACCACCACCGTGCGCGAGATGGCGCAGGCGCTCGAACGCATCGCGGGCAAGGAGGCCACCGGCCTGATCGACTGGGAGCCCGACGCCGCCATCGCGAAGATCGTCACCAGCTGGCCCAGCCGCATCCACGCCGCGCGCGCCGAGGCGCTGGGCCTGAAGTCCGATGCCAGCTTCGACGCGATCCTGCGCGACTACATGCGCGAGAACTCGCAGGCCGTGAAGCTTGCGCTGAAGGACTGAACGCCATGTCCAAGCTCGTGCTCGGCTGCATCGCCGACGATTTCACCGGCGCCACCGACCTCGCCAACAACCTCGTGCGTGCCGGCATGCGCGTGGTGCAGGCCATCGGCGTGCCCGAAGGCCCGCTCGATGCCGACGTGGATGCGGTGGTGGTCGCGCTCAAGTCGCGCACCATCGCGTCGGCAGAAGCCATCGCCCAGTCGCTCGATGCATTGCGCTGGCTGCAGGCACAGGGCGCTCAGCAGATCTACTTCAAGTACTGTTCCACCTTCGACAGCACGCCGCAAGGCAACATCGGTCCCGTGACCGAGGCCCTGATGGACGCGATGGGATGCGACTTCACCATCGCCACGCCCGCCTTCCCCGACAACAAGCGCACCGTGTTCAAGGGCTACCTGTTCGCGGGCGACGTGCTGCTCAACGAGAGCGGCATGCAGAACCACCCGCTCACGCCGATGACCGACCCGAACCTCGTGCGCGTGCTGCAGGCGCAGTGCACGCGCAAGGTGGGGCTCGTCGACTACGCGGTGGTGGCGCGCGGCGCCGCCGCCATCGAGGAGCGCATCGCGCAGCTCAAGGCCGAGGGCGTCTCCATCGCCATCGTCGACGCGGTGTCGAACGACGACCTGCTGCGCATGGGCCCGGCGCTCGCGAAGATGCCGCTGGTCACGGCCGGATCGGGCGTGGCCATCGGCCTGCCGGCCAACTTCGGCCTCGCGCCCTCGTCGCAGGCGAGCGAGCTGCCCAGGGCCGGCGGCAAGTCGGCGGTGGTCTCGGGCAGCTGCTCGCTGGCCACCAACCGGCAGGTGCTCGATTTCATCCAGCGCGGCGGCGCGGCACTGGCCATCGATCCGCTGCGCATCGCGGCCGGCGTGGATGTCGCTGCCGAGGCGCTGGCGTGGGCCGCTCCGCTGATCGACGAAGGCCCCGTGCTCGTCTACTCGACCGCCGAGGCCGGCGCCGTGAAGTCGGTGCAGGGCCGCCTGGGCGTGGAAGAGGCCGGTGCGATGGTCGAGCGCACGATTGCCGCCATCGCGCGCGGCCTGGTCGAGCGCGGCGTGCACCGGCTGGTGGTGGCCGGCGGCGAGACCTCGGGCGCCTGCGTGCAGGCGCTGGGCATCGCGCAGATGCAGATCGGCCCGCAGATCGACCCCGGCGTGCCGTGGTGCCATGCGCGCTGCGACGCCGCGCCCGAGGCCGGCCTGCACATCGCGCTGAAGTCGGGCAACTTCGGCAGCGACGATTTCTTCACCAAGGCATTTACAGTGCTCGCATGACCGAGAGCATGACTGCAGAGAATCAGGCCCGCGAGGAGATCTGCCGCGTCGGCCGCAGCCTGTTCGAGCGCGGCTACGTGCACGCCACGGCCGGCAACATCAGCGTGCGGCTGGACGACGGCGGCTTCCTCATCACGCCCACCGACGCCTGCCTCGGCTTCCTCGACCCGGCGCGGCTCGCGCGGCTCGACGCGCAGGGCCGGCAGACCGGCGGCGACCGCGCCAGCAAGACCATCGCGCTGCACACGCGCATCTACGCCGCCGCGCGCGCGTTCGATGCGAACACCGCCTGCGTGATCCACACGCACAGCACGCACTGCGTGGCGCTCACGCTGCAGGCTCCCGGCGACGAACTGCTGCCCGCGCTCACGCCCTACTTCGTGATGAAGGTCGGGCATGTGCCGGTCATTGCGTACCACCGGCCGGGCGCGCCCGAAGCGGCCGAGCAGGTGGCGCAGGCCATCGGGCGCTTCGGCGCCGCCGGCACGCCGATACGCGCCGTGATGCTCGCGCGCCTGGGCCCCAACGTGTGGCACGACACGCCGGCCGCCGCCATGGCCGTGCTCGAGGAACTCGAGGAAACCGCCAGGCTCCAGCAGCTTGCGCAGGCCGCAAGGCCCGAGCCGCTGGATGCCTATCAGATCGATGAACTGCGCCGCACTTTCGGCGCGCGCTGGTAGTAAAAGCACCCCATGCCCCAATTCGCAGCCAACCTCTCGATGCTCTATCCGGAGCTCGCCTTCCTCGACCGCTTTGAAGCCGCCGCGAAGGACGGCTTCAAGGCCGTCGAATACCTCTTCCCCTACGACTTCGCCAAGGAAGAGATCGTCGCCCGGCTCAGGCACAACGGCCTGCAGCAGGTGCTCTTCAACGGCCCGCCTGGCGACTGGAACGGCGGCGAGCGCGGTCTGGCCTGCCTGCCGGGGCGCGAGGCCGAGTTCCGCGAAGGCATCGCCAAGGCCATCGACTACGCGGTGGCGCTCGACTGCCCGCGCATCCACGTCATGGCCGGCCTCGTCCCCACCGGACAGCAGCGCGACGCGCTGCAGCCCGTCTACATCGACAACCTGCGCTGGGCCGCGGCCGAGGCCGCCAAGGCGAGCCGCGACGTGTTGATCGAGCCGATCAACACGCGCGACATCCCGGGCTTCTTCCTCAACCGGCAGGACCACGCGCACGAGATCGTCGAGACGGTGGGCGCACCCAACCTCAAGGTGCAGATGGACCTCTACCACTGCCAGATCGTCGAGGGCGACGTGGCGATGAAGATCCGCAAGTACCTGCCGACCGGCCGCGTCGGCCATATTCAGATCGCGGGCGTGCCCGATCGCAACGAGCCCGACACCGGCGAGCAGAACTACCCTTATCTCTTCGACGTGCTCGACGAGGTGTCGGCGCAGTGTGGCTGGCAGGGCTGGGTCGGCTGCGAGTACCGGCCCAGGCGCGGCGCGGAGCCCGGCGGCACCTCGGCCGGCCTGGGCTGGCTGCGCGACTGGCGGCAGCGGCACGCATGATGAAGCTCGAAGCGCTGCGCATTCCGGCGCCGCTGCGCGCGTTCTCGGCAGGCGGTGCGCAGCTGTTCGACATCACCCTGGAAGGCGGCAAGGTCGCCTCCATCGTGCCCAGCGCACAGCAGCAGGACGCGAAGGGCACGCTGCTGAGCGCACTGGTCGAGGCTCACGCGCACATCGACAAGAACTACACCGTGCAGGACGTGGGTGCCGCGCAGGGCAACCTGTTCGTCGCCATCGAGCGCATGAACCGCCATCGCGAGAGCTGGACCGGCGAGTCGCTGCGCCTGCGCATGGAGCGCGCGCTGCACGACGCGTGGCTGTCGGGCACGCGCGCGCTGCGCACGCACCTCGACTGGGTGCAGCCCGAGCCGCCGGCCGCGCTGTCGGTGTTCGAGGCGCTGCGCGAGGAATGGCGCGGCCGCATCGAGCTGCAGTTCGTATCGCTCACGCCGCTCGACCTGTTCGCCGACATCGCAGCGGGCGAGCGCATTGCGCGCGAGGTCGAGCGCGCGGGCGGCGTGCTCGGCGCCTTCGTCTACCGCAACGACGGCATCGTCCACAAGCTGGGCCGCGTGTTCGACCTCGCGCAGCAGCACCGGCTGGCGCTGGACTTCCACGTCGACGAGGGCCTGGACATCGAGGCCACCGGCCTGCGCAGCATCGCCCAGCTGGTGCGTGCGCGCGACTTCAGGCAGGGCGTGGTCTGCGGCCATGCCTGCTCGCTCTCGGTGCAGGAAGACGCCGTGGCCGCTGAAACGCTCGCGCTGTGCGCCGGCGCCGGCATCCACCTCGTCGCGCTGCCCACCACCAACCTCTACCTGCAGGGCGCATGGGACCGCACGCCGGTGCAGCGCGGCATCACGCGCATCCGCGAGGCGGCGGCACGGGGCTTGCGTGCGAGCCTGGCGACCGACAACGTGCAGGACGCCTTCTATCCCTACGGCAGCTACGACCTGCTGGAGACCTTCGGCCTCGGCGTGCAGGCGGCGCACCTCGCGCCGGCCGACGACTGGCTCGACACCGTCACCGTGAGCCCAGCGAAGGCGCTGGGGCTCGCGTGGGACGGGCGCATCGCGCCGGGCTGCCCGGCGGACCTGCTGGTGCTGTCGGCCACCGGGGAACATGAACTGATCGGCCCGCGCGGACGGCAACGCACCGTCATCCGCGCCGGCCAACGACTGGAGAGCAACGAGCAATGAGCATGGGCAAGCCGATGGCCAACTACGCGGCCGCCAAGCGCGTGGGCGATTTCGTCTTCATGAGCGGCGTGGTCGCCGTCGATCCGGCCACGCGCCGCGCGGTGGCCGGCTACGACGCCATTCCGGAAGAAGCGCGCACCGCGCTGCAGGGCGTGGGCTACGCCACCGGACAGATGTCGGTGGACGTCTTCGAGGCGCCCATCGTCGCGCAGAGCTGGTTCGTGCTCGAGCGCATCCGCCAGATCGCGGCCGAGCACGGCGGCACGATGGAAGACGTGGTGAAGCTGGTGCAGTACTTCCGCCACCTGCCGCACTACGGCTTCTACAACCGCGTGCGCGGCCTGTTCTATCCGGGCGAGCCGCCCGTCAGCACGGTGGTGGAGGTGTCGCGCTTCCTGCCGGGCGACGAGGTGCTGGTGGAGGTGGAGGCGACGATGTACCTGCCGGAATAGGTACTCCCCCAGGCTTGCCCACTTCGTGTGGCCGCCAACCCCCTCGCCGGGGGCAACACCTGCGGCCCGGCAGAGCCGGTTCCGCGGTGTTCCGCGAAAAGTCTCGCCCTACCTGACGCCCGCGCCCTTCAACAGGAACTCCGTCACCTGCTCGATCAGGTAGCGCCGGTCCTTGTCGTCCTTGTCCTGGCCCTGCTGGGCGGTGCCGCGGAAGTAGGCGGCCTGCGTGGCGTGGTCGGCATAGAACTGCGTCACGGCCCAGATGTGGAACAGCACCAGCATCGGGTCGGCCTGGTCCATCAGGCCCTGGTTCATCCAGTTGCGGATCACGGCGGCGGCCTGGTCGGTGCGCTGCTTGCTGGTGTCCATCATGCTGTTGAGCACCGGCGCGCCGCGCATCATCTCGGCGGTGAAGATGCGCGAGCGCAGCGGATGCTCGAACGAGAACATCATCTTGCGGCGGATCAGGTCGCCCAGCACCTTTCGGGGTCCGAAGGCCTCGTCGCTGAAGCCGAACACCACGATCCAGTCGTTGAGGATGTCCTGCAGCACCTGGCGGTACAGCGCCTCCTTGCTGTCGATGTAGTAGTGCAGCTGCGCCTTCGACAGCCCCGCCTTGTCGGCGATGGCCTGCGTGGACGCGCCCGCCAGCCCTTCGCTCGCGAACACCTCGATGGCGGCCTGGTTGATGAGGCCGAGCACCTGCGTGTACTTGCGCGACCGCCCGCGCGTGGCGGGGGCATCGCCGTCGGCGACTTCGGTGATGGCGGCGCGTGCGTTCACAGCTGCAGTTCCAGTTCCAGCCCCTTGGCGCGTGAACAGCACAGCGCCACCTTGTGGCGGCGCTCGCTGCCGGTGAGGCAGAAGTCGCGGTGCTCGGCGCCTTCGCCGTCGCCCTCGACCACGCAGGTGCCGCACAGGCCCTGCTGGCACGACACCGGTATGTCGATGCCGACTTCGTGCAGCGCGTCGACGGCGGTCTGGTCGGCCGCCACCGGCACGGCGATGCCGCGCTTCGCGAGCTTCAGCGTGAAGGGCAGGCCGGCGGCCGCGCCGGCATCGGTGGGCGCGGCGAAGTATTCGGCGTGCAGTGCGTCTTCGGGCCAATCGGTCTGTGCGGCGGCGTCGCGCACCGCCTGCATGAAGCCGCCGGGGCCGCACACGTACAGATGCGTGCCGCTCGCGTGCTCGGCCAGCAGCGCGTGCAGGTCGATGCGCTGCGATGCATCGCCCTGGTCGAGGTGCAGCCGCAGGTGCGGCGCCAGCGCCGGCGCGCGCAGCGCATCGGCAAAAGCCAGGTGCTCCTCGCTGCGCGCGAAAACGCACAGCGTGAAGGGCGCGCCGCGCGCGGCCAGTGACTGCGCCATCGCCAGCAGCGGCGTCATGCCGATGCCGCCGGCCAGCAGCAGGTGGTGCGTGGCCTCCTCGCGCAGCGGGAAGGTGTTGCGCGGTGCGCTGATCGGCAGCAGGTCGCCCTCGCGCACGCGCTCGTGCATCGAGGCCGAGCCGCCGCGGCTGGCGAGCTCGCGCTTCACGCCGATCACGTAGCGGCCCGCGCTGGCGGCCGACGGCGCGCGCGCCAGCGAGTACTGGCGCGAGAAGCCGCCGGGCATGTGCACGTCGATGTGCGCGCCGGCCTCGTAGGAGGGCAGCGGCCGGCCCCTCGGGTGGGCCAGCTCGAAGGCCAGGATTTCCGGCGTCTGGCGCGAGATGCGTTCGACGCGGACGGTGAGGGTGCGTTCGAGGCTCATGGTGTGTTGTCTCCCTCCGGAATCGAAGGCTCTTGTGCTAAATGCTGCCCAGCTTGCGCGAGACGCGTTCGATGAAATGGGTGCGGTCGCTCGCGGTGACGGCGTTCATGTCGTGCAGCTGCAGCCACGTCACCTTGCAGCGCCATGCGAAGAGCGCGCGCAGCGCCCGCGTGAAGAGCCGCCTGCCCGGGTCGCCGATGGCCATCACGAACCAGCGCGGCGAGCCGCCGGTGGTCACCACCGTGAGCCGCCTGATGTGCCGCATGCCCGACCTCGCGAGCTGTCCCTTGCGTTCCGCCGGCAGGAAGGCCACGCCAGGCAGCCAGACCCGCTCCAGCCAGCCCTTGAGCATCGACGGCGGCCCGTGGAACCAGGTGGGAAACACGAACACAAGGTGCTCGGCCCACAGCAGCGCTTCGACGTGGGGTTTCACACGTTCGCGGATCAGGTCGGGGTTGTCGAGGTAGGCGATGCGCTCTTCGCATGTCAGCGTGGGGTCGAAGCCCTCGGCGTACAGGTCGATGGCCTTGACGTGATGCCGCGGCGAGAGCGCCTCGAGCGCGGTGCGGTAGAGCGCGTGGTTGAAGCTGTCGGGATTCGGATGGCAGTGGACGACGAGCGTTTTCATGGTTGAGGGCCGGTTCGCTCGGCGGTGTTCCACCGCCGGCGAGACGGGGTCAGAGCCCAGGGAGTGAAGGGCCGCGCGGTGCCTTATGGCAACCCAGGCGCTGGCATCTGACCCCAGCGCAAGCCCCGCGCGGCCCGCGGGAAAAATCGGTGGGCCTGTTTCTGACTACTTGCCCGCGAGCTTCTTGCGCACGTCGATGCCGACGCCCTTGTTCACGAACTGGGTGGTGACCACCTTCGACAGGTCGACCTCGCCGGGCTTGTACAGGCCGGCCTTGACCATCTTGTCGTAGAAGTCCTTCACGCGGGCCTCGTCCATCGCGCCGATGCCCTTGGCGAGCGATTCGCCGCTGTCGACGATGCCCATCTTCTTCATCAGCTCGACGGAGCCCTGCGAGGAGGCCACTGGCGAGTCGGGGTTGATCTTGGCGATCATCTCGTTGGCGGCCTTGTTGTCGCCGTAGAGGTAGTTGTTCCAGCCGATGATCGATGCCTCGATGAACTTGCGCACCGTCTCGGGCTTGGTCTTGACCATGTCGGCGCGCGTCTCGATGGTGGTCGCATAGGTCGAGAAGCCGTTGTCGGCCAGCAGCTGCACCACCGGGTCGAAGCCGGCCTGCGCCTTGATCGACAGCGGCTCGGAGATGGCGTAGCCCTGCTGGATCGACTTCTTGTCGGCCAGGAAGGGGCCGACGTTGAAGGTGTAGGGCTTGAGCTGCGAATCCTTGAAGCCGTGCTCCGACTTCATCCACTGCCAGAAGCTGAACTGGCCGTCCTTGCCGATGAAGGCCACCGGCGCCTTGGTCATGTCCTTGAAGGTGTCGAAGCCCTGGCCGGGGTGGGCGAACATGGCCTGCGGGTCCTTCTGGAAGAAGGCCGCCACCACCACGGTGGGCACGCCGTTCTTCACGTTGTCGAAGGACTGCAGCAGGTTGCCGGTCATCAGGAAGTCGACCTTGCCTGCCGGCAGCATCGGCCGGTTGTTGACCATCGGGCCGCCCTGCTGGATGTCGACGTCGAGGCCGTACTTCTTGTAGGTGCCGTCCACCAGCGCCTGGTAGAAGCCGCCGTGGCCGGCCTGCGCCTTCCAGTTGGTGGCGAACACCACTTTTTCCTGCGCCTGCACGGCGAAGGCGGCGCCCGCGAGGGCCAGACCCAGAACGAGCGGGCGGAAGGTGAATGCGTGGATGCGCATGGGAAGGTGCTCCTGTGGAGGTTTCGTTGAAAAGAACGGGATGCGCAGACTAAGGCTTTTCAGCGTTCGATGGCCATGTCGGCGCGCCACCCTCGTGTTTTTCCGGGGTTCATCAGGCCCATCGGGTCGCTGCGCTTCTTGAACTCGATCTGCTGCGTGTCGATGGTCTTCATGCCGCCGTCCTCGATGGTGAAGACGTGCGGGTTGAAGATCACGCAGCCGCCCTGCGACTCGATCTCGCGGATCACCTCGTACTGGTGTTCCTTGCCCTTCCAGCGCACCAGCAGGATGCCGAAGGTGCCGCACTCGCCGTTGGCGCGCGCGAAGTCCTGGTGCTGCAGAACGTCGTCGCCGAAGATCTTCAGGTGCCGCTCGACCACCGACGGATCGAAGGGCTGGGCGTAGGCCACCTGCAGGTAGGTCCAGCCGCGGTCGGCCTTCAGCGCCTGCAGCGTGGTGTGGTTGAAGGCGCACTCGTAGGCGGGCGGCAGCCCTTCGGCGAGCAGCTCGGCCTCGGTGCCGGCCACCGAGATGGTTCCGCCCTGTGCCGCGGCGAGCGCGCGGAAATCGTCCATCGACGCGGGCGAGACCATCGCGAACACCGCGTGCCGGTCGGCCGGGAAACGGTCGCGCATGGCCGTGTAGTAGGGCGAGAAGCGCGCCTCCACGGTCGACAGCAGGAAGATGTCGAGCGAGGGCGCCTGCGCGGCGATGCCGAAGTCGAGCGCGCCGCGATACGTATCGAAAAGCACCGTGCAGTGCACCCAGTCGACGGCCGCACTCAGCGCAACTTCCACGTCGAGGATCACGCCGTTGGTGCCGTAGGCGTGGTGCACCTGCTGGATCTCGTCGCCATGCAGCTCGATGATGCGCGGCTCGCGCTCCACCGTCATCACGCGTGCGCGCAGCAGGTTGCCGGGGTCGCGCAGGATGCCGTGGCGGAAGGAGCCGATGCCGCCGAAGCCGCCCGCGATGAAGCCGCCGATCGAGGCCACATGCCAGGTCGACGGCCACATGCGCAGCGCCTGCCCGGTCTCGCGCGCGGCGAGGTCGATGTCGTGCATGCGCGCGCCGGCCTCCACGCGGATGCTGCCCTCGCGGACGTCGAGCACGCGGCACATCTGCGTCACGTCGAGCACGATGCCGCCTTCCAGCGGCACGCACTGGCCGTAGTTGCCGGTGCCGCCTGCGCGCACCGTGAGCGGCAGCTTCCACTTCGCGGCCACTGCCGCCGCCTGGCGCACGTCGTCCTCGGTGCCGACCTTCACCACCACGTCGGCCACGCAGCCCGCGAGCTGCTCGGTCAGGATGGGGCTGTACCAGTAGAAGTCCTTCGACAGCTGCTTGCGCTGGCCGGGCGCGGTGATCACGTTGAGGCCGCGCAGGTCGTCGCGCACGGCGTTCCAGTCGACGTTCGCAGGGGAAACGTGTCCGGAGTTCATCGACGCTCCGTCAAGGGGGACTCTTCGCAAGGGAACACCGCGGAACCGGCTTTGCCGGGCCGCAGGTATTGCCCCCGGAAGGGGGTGGGCGAAGCGACACGAAGTGCGCGCAGCCTGGGGGAGAGCCAATCACCTTTCACGGCGCATCTCGCTTTCGTGCCAATGGCCCAGGACCAGACGCGACAGTGCCGCGAACACGATGAAGATCACGATGCCCAGCAGCGACACCAGCAGCAGCGCCGCGAACATCATCGGGATCTCGGTGCGGAAGCTCGACTCGAGGATGCGCGAGGCCAACCCCGTTTCCTTGCCCGCCGTGCCGGCCGTGAACTCGGCCACCACCGCGCCGATCAGGCTCAGCCCGCCCGCGATCTTCAGGCCCGCCATGAAGTAGGGCAGCGCGCTCGGCGCCAGCAGGTAGCGGAAGGTCTGCCAGGGCGAGGCCTTGTAGAGCTGGAACAGGTCGCGCAGGTTGCTGTCGGCGCTCTTCAGGCCGATGACGGTGTTCGACAGGATCGGGAAGAAGGCCACGATCCATGCGCACAGCAGCAGCGCCGCCGTGGTGCTCGACACGTAGATCAGGATCAGCGGCGCGATCGCGATGATCGGCGTCACCTGCAGGATCACCGCAATCGGGAACAGGCCGATCTCCACCCATTTGAACAGCGCGAAGGCAATGGCCAGCAGCACGCCGCCCACGATGGCCGCGGCCAGCGCCAGCAGCGTGAGCTTCACCGTGAACCACAGCGCGCTGGACAGCGACGCCCAGTTGTCGAACAGCGTTCGGATGATGAGCGAGGGCGCGGGCAGGATGTAGTGCGGGATGTTGTTGGCGCGCACGGTCCATTCCCACGCCAGCAGCAGCAGCGCGACGATGGCCGCGGGCACCGCGATGCGCAGCATCGACTCGCGCCGGCGCAGCCGGTCCTCGTGCGCGCGCAGCGAGGCCTCGGAAGGCGCCGCGCCGGCTTGCGCGAGAGGGGCGGCCGCGTGTGTCTCAGTGATCGATGTCGACGCCATGCAGGGCTCCATGCAGCGATTGCGACACCGCGGTGCAGTGCGCGTTGTAGCGGGTCGAGGTGCGGAAGTCTTCGCCGCGCGGGTAGGGCTCGTCGATGCGGATCTCGTCGATCACGCGGCCGGGCCGCGCGGCCATCACCACGATGCGGTTCGACAGATACACCGACTCGTACACGCTGTGCGTGACGAACACCACCGAGAAGCGGTGCTCGCGCCAGATGGCCAGCAGGTCGTTGTTGAGCTTGATGCGCGTCATCTCGTCGAGCGCGGCGAAGGGCTCGTCCATCAGCAGCAGGCGCGGGTGCGTGACCAGCGCGCGGGCGATCGACACCCGCATCTTCATGCCGCCGGAGAGCTCGCGCGGGTACACGTCGGCGAAGCGCGAGAGGCCGACCATCTCCAGCGCCTGCTTCACCACCGGCGCCGCCGCGTCGCGGCCGGTGCCGGCCAGCTTCAGCGGCAGCCAGACGTTGTCGAACACCTTGGCCCAGGGCATGAGCGTGGGCTCCTGGAACACGAAGCCCAGGTCGCGGTCGGTCTTGCCGTTCTTGCTGTTGCCGGCGGCGGCACCGCCCCAGTGCATGTCGCCCGAACTGATGCGCGTGAGCCCCGCGATGAGGCGCAGCGCCGTGCTCTTGCCGCAGCCCGAGGGGCCGAGGAAGCTGATGAAGTCGTGCTCGCCGATGTCGAGCGACATGCCCTGCAGCGCGAGCGTGCCGTTGGCGAAGCGCTTGCTGACGTTGCGCAGGCTGACCAGCGGCGCGCCGGCGGCGGCGGTGGTGGCTTCCGTGCTCATTTCCAGGCCGGCTCGTTGGCGAGGCGCGAGAGCGGGAAGCGGTCGACCTCCTGCAGCAGCTCGACGAAGCGTCGGCCCACGTGGTCGAGCACGGCCGCGCCCTTCTCGGCGGTCGCGCGCGTGGCGTCGCCGGCGGCGCCTGCGGGGTTGATGTCGTGCATCTGCCAGCCGAGCTTGCCGCTGGGCGTGATCGAGAGGAACTTGTTCTCGGCAGCCAGCTGCTCGGTCATGGAGCTGAAGTTCCGGAACTGGTCGCGGCGCACGTAGTCGGGCGTGAGGTGCAGCATCACCGAGCTTTCCAGGTCGCCGGCATGGATGCCGTGCCTGCCTTCGTGCGCGGTGAACAGGCCCTCGGGCAGGCCGAGCGTGTACCAGTTGGCGGCCACGACCATCATGCCGTGCTCCTCGCGCAGGTCGCGCGCGACGATGTCCATCACGCTCATCTGGCCGCCGTGGCTGTTGTAGAGCACCAGCTTGCGCACGCCGGCTTTCGCGACGCAGGCGCCGATGTCCTTCCACATCGAGATCAGCGTGTTCGCCGACACGGTGAGCGTGCCGGGGTAGCGCGAGTGCTCGTTGCTCTTGCCGTAGGGCACGGTGGGCAGGAACAGCACCGGCAGGTCGTCGGGCAGGTGCGGCAGCGTGGCGCGCACCATGCCGTCGATGGTGGCGGTGTCGGTCGACATCGGCAGATGCGGGCCATGCTGCTCGGTGGCGCCCACCGGCAGCACGGCGATGAGCCGTTCGCGGTCGAGGCGGGAGAACTCTTCGCTGGTCAGGTCGGACCAGAAGCGGCTGCGCAGAGGCGGCGGATTCATCGTGGTGGTACCTCGTGCCGCCGGGCGTGGCGGTGGCTTAAATTATCCATACGGTCAAAAAAGAAGGGCTATCCGTGGATACCCGGCAAATTTCACCATGCAAGGGGCATGCCACCAAATTTGGCCAACTGGTATGAAAAAGCAGCCTGCACCGGTCGAGCCGGCGGCGCGGCGCAGGCTCAGCGCCGCACGATGTAGCGCGTGACGACCGGCCCCGACTCCCCGATGTGGAAGGCGAGCCTGCGTTCGCGCAGCGCCATGTCGCTGGCCGTCGCGCGGTTGAAGCGGCGCAGGTGGTCGGTCCACGACTCGTCGACGATCTGCTCCACGTAGCGCTCGGGCTGTGCGATGTCGTGCAGCAGCTCCCAGCCGATGGCGCCCTGGCTGAGCCGCGCGCGGCGCGTCTGCTGCATCACGAGGTGGAAGGCGGCGGCGCGCGCGGGGTCGATCAGGTACTCGACGGTGATCACCACGCGCCCGCTTTCCTGCGGCGCTTCCGCAGGCGGGCCGACCGCCCAGCCGGCCTGCGCGGGGCTGGTGTCGTCCTCGCCGCTGAGGTCGGTGACCCAGCGCAGCGCCGCGAGCATCAGCAACGTGCCGCTGACCGCCGCCACGCTCAGGCTCGCGACCAGCGAGCTGAGGGTGGCCACCTGCCCCCAGATGGCCGCGCCGATCGCGCTCGCGCCCATGATCGCCATCTGGTACATCGACATGCCGCGTGCGCGCACCCAGTCGGGCAGCGCGAGCTGTGCCGACACCGACAGCGAATTGGCCACCGTGATCCACGCCATGCCGCCGAAGAACATCGCCGGCACCGCCACCCATGCGTTGGGCGCAAAGGCCATCACCGCCGTGGCGCCCGACTGCAGCAGCGTGCCGCGCAGCACCAGCTGGTCGCGCCCCATCGCCTGGCGCAGCCGCGGCAGGAACAGCACCGCAACGATCGCGCCCGCGCCCATGGCAGCCAGCAGCAGCGTGAAGGTGGCCGCGCCGCCGCCCTGGAGGTTGCGCGCCAGCAGCGGCAGCAGCGCCAGCAGCGCGGTCGAGTGGAAGAAGAAGATCGAGATGCGCGTGAGCACCGCGCGCATGCGCTGCGACTGCCGCACGAACTGCACGCCCACGCGCATCGCGCTGACCAGCTTCTCGCGGCCCAGCGGATTGGGCGTGTGCTCGCGCCGCCAGCGCAGCACCACGAAGCCCGATGCCACCGACAGCACCGCGTTGAGTGCGAACACCCAGATGCTGCCCGCGCTCGCGATAAGCATGCCGGCGGTGAGCGGGCCCACGATGCGCGACGCGTTCATCGCGATGCCGTTCAGCCCCAGCGCGGCCGGCAGCTGCGCGCGCGGCACCAGCTCGGGCACGATGGCCGCGAACACCGGCCAGCGCAGCGCCAGCCCGATGCCGTTGGCGAAGGTCAGCGCCAGCAGCAGCGGCGCGGTCATGAGGTCGAGCGCCAGCGCGGCGCACAGCACGATGGCGGTGCCGGCCAGCCAGAACTGGGTGGCCACCAGCCAGCGCCTGCGGTCGAGGATGTCGGCCAGCGCGCCGCTGGGCAGGCCCAGCAGGAACACCGGCAGCGTGGAGGCCGACTGCACCAGCGCCACCCAGATCGGCGAGGAGGTCAGCGTGGTCATCATCCACGCGGCGGCCACGTCGTTCATCCACATGCAGATGTTGGCGACCAGCCAGGTGCTCCACAGCATGCGGAACACGGGGAGCTTCAGTGGCACGAGCGCCGCGAACTTCGTCGGCTGCGGCCTCGCGGGCGGGATGGGTGTCTCTTCGGGGGATATGGGGGGCATCTGGCGCTATTTTGGCCCCGCGCCAGCAGAGCCCGCGATCCCGTCATCGCCATCGCGCGAACACCGAGGAACCGGCTTTGCCGGGCCTCAGGTGTTGCCCCCCGCAAGGGGGAAGGCGTGCGCGACACGAAGTGCGCGAAGCCTGGGGGCGTGCCTAGCCTCTATCGCTGCGCGCCAGGCGGTGTTCGAGGCGGCGAAGAAGCGTGGTGAGGATCAGTGTCATCACCCAGTAGATGACCGAGATCGCCAGGTACGGCTCCCAGTAGCGCGCATAGGCGCCGGCCACGGTGCGTGCGGCGTAGGCCAGTTCGGCCAGGCCGATGGCGGAGACCAGCGAGGTATCTTTCAGCAGCGCGATCGCGTTGTTGCCCAGCGGCGGCAGCATGCGGCGGAAGGCCTGCGGCAGCACCACGTAGCGCATCACCTGCGCGGGCGTGAAGCCGATCGAGCGCCCCGCATCGAACTGGCCGCGCGAGATCGACTGGATGCCCGCGCGGAACACCTCGGAGATGTATGCCGCCGAATTGAGGGTGAGCGCCACCACGCCCGAGATCAGCGCGCCGTGCTCCTGCTTGAGCGTGCGCGCGAGCTCGCCGTCGATCAGCAGGCCCGAGGTCGGGTGGAT
>CAJYQC010000484.1 GCA_913776885.1 uncultured Variovorax sp.
ATAGCCGCCCTCGGCGCCGACCGCGGAGTCGAGGTAGGCGCCCGAGAGCTTGATCCAGGGGCGGCCGCTGTCGAGCAGCCGGCTCACCACACGGCATGCGGGGTGCGAGAGCCCATCGGGCTGCGGCAGCCGCGCGAGATGGTCGAAGACCACCGTGCAGGGCAGCCGGTCGAGCAGCGCCGAATGCGCGGCGATCTGGTCGGCGCTCCAGTGCAGCTGCACGTGCCAGCCCAGCGAATGAACGCGATGGGCCAGGGGCTCGACCATGGAGAAATCCGTCGTCGCGTTCGCCGCCGTGTACAGCGTGAAGCGGATACCGCGGATGCCGCCCTCGTGCAGATGCTGCAGCTCGGCATCGCTCACCTCGGGCCGCACCACTGCCACGCCGCGCGTGCGATGCGCGCCCAGCGCCTGGATGGCAGCCAGCGTCACGCTGTTGTCGGTGCCGTGCACGCGGGGCTGCACGACGACAGTGCGCTGCGTGCCGGTGCGCTGCTGCAGCAGGCGGTAGTCTTCGGCGGTGGCGTGGTCGAGCATGGCATCGGGCGAGCCGTGCGTCGGGAAGCGGCGGTCGTACACATGGATGTGCGCGTCGCATGCGCCTTCGGGCGCCGCGATGGCCGGCCTGTGCGTGCCCGCGCTGTGGGGCACGGTGATGTCGTCGGCCATGGCTCAGCCGCCCGCGCGCCGCTTGGCCAGCACGGCGGCGGTGTGCTGCCCCAGCGTGGGCGCCGCGAAGGGCTCGGGCCCGGGCGTGCGGCCGAAGCGTACCGGGCGGGTGAAGCCGCGGTACGAACCCAGCGTGGGGTGCGCGATGTTCGCGACCATGTCCTCGGCCAGCACCTGCTCGTTGTCGAACATGTCTTCCACGGTGCGCGCGGCGGAGCAGGGCACTTCTTCGCCGAAGATCTCTTCCCATTCGAGCGCGCTGCGCCCGGCCAGCGCTGCACGCAGCCTGGGCACGATCTCGGCCGCGTGCTGCGCGCGCTTGCGCACCGAGTCGTAGCGCTCGTCCGCGGCGAGCTCCGGCAGTCCGACCTTGGCGCACAGCGCCTGCCAGAAGTGCGGCGTGTTGGCCGAGATGTAGATGTGGCCCTCGCGCGTCGGGTGGATGCCGGTGATGCCGCCGGAGCGCATGTCGCGCCCCACGTCCTTGGGCTCGCCCTCGGCCCACACCATGCGCGCCGACTGCATCGTGAGCGCCGAGCGCAGCAGCGACACGCCCACGAACTGGCCCTGGCCGCTCTTCTCGCGCTCGTACAGCGCCGATGCGACGCCCGCGGCCACCAGCGCGGCCGCGTAATAGTCGACCACCGAGCCGTAGATGATCTCGGGCGGCTCGCCGCGCTTGCCCTGCAGCGCGCACATGCCGGTCATCGTCTGCAGCACCTGGTCGTAGCCGGCCTTCTCGCGCAGCGGGCCGGTCTCGCCGTAGCCGGTGACGGCGCAGTAGATGAGCCGCGGGTTCACCGCCTTCAGCTGCTCGTAGGCGATACCCAGCCGAGGCGGCACGCTGGGCCTGAAGTTGTGCACCAGCACGTCGGCGCCGCGCACCAGTTCCATCAATGCGGCCAGGTCCTCGGGGTTCTTGAGGTCGAGCATCGCGCCCAGCTTGCTGCGGTTCACGCCGATGAAAGCGCGGCTCTCGGCTTCCAGCGTCGAGGGGTATTTGCGCAGGTTGTCGCCGGCCGGCGGCTCGATCTTGATGACCTCCGCACCCTGGTCGGCCAGCAGCGAGCAGCCGTACGGGCCCGCGATGTAGGCGCTCAGGTCGAGCACGCGCAGGCCGCTCAGCGGCCCGGCGGGGCCCTGGCGCTGCGGCAGGCGCGTGTTCTCAGGGGCGGTATGGCTCATGGGCTTTCTCTTTCCTTGTTCAGTCTGCGGTGATGTTCTGTTGCTTCGCCAGCTTCTTCCAGCGCTCCACGTCCTCGGCGATGACGGTGCCGAACTGCGCCGGCGTGAGCGGCGTGGCGATGGCGCCTTCGCGCAGGAAGTTGGCCGCGATCTCGGGCTTCGACAGGATCTGGTTGACCGCGCCGTTCAGCTTGGCGACCACGTCGGGCGGCGTGCCCGCCGGGGCCAGCAGGCCCCACCAGAGTTCGAATTCGTAGCCTGGCACGGCAGTGGAGATGGGTGTGAGGTCGGGTGCGATGGGGCTCGGCTTCAGGCTGGTGATGCCCACCGCGCGCAGCTTGCCGGCACGCACCATCGGCAGCAGCGAGGGGCCGCTGGAAATCAGCAGCTGTGTCTGGTTGCCCACCAGGTCGGTCACCGCCGGGCCCATGCCCTTGTACGGGATGTGCGCGATCTGCAGGTCGCCCACCTTGGCCTTGAGCAGCTCGGTGCCGAACTGGTTGACGCTGCCCGAGCCCGAGGATGCGTAGTTGTACTGGCCCGGCTTCGCCTTGATGGCAGCGATCAGCTCGGCCGGCGTCTTGGCGGGGAACTCGTTGTTGACCGCGACGATGAACGGCCCCTTGGCGAACATCGCCACCGGCGCGAGGCCCTTGACCGGGTCGAAGGGCAGCTTGGACTGCACCGC
>CAJYQC010000485.1 GCA_913776885.1 uncultured Variovorax sp.
GCACTGCATGTTCCACATGATGAACGAGGCGCGCATCGGCGTCGGAACGGCCGCCACCATGCTCGGCATGGCGGGCTACCACGCCTCGCTCGAGTATGCGAAGAGCCGCCCCCAGGGCCGGCTGGTGAAGAAGCCCGATGCCGCCGGTGCGGCCGTGGCCAAGGATTCGGCGGCGCCTCAGGTGCGCATCATCGAGCACGCCGACGTGCGCCGCATGCTGCTGGCCCAGAAGGCGTACTGCGAGGGCGCGCTGGCACTGGAGCTGTACTGCGCCCGCCTGGTCGACGAGCAGAAGACCGGCGACGCCCATGCCGCCGACGACGCGCGCCTGCTGCTGGAGGTGCTCACGCCCATCGCCAAGAGCTGGCCCAGCGAGTGGTGCCTGGAAGCCAATTCGCTGGCCATCCAGGTGCACGGCGGCTATGGCTACACGCGCGACTTTCCGGTGGAACAGTACTGGCGCGACAACCGCCTGAACATGATCCACGAGGGCACCCACGGCATCCAGGCCGCCGACCTGCTGGGCCGCAAGGTGTTGATGGAGAAGGGCCGCGGCCTGCAGCTGCTGGCTGCGCGCATGACCGGCACCATCGGCCGCGCCGCCAAGGTGCCCGGGCTGGAGGCCCACGCCAAGGCGCTGGGCGCCGCGCTGCAGCGCATCGGCAGCGCCACCGAGGCCGCATGGTCCACGGGGGACCCGGCGGACGCGCTGGCCAACGCGGTTCCGTACATGCAGGCCTTCGGGCACACGGTGCTGGCCTGGATCTGGCTCGACGTGGCCCAAAGGGCCTTGCAGGGCGATGGTGAAAAGGCGAGGGCGGTAACAGCTGGCAAGATCGGCGCCACGGACTATTTCTTCCACTACGAGCTGCCGAAAATCGGTGCCTGGCTCAACGTGGTCGAGACCCGTGACCCGACATGTACAGCTTTGCCCGAGGACGCCTTCTGATGGCCACAACCGATTCGCCGAACGCCACCCCCAACAACGCACCCGCCGTCAAGCCGCCGAAGCCACATGCTCGGCTGGAGAAGTGGATCTGGATCCTGATCTACGGCGGCATGTTCCTCGTGATCCTGGGCATCGCCACCGGCCGTACCGACGCTTCGCTGGGCTGGTCCATCGCCGTTCCCGGCGGCGTCGTGACGCTGGTCGGCTTCGTGCTGATCTACGTGCGCTCGCGTCTGTCCAACACGCCTTCCGCAGGCAAATGAGGCGCGCGATGCTTAAGCACATCGTGATGTGGAAGTTCAAGGAGCACGCCGAGGGCGCCGACAAGGCGACCAACCTGCTCAAGGCCAAGGCGCTGCTCGATGCCTGCGCGAAGCTGTCGCCCGGCACGCTGCGCTTCGAGGTGGCCATCGCCCAGCCCGGGCTGGAAGCCACCTACGACCTGGTCCTGTACTCGGAATTCACCGATGCCGCCGCGCTCGCTGCCTACGCCGACCACCCGCAGCACGTGGCGCTGAAGCCGTTCATCGGCGCCGTGCGCGAAGCCCGCCAGTGCATGGACTACACGATCTGAACCACTACCCGAACCCCGGAGACAACCCATGACCGCACGCACCGTCCAGAAACTCTTCGACCTCACCGGCAAGACCGCCCTCGTCACCGGCGGCTCGCGCGGCCTGGGGCTGCAGATGGCCCATGCACTGGGCGAGGCGGGCGCGAAGATCATGCTGAGTTCGCGCAAGGCCGACGACCTGGAGCAGGCCGCCGCCGAGCTGCAGGCCGCCGGCATCGACGCGCGCTGGATCGCCGCCGACTGCTCGAAGGAGGAAGACACCCGCCGCCTGGCCGACGAGACGCTGCAGCGCATGGGCGCCGTCGACATCCTCGTGAACAACGCGGGCGCCAGCTGGGGCGCGCCGGCCGAGAACCACCCGGTCGAGGCCTGGGACAAGGTGATGAACCTCAACGTTCGGGGCTACTTCATCCTGTCGCAGCAGATCGCCAACGGCTACATGATTCCGAAGAAGTCGGGCCGCATCATCAACATCGCCTCCATTGCCGGCCTCAACGGCAACCCGCCCGAGATGCAGACGCTGGCCTACAACACCTCCAAGACCGCGGTCATCGGCTTCACGCGTACGCTGGCGGCCGAATGGGGCAAGTACAACATCAACGTCAACGCCATCTGCCCGGGCTTTTTCATGACGAAGATGGCCGCCGGCCTCATCAAGTCGCTCGGCGAGGAGAAGATGGCAGCGCAGGCGCCGCTGGGCCGCCTGGGCGACGAGGAAGACCTGAAGGGCCTGACGCTGCTGTTCGCGAGCGACGCCGGCAAGCACGTCACCGGCCAGTGGCTGGCTGTGGACGGCGGCGTGAGCGTCGTGCTCGGCGCGGCCTGAAATGACCACCCCCAGCCTCGCCCGCTTCGTGCGGCTCGGATACCCCTCGAGGGGGCGCACCCTGCGGCGCGGCGAAGCCGGTTCCGCGGGAGCCCGCGACGGGGCCGTGCCAGCGTGTCGGCCATTGGCAGACTGAAATGACCAACCAAGACGACATCAACATCCGCTCGTACACGAGCCAGATTCCCTTCGCGCGCCACCTGGGCTTCGAACTGACGAAGTTCGAGAACGGCGAATCGGAGATCCTCTACACCGCCAAGCCCGAGCACCTGAACACCTTCGACGTGACGCACGGCGGCGCGTGCATGACGCTGCTGGACATCACCATGGCGGCTGCCGCGCGCAGTATCTCGCCCGAGACGGGGGTGGTCACCATCGAGATGAAGACCAGCTTCATGCAGCCCTCGGTGGGGCCGCTGCACGCGCGCGGTACGCTCATCCACAAGACGGCGACGCTGGCCTTCACCGAAGCCAGGATCTACGACGAGCAGGAGCGCGTGTGCGCCCATGCCACCGGCACCTTCAAGTACGTGAAGCGGCGGCTGCCGACCGGTCCGGCCAGCGCCAACGAGATGCGTCCGCCGTCCACCGACTGAGCGAACCCGAACCACTGACAGATCGACCTAATTTCCCCGGAGTCCTCCATGCCCACCAACAAGCAGATCCACCTCGACAACCGCCCCGACGGCGAAGCCGTCGCCAGCAACTTCAAGCTCGTCACCGCCGAGACGCCCGAGCTCAAGGACAACCAGGTCCTGGTGCGCCACCACTACCTGAGCCTGGACCCGTACATGCGCGGGCGCATGAACGACTCCAAGAGCTACGCGCAGCCGCAGCCGCTGGGCCAGACCATGCAGGGCGGCACCGTCGGCGAAGTGGTCGAGAGCAAGCATCCCAAGTACGCCGTGGGCGACAAGGTGGTCGGCTTCGGCGGCTGGCAGGAATACAGCGTGGTCGATGCCTCGCAGCCCGGCGCGCTGAAGAAGGTCGACACCACGCACGTGCCGCTGTCGCACTACCTCGGCGCGGTCGGCATGCCGGGCGTGACCGCCTGGTACGGGCTGGTGAAGATCATCGCGCCCAAGGCCGGTGAAACCATGGTCATCACCGCCGCCAGCGGCGCGGTGGGCAGCGCCTTCGGTGCGCTGGCCAAGGCGCGAGGCTGCCGCGTGGTCGGCATTGCCGGCGGCGCGGAGAAATGCAAGTACGTGACCGAAGAGCTGGGCTTCGACGCCTGCATCGACTACCGAGAGCACCCCGACGTCAAGAGCATGAGCGCCGCGCTGAAAGAAGCCTGCCCGAACGGCATCGACGGCTACTTCGAGAACGTCGGCGGCTACATCTTCGACGCGGTGCTGCTGCGCGCCAACGCCTTCGCCCGCGTGGCGCTGTGCGGAATGATCGCAGGCTACGACGGCCAGCCGCTGCCTCTGGCGAACCCGGCGCTGATCCTCATCAACCGCATGAAGATCGAAGGCTTCATCGTCAGCGAGCACATGGAAGTGTGGCCCGAGGCGCTGACCGAGCTGGGCGGGCTGGTGGCCACTGGCAAACTCAAGCCGCGCGAGTCGATCGCGCAGGGCATCGAATCTGCGCCCGAGGCGTTCCTGGGTTTGCTCAAGGGCAAGAACTTCGGCAAGCAGCTCGTCAAGGTCATCAACGACTAAGCTCTCTTCCGGGCTGCGCGGCGCTTCGTGTCGCCCAGCCGTCCCTGCTGGGGACAAAGCAAGCGCGCCAGCGAGGCCGGTTCCGCGGCCTTCCTGGAACTGATCGGTTGGAGGTCTTGTATGGAGAACGTCGAAACTCGCGAGGTCTTCAACCAGCCCATGCAGCTGGCCGGCTACGACTTCTTCGACACCAGCCGGCCCCTGCGGCATGCGCTGAATTCCGACGTGCCGGCCCCGCAGGCCGCGCCGCCTGCAATGGCGCACACCTTCCGCGCATCACGCCTTGCCGGCGACCGGGGACATGCCCTCGATACCCTGGCCATAGGCACCGATCTCGACTCGATCCTCCAGCGCGCGCAGCCCCGCTGACGCGTACCGACACATCCCAACGCAAGAAAGCCCACGATCATGGCCGACCTGATCCTTCATCACTACCTGACCTCGCCGTTCTCGGAGAAGGTGCGCCTGATCCTCGGCGCCAAGAAGCTGCCGTGGAAGTCGGTCTTCATCCCGCCGATCATGCCCAAGCCCGACGTGGAGGTGCTCACCGGCGGCTACCGCAAGACGCCGTTCCTGCAGATCGGCGCCGACATCTACTGCGACAGCGCGCTCATCGCCGACGTGCTCGAGCACCTGCAGCCCATGCCCACGCTCTACCCCGAGCCCGAGAAGGGCATGTCGCGCATCCTCGCGCAGTGGGCCGACACCACGCTCTTCTGGGCGGCCATGGCATGGAACCTCCAGCCCCGAGGCGCGGCGGAAGTCTTCGCCAAGGCGCCGCCCGAAGCAGCCAAGGCCTTCGGTGAAGACCGCGGCAAGATGAGCGCCGGCAACATGACCCGCCTGCGCCCGGCCGATGCCACCAGCGCCTACAAGTCGTATCTGCGCCGCCTCTCGGACATGCTCGACGAGAAGCCATACCTGCTCGGCGAGGTGCCCAGCATCGCCG
>CAJYQC010000486.1 GCA_913776885.1 uncultured Variovorax sp.
GTGCACGTTGAAGAGCATGGTGCGCGAGGCGTTGCTCACATCAGTCACGTGCACCTTGCCGCCGGTGAGCTGCCAGATGAGCCAGCTGTCGATGGTGCCGAAGGCGAGCTCGCCGCGCGCTGCCTGCTCGCGCGCGCCGGGCACGTTGTCGAACAGCCATCGCAGCTTGGTGCCGGAGAAGTAGGCGTCGATGACGAGGCCGGTCTTGTCCCGGATGGTGTCGGCCATGCCCTCGTCGCGCAACTGCGCGCACATCGGCTCGGCGCGGCGGTCCTGCCAGACGATGGCGTGGTGCACCGGCAGGCCCGTCTTGCGGTTCCACAGCACGGTGGTCTCGCGCTGGTTGGTGATGCCGATGGCGTGGATGTCGGTGGGCTCGAGCTTCGCCTTCTCGAGCACCTCGCGCGCGGTGGCGAGCTGGCTGCGCCAGATCTCCATCGGGTCGTGCTCGACCCATCCCGGCTGCGGGTAGATCTGCGTCAGCTCCTTCTGCGCGATGGCGACGATGTGCCCCTCGCGGTCGAAAACGATGCTGCGCGAGCTGGAGGTGCCCTGGTCCAGGGCGAGCAGGTAGGTGGTCTTCATTCGTTCTTTTTCCTTCTGTTCGTCTTCAGTTGTCGCGCGCGATCTCCAGGCGCACCTGGGCGGCGCTCAGCAGGTCGCTGAAGGGCGCGGGCGGCTCGGCGTCGGTGAAGAGGCGGTCGATCTGCTCGAGCGTGCCCAGCTGGATCATCGCCGGCCGGTTGAACTTGCTGGCGTCGGCGGCCAGCCACACTTCGCGCGCCTGCGCGATGATGGTCTGCGCCACCTTCACCTCGCGCAAGTCGAAGTCGCGCAGCGAGCCGTCGGCTTCGATGCTAGACACGCCGATGAGCGCGATGTCGACCTTGAACTGGCGGATGAAGTCGATGGTGGCCTCGCCGATGATGGCGCGGTCGCGCGGCCGCACCGAGCCGCCCGCCACGATCACTTCGCACGACGCGTTGCCGCTGAGGATGGTGGCCACGTTCAGGTTGTTGGTGATCACGCGCAGGCCGGTGTGTCGCAGCAGCGCCTTGGCGATGGCCTCTGTGGTGGTGCCGATGTTCAGGATCAGCGAGCAGTCGTTGGGCACCAGCTCAGCCACGCGGCGGGCGATGCGCGCCTTGCCTTGGGCGTTCAGCGTCTCCCGCTGCTGGTAGCCGATGTTCTCGGTGGTCGAACTGGGCATGCGCACGCCGCCATGGAACCGGGTGAGCAGCCCTTCGTCGGCCAGCCGCTGCACGTCGCGCCGCACGGTCTGCAGGGTCACGCCGAGCATGTCGGCCAGTTGCTCGACGGTGACGGAGCCGCGCGCGCGCACGGTGTCCAGGAGGTTGATCTGGCGGGGGTTGGAGTTCACGTAGAAGTCGTGGAATGCAGGAAGACTGAGGCCAAGAGTACCCGGCGCCAGACTTTAAATGGAACAAAAACGAATCGACATGAGGAATAACTCGGAGGAAAATCGCGCATAAAGGAAAGAAGATGAACAAAATCGAAAATATAATGGCTTCCCTCGGTGACAACAGTCACGCTTCGACGGACCCTGACCCTGTGAGCGCCATTTCCTCAGCTTCCTCTGCCTTCCCCGCTTCCCCTGCGCCAGCCACAGACTGCGACGTGCTGATCGTCGGCGGCGGCATCAACGGCTGCGGCATCGCGCGCGATCTCGCGGGCCGCGGCTGGCGCGTGGTGCTGTGCGAAAAGGACGATCTCGCCTCGCACACCTCGTCTTCCTCCACCAAGCTGATCCACGGCGGCCTGCGCTACCTGGAGTACTACGAGTTCTCGCTGGTGCGCAAGGCGCTGCAGGAGCGCGAGGTGCTGCTCAAGAGCGCGCCGCACATCATGTGGCCGCTGCGCTTCGTGATGCCGCACGACCCGTCGATGCGCCCGGCCTGGATAATCCGCATCGGCCTGTTCATGTACGACCACCTCGCCCGCCGCGAGGTGTTGCCGGGCTCTCGCAGCGTCGACCTGCGCGCGCATGCGGCCGGCAAACCGCTGAAGGCGCAGTACAAGCGCGGCTTCATCTATTCCGACGGCTGGGTCGACGACGCCCGCCTGGTGGTGCTCAATGCCCTCGACGCGAAGGCCCGCGGCGCCCAAGTGCTGACGCGCACGCGTTGCGTGAACGCCCAGCGCGATGCCGACGGCTGGACCACCACGCTGCTGGGCGCCGACGGCTCCAGACGCACGCTGCGCGCCCGCGCGGTGGTCAACGCCGCTGGGCCGTGGGCTGAATCGTTCCTGCGCGGCGTGGCCCGGTCGGCCAAGGGCGAAGCCCTGGCCACCAAGAGCCTGCGCCTGGTGAAGGGCAGCCACATCGTGGTGCCGCGCCTCTTCGAGCACGACCACGCCTACATCTTCCAGAACCCCGACAAGCGGATCATCTTCGCCATTCCCTACCAGGACGAGTTCACGCTGATCGGCACCACCGACATCGAACTCACCGGCGACGACCCCGGCGCCGCGCGCATCGCCGAGGAGGAGGTTGAATACCTCTGCACCCAGGCCAGCCGCTATTTCGAGAAGACCATCGCGCCTTCGGACGTGGTGTGGACCTACTCGGGCGTGCGCCCGCTGCTGGACGACGACTCGGGCGACCCTTCCGCCGTCACGCGCGACTACCTGCTGGAGTCGAACACCACCGCCGCGCCTCTGCTGTCGGTGTGGGGCGGCAAGATCACCACCTTCCGCAAGCTGGCCGAGGACGCGGCCGACGAGGTCGGCCGGATGCTGGGACAGTCCGTGCAACAGCGCCCGGCCTGGACCGGCGGCGCATTCCTGGCAGGTGGCGACCTGTCGCCGTGGATCGGCCCCGCCAGGCGGCCCGACGAGGATTTCGAGCGCTTCGTCGAGGCGGTGCAGGCGCGGTATCCGTGGCTGGGCGCTCATCTGGCACGCCGGCTCGCGCGAGCCTACGGTGCGCGCATCGCCGATCTGCTGGGCGACGCGGCGGCCATGGCAGACCTGGGCCTCGAAGTCGCGCCCGGCCTGCATGAGCGCGAGCTGCGCTTCCTTCAGGACAATGAATGGGCCGTGAGCGCCGAAGACGTGCTCTGGCGCCGTTCCAAGCTGGGGTTGCACTACACGCCCGAGCAGCGCGAGCAGGTCGCGCGCTGGCTGCAGCAGCATTGACAATGGCCGTCCCGGGCGGCCGGGGGAGGAGAGAGAGGGCCCAAGAAACGAGCGGCTCCCGATGAGATCTGCGACGGTGAGGCGGTGGCTCCGGCCTGATCGGCACGCGCTGGCGCCGCTGCAACATCATCTCGCCGGCCGACCGCATTGAGGGCGCGGGGCAGGGCGTTCGTCAGTCACACGCTCGGCCCGGCGCTTCCCCCTAATTGCCACCCGTCGACGCCGGTTGACCGCTTGGAGCGTCGGATCGCCGCGACGCCATGACCAATGGCAGATGCGCATGCGAAATGCTTCGCTTACATTCGACGGCCCCCGAAATGCCCGAGCCAGTGAATCCCAGCTTTTCCAGTCCCTCCGACGCGCCCTCGAACGTCAAGCGCGTCCTCGTGCTGCGCTATTCGCAGTCCGGCCAGCTCGACGCGGTCGCCGATCGCATCGTCGCGCCGCTGAAGGCGGACCCGGCCATCCATGTTCACGAGGAAGTGCTGCGTCCGCTGAAGCCGTACCCCTTTCCCTGGCCTTTCCTGACCTTCTTCGACGCCTTCCCCGAGTCGGCCCACATGAAGCCGCAGCCGCTGGCGCCGCTCTCGCTCACGGGCGACGAACACTTCGATCTGGTCGTGCTGCCGTACCAGGTGTGGTTCCTGGCGCCTTCGCAGCCCGTCGCGGCCTTCCTCAAGCACCCGGTTGCGGCGCGGCTGCTCGATGGCAAGCCGGTGGTCACGGTCATCGCCTGCCGCAACATGTGGCTGCTGGCCCAGGAAAAGCTCAAGGGCATGCTCGACGACGTGGGCGCGCGGCTGATCGACAACGTGGTGCTCACCGACCCCGGCCCCACGCTCGCCACTTTCTTCACCACGCCGGCCTGGCTGATCTGGGGCCGCAAGCGCGGCTTCTGGGGCATGCCCGACGCCGGACTCAGCGCCGAGCAGATCGCCGGTACGGCCCGTTTCGGACGCGCCCTGCGCGACGCGCTGCACCAGAACCTGGAGCGCGGCACGCAGCCGCTGCTTGCCGGCCTCGGTGCGGTGAAGGCCAATGCCCGGCTGCTCATCAGCGAGAAGGCCGGCACGCGCAGCTTCTACCTCTGGGGCAAGCTCATCA
>CAJYQC010000487.1 GCA_913776885.1 uncultured Variovorax sp.
CCAACCTGCCCGCCGCCGCCCGCGGCACGGCGATGATGTTCCAGAGCTTCGCGCTCTTCCCGCACCTTTCGGCCACCGACAACGTGGCCTTCAGCCTCAAGATGAAAGGCGTCGGCAAGGCCGAGCGCCACAAGCGTGCCAACGACCTGCTGGAGCGCGTGGCGATGGGTCACTTGGCCGCGCGCAAGCCGGGCGAACTCTCGGGCGGCCAGCAGCAACGCGTGGCGCTGGCGCGTGCGCTCATCACCGAGCCGCGCGTGCTGCTGCTCGACGAACCGCTTTCCGCCCTCGACCCCTTCCTGCGCATCCAGATGCGCGCCGAACTGCGGCGCTGGCAGAAGGAACTGGGCCTGACCTTCATCCACGTCACCCACTCGCAAGAAGAGGCGATGGCGCTGGCCGACACCATGGTGGTGATGAACCATGGCGTGATCGAGCAGGTCGGCTCGCCGCATGCGGTCTACAACCATCCGGCGAGCGAGTTCGTGGCGCGCTTCATGGGCGGCCACAACGTGTTCGACACGCCCGCCGGGCCGATCGCGGTGCGCAACGACCGCATGCGGATCGAACCCGCCGCACAGGCGCCGACGGAGGGCGCCATGGCAGCCACCGTCACCGACGTCGAGTACCAGGGCACCTACGTCCTGCTCGGGCTGGCGCTCGGCGGCGCCGCCTCGGCCGGGGCAGCGCCCCAGGGCGTGTCGGTGCTGCTGAGCGAGGCCGCTTTCCTCGCGCGTCCGTATGCGCACGGCGAGGCGGTGCACCTCTCGTGGGCCGAAGCCGATGCACGCGTGCTCGGCCCCGGCGTCAAGCCGCCGGGCGAGCGAGCGCCAGAGCCCACGGGCACCGAGGCGGCCCGGCAGGACGAAACGGCCATGCTCGCCATTCCCTTCTGAGCGCGTTCGCCTCCAGCCTTTCTCCGCGTTCCTTCCCTCCACTTTCTCTTTTCTTCAATGGAGACCCTGCCCATGACCGATTCGATCGACAACAAAGGCGTCAAGCGCCGCACCCTGCTGCAAGGCACCGCCGGCATCCTGGCTACGGGCATCGCACCCTTCGTGCATGCGCAGGAGAAGATCGTGCTGCGCTACCTGGGCACCGCGGTGAACCAGGACAAGGCGATCGCCGAGAAGTTCAAGGCCGACACTGGCATCGAGATCCAGTACGTGGCCGTGACCACCGACGACGTGACCAAGCGCGCCGTCACCGCCCCCAACAGCTTCGACCTGATCGACACCGAGTTCTTCTCCCTCAAGAAGATCGTGCCCACGGGCAACCTGAAGGGCATCGACACCAAGCGCGTGAAGAACGCCGACAAGATCACCTCGCTCTTCACCAAGGGCGAAGTGGCCGGCAAGAAGGTGGGCGACCAAGGCACGGCGCCGGTGAAGGTGATCTACCTCGAAGGCGAGAAGAGCAAGGCCTTCGCCAAGTCGGCCACGCAGTACATGTCGCTGATCCCGACCACCTACAACGCAGACACGCTGGGCATCCGCCCCGACCTCATCAAGCGCCCCATCGGCTCGTGGGCCGAGCTGCTGAATCCGGAATTCAAGGGCAAGGCCGCGATCCTGAACATCCCGTCGATCGGCATCATGGACGCCGCGATGGTTGTGGAGGCCAAGGGTCTGCACAAGTACGCCGACAAGGGCAATATGACCAAGGCCGAGATCGACCTGACCATCAAGGCGCTGATCGAGGCCAAGAAGGCCGGCCAGTTCCGTGCGCTGTGGAAAGACTTCAACGAGTCGGTGAACCTGATGTCCTCCGGCGAGGTGGTGATCCAGTCGATGTGGTCGCCCGCGGTCACGGCCGTGCGCAGCAAGGGCATCGACTGCACCTTCCAGCCGCTCAAGGAAGGCTATCGCGCCTGGGCCTCGGGCTTCGGCCTGCCGGCCACGCTCTCGGGCAAGAAGCTCGACGGCGCCTACGAGTTCATCAACTGGTTCCTCGACGGCTGGGCCGGCGCCTACCTCAACCGCCAGGGCTACTACAGCGCCGTGCTCGACACCGCCAAGACCAAGATGGAAGCCTACGAGTGGGCCTACTGGATGGAAGGCAAGCCCGCCGCGCAGGACATCAAGAGCCCGCAGGGCGACGTGATCGCCAAGGCCGGCTCGGTGCGCGATGGCGGCAGCTACGAACAGCGCATGGGCGGCATCGCCTGCTGGAACGCCGTCATGGACGAGAACGAATACATGGTCAGGAAGTGGAACGAGTTCGTGGCCGCCTGACGGCGGTCCAAGAACTCGACCCCCAGGCTGCGCTTCGCTCCGCCACCCCCCCGTGAGGGGGCGACACCTGCGGCCCGGCAAAGCCGGTTCCGCGGCGTCCCACGAACGTGCGTCGCTTCGCTCGCCCTTGGACAGAACCTATGAGTACTCCCATCGCGTCCGGCCATGCCGCCATCACTCCCGTTCACGCCGTGAAGGCCTGGTGGCAGGCGGCGCCGTTCGCGCTGGTGTTCCTGCTGTTCTTCCTGATTCCGCTGGCGCTGGTCGCGATGGTCAGCCTGTGGAATTTCAACGAGTACGAGCTGATACCGGCCGTCACGCTGCGCAACTACCTGAGCCTCTTCGAGGGCTGCTCGCGGCTCACCGACAACGGCGACCTCTGCGTCACGCTGAACACCTACCTGAGCACCTTCAAGTTCTGCCTGCTGGTGTGGGGCATCACGCTGGTGATCGGCTTCTCGGTGGCGTACTTCCTGGCCTTCCACGTGCGCTCCTCGACCATGCAGACGGTGCTGTTCGTGCTGTGCACGGTGCCCTTCTGGACCTCCAACGTGATCCGCATGATCTCGTGGGTGCCGCTGCTGGGCCGCAACGGGCTGGTCAACCAGGCGCTGGTGGGCATGGGCCTCGTGAACCAGCCTGTCGAATGGCTGCTGTTCTCCGACTTTTCGGTGGTGCTGGCTTTCGTGCACCTGTACACGATGTTCATGATCGTGCCGATCTTCAACAGCATGATGCGCATCGACCGCTCGCTGCTCGAAGCGGCCAGCGACGCCGGCGCCTCAGGCTGGCAGACGCTGTGGAACGTGGTGGTGCCGCTGTCGCGCACCGGCATCCTCATCGGCTCGATCTTCGTCATCACCATCGTGATGGGCGACTTCGTGACCATCGGCGTGATGGGCGGCCAGCAGATCGCCTCGATCGGCAAGATCATCCAGGTGCAGACCTCGTACCTGCAGTTCCCGCTGGCCGCGGCCAACGCGATGATTTTGCTGGCGGTGGTGCTGATGATCATCTGGGGCCTGACCCGGATGGTCGACATCCGCAAGGAGCTCTGAGATGCAGACACCCATCGGCGCCCAGCGCGCACCCGGCTTCTGGCCACTGGCCACTGTGTTCGGGCTCTTCGTGCTGTTCCTGTACGGCCCGATGATCACGATCTTCGTGCTCAGCTTCCAGGGCCCCGAGGGCGGCCTCACGTTTCCGCTGCGCGGCGTTTCGCTGCACTGGTTCTACAAACTGGCTGAAGGGCTCGGCACGGTGGACATCGGGGCGGCCTTCAGGCGTTCTCTCGCGCTGGGCGCGGTGGTGATGGCGTTCACCGTGGTGCTGTCGGTGCTCGCCGGGCTCGCGTTCCGCAAGAAGCTGGCGGGCAGCAACGCCCTCTTCTTCGTCACGGTGGCCAGCCTCATCATGCCGTCGATCATCATCTCGCTGGGCATCGGCCTGCAGTTCCGCCTGATCGACACCGGCATCAAGAGCGTGCTGACGGCGATGGACGCCACCTCGCTGCTCGAAGGCTACGGCACCGCGCTGGGCTTGTTCAGTTCCGCGCTGGGCGCGCACCTGACGTGGACGCTGCCCTTCGGGCTGCTCATCATGTTCGCGGTGTTCAACCGCTTCGACCCCGCCTACGAAGAAGCCGCGCGCGACCTGGGCGCCACCCCCTGGCAGACCTTCCGCTTCGTGGTGCTGCCGCTGATCGGTCCGTCGATCGTGGGCATCGGCATGTTCGGCTTCACACTGTCATGGGACGAGATCGCCCGCACCTCGCAGGCGATCGGCGACGTGAACACGCTGCCGCTCGAGTTGCAGGGGCTGACCTCGACGGTGACGACGCCCTCGATCTATGCGCTGGGAACGGTGACCACCGTGGTGTCGCTGCTGGTGATGGCAGCGGCGCTGGGCGCGGCGGCCCTGCTGCGGCGGCGCTCGGCACGCAGGCACTGAGCGTGAGCGTTTTTCCGCCGCCCCTCTAAAATCGCGCACCCACAACAGGAGCCGAAGAAGAAGGAGAGGCGGGGCATGCTGGACATCGACAAACTCAACGAATTCACCCAGAACCACGGCGAGCTGCGCCGCGGGCAGGGCCTGGTCACCGGCACCATCGCGCTGAGCCTGGCCATCCTGTGCTTCCTGGGCGTGCTGGCCTTCCACTTCCCGCAGTACCTCACCACGCCCGAGCTGCGCAAGAGCTACAACGTCGACATCATGCGCATGATCCTTCTGGCTGCGCTGGTCATCTCGGGCGGGCTCTCGCTGGTCAACATCATCTTCAACCGTTCGCGCTGGCTTTCCTCGGCCGCATTCCTGCTGGTGGCGGCCTCGGCACTGCTCGGCGGGCACAAAGTGCCGGTGCACGACTTCGCGGACAACACGCCCTACATCGGCCTGGACTGGTTCATCCTCGACCTGCTGGGCTCCTCGCTGATCTTCATCTTCATCGAGAAGCTCTTCGCCCTGCGCAAGGACCAGCCGGTGTTCCGCGAGGAGTGGCAGACCGACTTCCACCATTTCGTGGTGAACCACATGATCGTGGGCTTCGTGCTGCTGGCCACCAACCTGATGGTGCACAAGCTCTTCGGCTGGGCGGCCAACGACGGCATCCGGGGCTGGGTGAGCAACCTGCCCTTCTGGGCGGGCCTGCTGCTGATCATCCTGGTGGCAGACCTGGTGCAGTACTGGACGCACCGCGCCTACCACGAGGTGCCGGTGCTGTGGCGCCTGCATGCGGTGCACCACAGCGTGAAGAGCATGGACTGGATGGCCGGCTCGCGCCAGCACATCCTGGAACTGCTGATCACGCGCACGCTGGTGCTGGCACCCATCTACGTGCTGGGCTTCAGCAAGGAAGTGATCGACGCCTACATCGTGGTGGTGGGCTTCCAGGCGGTGTTCAACCACTGCAACGTGAGCGTGCGGCTGGGCCCGCTGCGCTACCTGATCGTGACCCCCAACTTCCATCACTGGCACCACAGCCAGGACCAGGAAGCGCTCGACAAGAACTACGCGGCGCACTACGCCTTCCTCGACTACATCTTCGGCACCGCGGTGAAGAGCACCAAGCTCTGGCCCGAGAAGTACGGCGTGCTGGGCGACTACGTGCCCAACGGCTTCTTCAAGCAGCTGAAGTTCCCGTTCGTCTGGAAGGGCTGATGCGATTCGCTTTCCGCACCGCCGCGGCCATCGCCGCGGTGGGCGCCGCCCTGCTGCTGTCGGCCTGCGCCACGCAGATCGACATGCCGACCAAGGACACCGGCCTGCGCCTGCGCGTGCAGAGCTCGGTCATCGCACCGGGCAACGGCGGCGAACTCATCGCCGCCGATGCGCTGGCGCCGGGCGACATCCTGCTGACTTCCATCGCCACGGTGAACTCCTTCGGCATCCGGCTGGGCACCTTCTCGCCCGTGAGCCACGCGGTGCTGTACCTGGGCGACGGCCAGATCGCCGAGGCCGTGGGTACGGGCGTGCGCGCACGGCCGCTTTCGCAGGTGGTCGACGAGGAACAGATGGTCGTGGCCTTCCGGGTGCCCGGCGTGGACGACGCGAGCGCTGCGCGCATGCGCGAATGGGCCCTGTCGCAGGTCGGCACCAGCTACAACACCGTGGGCGTGCTGCTGAACGCGCCCTTCGTGCTGAACCGTCGCCTGTGCGAGCTGCCTCTTCTGCCTGCGGCCGTCAGCTACTACTGCATGAGCGGCATGGCCATGGTGCAGCTGGGCGCGAGCCGCGACGACCAGTTCTTCTGCTCGCAGTTCGTGCTGGAGGCCTACCGCAAGGCCGGCATGCCGATCACCAACGCCGACCCGCGCTGGGTGAGCCCGGCCGACCTGCTCCACATGCGCGAGGGCGACGTGCCCTCCATCGCCGCCACGCAGCCGCTGCGCTACGTCGGCCACCTCAAATACAACCCGCCGCCGATCCTGGCGGCCGACGGACCTTGAGCGCGGCGAAGTTCGACGCAGTGGTGATCGGCGCCGGCGCTGCGGGCCTCTTCTGTGCGGGCGTGGCGGGCCAGCGCGGGCTGAAGGTGCTGGTGGTGGACCACAGCGAGAAGGTGGGCGAGAAGATCCGCATCTCGGGCGGCGGACGCGCCAACTTCACCAACCGCGACCTCGACGTGCGCGCGCCGCAGCGGCACTTCATCAGCGACAACCCGAACTTCTGCCGCTCGGCGCTGTCGCGCTACGCGCCGCAGCAGTTCATCGAGCTGGTACAGAAGCACGGCGTCGCCTTCCACGAGAAGCACAAGGGGCAGCTTTTCTGCGACGGCTCCTCGCAGCAGATCGTCGACATGCTGCTGGCCGAGTGCGCGGCTGGCGGCGTCGAGCGCTGGCAACCGTGCACCATCGATCAGATCACGTTCTCCGCCGGCAATGCCGACGGCAGCAGCGTAGGCAGCTATCGAATCGAGAGCAGCCGGGGCGCCATCGAGACGCAGAAGATCGTGGTCGCCACCGGCGGCCTGTCGATCCCGCAGATCGGCGCCAGTGACTTCGGCTATCGCATCGCACAGCAGTTCGGCCTGCGGATGGTGACGCCGCGCCCTGCACTGGTGCCGCTGACCTTCGGCGGCGACGCCTGGACGCCGTATGCCGAACTGGCCGGGCTGGCGCTGCCGGTGCGCATCGAGACCGGCGCCAAGAAGGAGAAGATGGCCTTCCTCGAAGACCTGCTCTTCACCCATCGGGGCCTGTCGGGCCCGGCGGTGCTGCAGATTTCGAGCTACTGGAAGCCCGGCGCCCCGCTGACGCTCGACTTCGCCCCGGGCGTGAACGTGGCCGAGGCACTGGGCGAAGCCAAGCTGCGATCGAAGAAACGCATCGCCAACGAGCTCGCCGCGCTGGTGCCCTCGCGGTTGGCGGACGCCTGGGTCGGGCAGGACCCTGCCCTGCAGCGGCCGGTGAACGAGGCTGCCGACAAGGCGCTGGCGGCACTGTCGGAGCGCATCTGCCGCTGGCAGATCGTCCCCAGCGGCACGGAGGGTTACAAGAAGGCCGAGGTCACGGCAGGGGGCGTGGACACCCGCGACCTGTCGTCCCAGACCATGGAATCGAAGCAGCCGGGCCTGTATTTCATCGGCGAAGTGGTCGACGTGACTGGCTGGCTCGGCGGTTACAACTTTCAGTGGGCCTGGGCGAGCGCACATGCGTGCGCGCAAGCCCTCTGATTCCCAAACCTCCAAAGCCTCCCGAAGCGCCTTCCAGGGACACCGAAGAACCGGCTTCGCCGGGCTTCAGGTGTCGCCCCCGGCGAGGGGGTTGGCGAAGCGACACGAAGTGCACGCAGCCTGGGGGAGTGCCATTTCCACGTGGGGAAGTGCTATAATCGCGGGCTAACTCTTGGCCTTCCCTCAACGGCCGCAAAAGTTTTCAGTTGAGGAACCCCGGCTTGGGGCCTCGATCTCTCCAGGCCAAATTCATTTCAACGATCCATCAATGACCACCATCCGCGTTAAAGAAAACGAGCCCTTCGACGTCGCCCTGCGCCGTTTCAAGCGCACCATCGAAAAGCTCGGCCTGCTGACCGACCTGCGTGCCCGCGAGTTCTACGAAAAGCCGACCGCCGAGCGCAAGCGCAAGAAGGCAGCCGCGGTCAAGCGCCACTACAAGCGCGTGCGCAGCATGCAGCTGCCCAAGAAGCTGTACTAAGCAACGCCCCGGGTGGCAGGCGCCGGACGAAAGTCAGCACCGCCGCTCCGTTGCCTCAGCCGCGCCAGGGAAACCTGCCGCGGCTTTTGTTTTTTCCGAAAGGTTGCCGAATGACTATCAAAGAACAGATCACCGAAGACATGAAGACGGCGATGCGCGCCAAGGACTCCGAGCGCCTGGCCACCATCCGCCTGCTGCTGGCCGCGATGAAGCAGAAGGAAGTCGACGAACGCGTGGAGCTCGACGACACCATGGTGGTCGCCATCGTCGACAAGATGGTCAAGCAGCGCAAGGACTCCATCGCCGCCTTCACCACCGGCGGCCGCACCGACCTCGCCGACAAGGAAGCCGCCGAGATCAAGGTGCTGGAGGTCTACCTGCCCCAGCGCATGGGTGCCGACGAAGTCGCCGCCGAAGTGAAGGCCATCGTGGCAGAGCTGGGCGCCAAGGGCCCCGGCGACATGGGCAAGGTGATGGGCGTGGTCAAGACCCGCCTGGCCGGCAAGGCCGACATGGGCCAGGTCAGCGCAGCGGTCAAGGCCGCTCTGACGGGCGCCTGAGCATGAACGCCGACAGCCCCAGCGTCGCCATCCCCAAGGCTTGTGCCTGCCTGGTCGACGCGCGGGGCCGGCTGCTGGTGTTCCGCCACCCCGAGGACGGAAACATGCAGCTGCCCAAGGGCACCATCGAGCCCGGCGAGTCGCCCGAACTGGCGGTGCGCCGCGAGCTGCTCGAGGAATCTGGCATCGACTACGCCGGCGCGCTGCAGCCGCTGGGCACGCTGGACCGAGAATGCGAAGCCGGCATCGAAGGCAACACGCACCGCCACCCGCAGCTGTGGCACCTGTTCCTGATGCGCGCCGAGAGCCCACTGCCCGAGAGCTTCACGCACACGGCCACCGGCAGCCCCGAGGAAGAAGGGCTGGTTTTCCTCTTCAGCTGGCTCGGAGCCGGCGATCCGATCGACGACTTCGCCCTGCCCTACCGCCAGACGATCGAGCGCGTGCGTTCGGCCCTGCTGCTGGCGGCCTGAGGCGCCGTCGTCACGCCCCGGCCGCCCGCACGGCCATGTAGAGGCCCAGCAGCGCCAGCCCGATCAGGAAGCAGCGCCGGAACACCTCCACCGACAGCCGCCTGCGCAGCCAGGTCCCGAGCACCATGCCGCCGATGGCCGGCGCCAGCATCGCGACCGAACCTCCGATCGCCGACACCGGATACCCCCCGTTCACGGCCAGCCCGATGGCCAGCACCACCGTCGAGGTGGTGAACGAGATCCCCATCGCCTGGATCAGCGAATCGCGCTGGAAGCCCAGCGCCTGCAGATAAGGCACCGCCGGCACCGCGAACACGCCCGTCACGGCCGTCACCAGCCCGGTGCTCATGCCCACCAGCGGCCCCACCCAGCGCGCCTGCGTATCGCTCACATGCAGCTGCCGCCCGGTCAGCCCCCACAGCGCATAGACGATCAACGCCACCCCGAGCGCGAACGAGGCCCAGGCGCCGGCCGGCACGCCCAGCCACAACGCCCCGGCCAGCGTGCCGATCACCACGCCCACCTGCATGCCGCCGATGCGGCGCAGCACCGGCATGAAGGTCGCGCGGGGCCCAGTCTGCCAGATGTTGGTGACCAGCGAGGGCACGATCAACAGCGCAGCCGCCTGGGCCGGCGTCATCCACAGCGCGAGCAGCGCCATCGACACCGTCGGCAGTCCGAGGCCGACCACGCCCTTGATCACGCCGGCCAGCACGTACACGGCCGTGGCGGCGGCCCAGAAAGCGGTTGCGTCGATCGGATGCGTCATCGAACGCCGACTCTGCCAATGAAGCCCACCGACGCAAATGCGGCATTCGCGAAGCG
>CAJYQC010000488.1 GCA_913776885.1 uncultured Variovorax sp.
GGCCGCTTCGCGGACGCCGACGCGCTGCTGCAGCGCATCGAGGCCGCCACGCCCGCGCAGCTGCGGCTCGCGCCCGAGCCCGGCCGCCCGAACGGCGAGTACACCGACGTGAGCGGCCTGCGCGGCATGGTTCAGCTCTACTCCGACCGCCCCGCGCTCGCGCAGCGCAGCTTTTCGGTGCTGACGCGGGAGGCGCCGATGAACGCCGGCTTCGCGCACGGCGCGGCCCTCACCGAGCGGCTGCGCGAGCACCCCGAGGCCGCACTGGCGCGCTACGAGGCGCTGGCTGCCGATTCGCCCTACGACACCGATGCGCGCGTCGGCCGCGTCGAGGCGCTGCTCGACGCCTCCGAGTTCGCCGAGGCCCGCCGCCGCGCCGAATCGCTCGCCGCCGACGTGCCCGACTCGGTGCAGGTGCGCGAGATGAAACGCAAGCGCCGCGCGCTCGTGGGCCCGAGGCTCGACGTCGACGCCGAGTCCTCTTCGGGCGGCGCGGCCATCGCCAACAACGAGTGGCGCATCGACAGCCGGCTCAGCTCGGGCCTCATCGACGACCGCTGGCGCGTGTTCTACGAGCAGACGCTGGGACGCGGCAACACCGACATCGGCAACGCGAACTGGGCGCGCAGCGGCCTCGGCCTGAGCTGGGAGCAGGGCCGCTGGCTGGCCGAAGGCATCGTGCAGCATGCGAACACAGGCCCCTACCGCAACAGCGTGGCCGGGCGGCTCGACTACCGCGCAGGCGACGCATGGCGGCTGTCGGCCACCTACGACGGCGACAGCAAAGAGCTGCCGTGGAAGGCGCGCGCGGCGGGCATCGGCGCGCACGAGTTCGGCGCGAGCGTGGGCTACGTGGTGAACGAATCGCGCCGCTTCGACCTGAAGTGGCAGCAGCTCGATTTCAGCGACGGCAACCGGCGCGACGGCATCGACATCGGCTGGCGCGAGCGCTGGATCAGCACGCCGGTCTTCCAGCTCGAAACGCGCCTGGGCGCCGACGCGAGCCGCGGCCGCGCGGTCGATGCGCCCTACTTCAACCCGTCGAGCGACTCCAGCGTGCAGTTCAGCGTGCGCGCGCAGTGGCTCAACTGGAAGCGCGACGACCGGCAGTTCTTCCAGGTGGTCGAGCTCGGCGGCGGCAGCTACCGGCAGGCCGGCTTCGGCAGCGGCCCGATGTGGAGCCTGCGCTACGAGCACCGCTGGAACCTCGGGCCGAAGCTCACGCTGCGCTACGGCCTGGTCTTCTCCGGCCATCCCTACGACGGCGTGCGCGAGCGACAGCGCGGCGTCTTCCTGAACCTCTCGACCCCGCTGCCGTGATGAGAAGAAAAACCAAGCCCCATCCCCTCGCCTTCTGGCGTTCGACCTTGCCGTGGCTGCTGCTGGCGCTGCTTGCGGCCTGCGCGCTGCAGGTGCGCGCACAGCCGCTGCAGCCGGCCGACCCCGACGACGGCCTCGGCTTTCGCGTGATCGCGTTCCACGACGTGCGCGCCAACGTGCGCCAGAGCTTCGAGGCATCGCCGGACGAGACCGCGGTGGACGAGCGCACCTTCGCCGACACCTTCGCCTGGCTGCAGTACAACGGCTACCACCCGGTGAGCCTGCAGCAGATCGTCGACGCGCGCGCGGGCGGCAAGCCGTTGCCGCCCAAGCCCGTGCTGCTGACCTTCGACGACGGCTACCGCAGCGCCTACACCAAGGTGTTCCCGCTGCTCAAGCGCTACAACTACCCGGCGCTGATGGCGCTGGTCACGAGCTGGCTCGAGGTGCCCGAGGGCCAGCAGGTGCACTGGGGCGACCGGCCCGCGCCGCGCGAGAACTTCCTCTCGTGGAGCGAGGCGGCCGAGATGGCGCGCTCGGGCCTGGTCGAGTTCGCGAGCCACAGCGACGCGATGCACACCGGCATCCTCGCCAACCCGCAGGGCAACCTGCTGCCGGCCGCGGCCACGCACCGCTACGACCCGAAGACCGGCCGCTACGAGGACGACGACGCCTACGTGCGCCGCGTCGAGGCCGACCTGCGCCGCAGCCGCGAGATCATCGAACGGCGCACCGGCGCGAAGGTGCGCTCGATGGTGTGGCCCTACGGCGCCTACAACAGCGCCGCGGTCGAGGCGTCGAAGCGCGCGGGCATGCCCATCACCTTCACGCTCGACGACGGCCCCAACACGCCGGATGTGCCGCTCGCGCGCATTCGCCGCGCGCTGGCCGCCTACGACAACGAGGCACCCGCCTTCGACCGCATGCTGCGCAGCCCCGTGGGCGGCGAGGTGCGGCCGGTCAACCGCGTGATGCACGTGGACCTCGACTACGTGTACGACCCCGATCCGGCCCAGCAGGAGCGCAACCTCTCGCTGCTGATCGACCGCGTGGCCGCCGTGCATCCGCGCGCGGTCTTCCTTCAGGCGTATGCCGACCCCGACGGCGACGGCGTGGCCGACGCGCTGTACTTTCCCAACCGCCACCTGCCGGTGCGCGCCGACCTGTTCGCCCGTGCGGCCTGGCAGCTGCGCAGCCGGGCCGGCGTGAAGGTCTACGCCTGGATGCCGGTCACGGCCTTCAGGCTGCCGGCGTCGAACCCGCTCGCCGCGCACACCGTGGCGGCGCAGGACGGCGGGGTGCACGCCGATCGCTACCACCGCCTCACGCCCTTCGACCCCGCGGTGCGGGCGCTGGTCGGCGACATCTACGAGGACCTGGGCCGCCACGCCTTCTTCGAGGGGCTGCTGTTCCACGACGACGCGATGCTCTCCGACGACGAGGACGCGAGCCCCGCCGCGCTGGCTACCTACGCAAAGTGGGGCCTGCCCGCCGACGTGGCGGCGATCCGCGCGAACCCGGAGCTGATGGCGCGCTGGACCGCGGCCAAGACGCGCCACCTGATCGAGTTCACGCAGGAACTCGCCGCACGCACCGGCTTATGGCGGCCCGTGCTGGAGACGGCACGCAACCTCTACGCGCGGCCGGTGCTCGAGCCCCAGGCCGAGCAATGGTTCGCGCAGAACTACGAGGCCTCGCTCGCGGCCTACGACTACGTCGCGCTCATGGCCATGCCGCGCATGGAACGCGAGGCCGACGCGGAAGGCTGGCTCGCGCGACTGGCCAGGCGCGCCGCCGAGACGCCGCGCGGCCTCGACGGCACCGTGTTCGAACTGCAGGCGCGCGACTGGCGCACCGGCAAGCCCGTGCCCGACGCCGAGCTCGCGCGCCAGTGGACGCTGCTGCAGCGCGCCGGTGTGCGCCACCTGGGCTACTACCCCGACGACTTCCTCAACGACCAGCCGGGGCTGGACACCGTGCGCCGCGCGATCTCCGTGCGCACCCTGCTGCCGCGCGCGCTGCGCACGCCCGCCCAGCCCGAAAGCCCGCCGCCCGCAGCGCAGGGAGGACGTGCACCATGAGCCCCACGACGCAGTTCCTCGCGCAGACGCTGCCCTCGCTGCTGTTCGGCTTCGTCTTCTACTACCCATTCTTCATGGCCTACGTCTGGATGGCCGGCGGCCTCTCGCATGCGATGGTGTTCGAGCGCAGGCGCGACGTGGACGTCAACCCGCTCGAGCTACTGCCCTCGCGCCCGCTGGTCACGGTGGTGGTGCCCTGCTTCAACGAGGCGCCGCACCTGCGCGAGGTGATCGAGCAGCTGATGCGCACGCGCTACCCCTACTGCGAAGTCATCGCGGTGAACGACGGCAGCACCGACGGCACCGGCGAGCTGCTGGACGAGATGACCAAGGAATACGGCCGCCTGCGCGTGATCCACAACGCCAGCAACCAGGGCAAGGCCGTGGGCCTGAACACCGCCTGCCAGCTCGCGCGCGGCGAGTACATCCTGGGCATCGACGGCGACGCGCTGATCGACGAGGACGCCATCGCCTGGATGCTGCTGCCCATGCTGGCTTCGGAGCGCGTCGGCGCGGTCACCGGCAACCCGCGCATCCGCACGCGCACCACGCTGCTGGGGCGCATGCAGGTGGGCGAGTTCTCCTCGATCATCGGCCTCATCAAGCGCTCGCAGCAGCTGGTGGGAACGCTCTTCACGGTGTCGGGCGTGATCGCGATGTTCCGGCGCCGCGCGGTGATCGACGTGGGCTTCTGGAGCCCCGACGTGCTCACCGAGGACATCGACATGAGCTGGAAGCTGCAGATCGCCGGCTGGAAGCTGCGCTTCGAGCCGCGCGCGCTGTGCTGGATCCTGATGCCCGAGACCTTGCGCGGCCTGTGGAAGCAGCGCCTGCGCTGGGCCGTGGGCGGCATCCAGACCATGCTGCGCTGCAGCTCGCACATCCTGCGGCCGCGCCACTGGCGCATGTGGCCCGTCTACATCGAGTACATGACCAGCGTCTTCTGGGCCTACGCGATGGCGCTGGTGCTCGTCGTCAGCCTGGTGCGGCCCTTCCTGCCGCAGGAGTCGTCGTGGCACTCGGCGCTGCTGCCGCACTGGCAGGGCACGCTGCTGGCGATGACCTGCATCCTGCAGATGCTGCTGAGCCTGTGGATCGACCGCCGCTACGACCGCGACCTGATGCGCTACTTCGCCGGAACGATCTGGTATCCGATCGCCTTCTGGATCATCACGATGGCCGCCACCGTGATCGCCTTCCCCAAAGCCCTGATACGCCGCCGGGGCAAACGCGCGGTGTGGACCAGCCCCGATAGAGGAGTCTCCGATGTCTCATGAGTCCGTATTCCCTTCCAGCTACCCGCCCGACATGCACGACGACGCGACGCCGCCGAGCCGCCGCCGCTCGTGGGGGCAGCCGGCGGTGGAGGAGCCCATCATCGACGCCGCGCGCATTCCGCTGCGCGCCTTAGGCAGCAGCCGCTCGCCGCAGCGCACGCTGGCCATGTACCTGTGGCTGCGCCTGCTGCGCCCCGCCATCACCGTTGCGATCTGGTTCTGCGCCATCTGGTACGCGTGGCCCTACGTGCTGGGCGCGCGCTCCCAGCCGGAGGTGATGCACCTGCTGAGCCTCTACGGCCTAGTGATCTGCGGCATCCTGATGTCGATGCTGGTGATCGCGCCATGGCGCCGCAGGCAGCGCCGCCGCGAGCCGGCGCCGGTGAAGGAGAAATCCTCCCTCTCCGCACTGGCCACCTACATCGAGGTGCCGCCCGCGCGCCTGTCGAACTGGCAGCGCACCCGCCAGCTGCTGGTGCACCACGACAACAACGGCCACCTGCGCGAAGCCATCGACACCACGCCGGCCGCCCTCGAGCCCGAGACCACGAAGAACAAGCGCTGAGCGACCGCGGCCCATCCGTCCGGGCGCGTGCAGGGGTTTCGCGGTGGTGATTGAATCGCCGCACCCCCTCCACAAAGGACCCGTTTCATGGACCTCCAACTCCAGGACCAGCACGTACTCGTCACCGGCGGCAGCAAGGGTATCGGCCTGGCCTGCGCCCTCGGCTTCCTGCGCGAAGGCGCGCGCGTGAGCCTCGTCTCACGCGACCTCGCCAACCTGGAGCAGGGCCGCAAGACCCTGCGCGAGTCGTTCGCACAGGCTGAAGGCCGCGTCTGCATCCACGCCGCCGACCTCAAGGACCCCGCCAGCGCCATCGCCGCCCTCGACGCCGCCGAAAAGGCATTCGGCCCCGTCGACGTCCTCGTCAACTCCGCAGGCGCCGCGCGCCGCACCCCGCCCGACGACCTCACCGCAGCCTCTTGGCACGACGCCATGGACGCCAAGTACTTCACCTACATCCACATGATCGACCCCGTGGTCAAGCGCATGGGCCAGCGCGGCCGCGGCGCCATCGTCAACGTCATCGGCCAGGGCGGCAAAGTCGCCAGCCCCGTCCACATGGCCGGCGGCGCAGCCAACGCCGCCCTCATGCTCGTCAGCGCCGGCATGGCCGCCGCCTACGCCGCCAAGGGCGTGCGCGTGAACGCAGTGAACCCCGGCCTCACCCTCACCGAGCGCCTGCAGGAAGGCATGAAGGCCGACGCCAAGCTGCAGGGCATCGGCACCGACGAAGCACTGGAGCGCGCCAGGGCCAGACTGCCCCTGGGCCGCATCGCGACGCCCGAGGAAGTGGCCAACACCGTGCTGTTCCTCGCGTCGCCGAAGGCGAGCTATGTGACTGGAGCGATCGTGGCGATGGATGGGGCGGTCACGCCGATGATTTGAGGGACAAGAGAGCAGCGCGACATGAGCGCAGCTGCCCTCACCCCAGCCCTCTCCCGCAAGCGGGAGAGGGAGCCATCCAGCCACGTACCCACCCCACAAACCACCCACCACCAACCACCAACCACCAACCACCAACCACCAACACCAACCAGCACAGCACCCAGCACCCAGCAGCTGGGCAGACAAACAGGACACCAAGCCAGGCCGAGCGAAGCAAAGGCCCGTTAGTTCCCCCTCCCCTCTGGCTGCGCCGAGGAGCGCAGCGTTTCGCGGATCAGGGCTCGCCCTTGTCTGAGCGAAGCGAGTTTGGGCGAGACCCCGCGCAACGCGAGCACCGCAGGTTGCCCCGAAGCGAAGCGCAGGGGACGCAGACAGCGGGGTCGCCTTTCTTTTGCCTACTTTTCTTTGGCGAAGCAAAGAAAAGTAGGTCGCCCGCCGGGGCGAGTCCCGGCCCCGAAAAACAACCTCACCCCGAAGCCAACAAAGACTCGAACTTCAACCCAAGAAAGTCGACAAACGCCCGAACCCGAGCCGGCACGAAACGCCCACTGGGCAACAACGCATGCAGCGGATAAGGCTCAGTCTCCCAATCAGCCAGCAGCCGCACGAGCCGCCCTTCCCGAATGTCATCGCGCACATCCAGCGCAGACTTCAAAGAAATCCCATACCCCGCCACAGTCCACTCCCGCGCAAGGGAGGCATCGTCCACGCTGCGGTTCCCGTTCACCCGCACCTCCGTCCACTGCCCGTTCTGCCCGAACCGCCACACCCGATGCCGCCGCCCCGACCGATTGAAGATCAGGCAGTTGTGATGCACCAGATCCTGCGGCACCCGAGGCGCCGGATGCCGCCGCAGGTAGTCGGGTGACGCCGTGAGCAGCGGATTGGTCAGCGCGAAGGGCCGAGCCACCAGCCGCGAATCCGCCAGCGCGCCATACCGCAGCGCCACATCGACCTCGTCGCGCATCACGTCCAGCGGCCGATCGCCCACCGACAGCGACAGCTGCACGCCCGGATGCAGCGCCAGGAACTCGTCGAACCACGGCAGCAGCGTGCTGCGCGTCAGATCCGAAGGCGAGGCCACGCGCAGCGTGCCGACCAGCTCGCCGCGATCGGCCGTGACCAGCGACTCGCCTTCGTCGAGCAGCTCGAAGGCCCGCACCGCATAGTCGAGCAGCGTCTGCCCCTGCGGCGTCAGGCGCATCGCCCGCGTCGACCGCTCGAACAGCCGCGCCCCGAGCTGCGCCTCCAGCCGCTTGAGCGTGGCGCTCGCGGCTGCCGGCGTGATGCCCAGCGCATGCGCCGCCGCGGTGAGCGTGCCGGCGCGCGCGGTGTGCACGAGCACCTGCAGGTCGGAGATATTTTCAATCTTCATTTGAAACTGTTGCTGATTTAGGCCTACTTATCAAATCAGCCTTGCGATCCTACAGTTCAGCCATCGTCACTGAAAGGTCACCCCATGAAAGCCATCGGCTACTACCAGCCCCTTCCCATCGACAACCCCGAGTCGCTGCAGGACATCGAGCTGCCCGCCCCCGTGCCCGGCGCGCGCGACCTGCTGGTGCGCGTGAAGGCTGTGTCGGTCAACCCGGTGGACACCAAGGTCCGCAAGAACGCCGCGCCCGAGGCCGGCCAGGCCAAGGTGCTGGGCTGGGACGCGGTCGGCACCATCGAGGCCATCGGCGCGGGCGTGAAGAACTTCAAGGTCGGCGACCGCGTGTACTACTCGGGCTCGATCATCCGCCCCGGCACCAACGCCGAGCTGCACGCGGTGGACGAGCGCATCGCGGCGCTCGCGCCCCGGAGCCTCGACGACGCGCAGGCCGCCGCGCTGCCGCTGACCACCATCACCGCCTACGAGCTGCTGTTCGACCGCCTGCGCGTGCCCAAGGGCGGCGGCGAGGGCCGGACGCTGCTGGTCACCGGCGGTGCCGGCGGCGTGG
>CAJYQC010000489.1 GCA_913776885.1 uncultured Variovorax sp.
TCGAAGGTCACGGGCTGGCCTGCGAGCGGGTGGTTGAAGTCGAAGCGCACCGCGGTGTCGTTCGACTCGATGACCGCGCCGGCATAGCTGCCCGTGCCGTCGGGCGTGGGGAACTGAACCACGTCGCCCACCGCGTATTGCTCGTCGGGGTCGCCCATCTGCGCGAGCAGCTTCCTGGCCACCCACTGCTGCATGTCGGGATTGCGCTCGCCGAAGGCTTCGCCCGCGGGCAGGTCGAAGGTGGCATGCGTGCCCTCTTCCAGGCCCATCAGGCGCTGCTCCATGGCAGGAGAGAGCTCGCCGGTGCCCAGCGAAAGCGTGGCGGGCTTGTCGGCGAAGGTGTTGATGATGTCGCCCGCAGGACCGGCCAGCCGGTAGTGCAGGGTGAGAAAAGAGCCGGAATTCACGACTTGGGACATGATGCAGCGAAGGTGTGCGGAGACGGGGATGTGTCCCGATAAACTGGCCTCATTTTAAGGACCGGGGCTTCACCCGGCTCCGCCAAGGTTTCACCCCGGGGTTTCATGTCTTTCAAGGATCTCCCTCTGGACGCCCGTCCGCGCGAAAAGCTCATCGCGCGCGGCGCGGCCGCGCTGGCCGATGCCGAGCTGCTTGCGCTGCTGCTGCGCACCGGCGTGGCGGGCAAGAACGTGCTGCAGCTCGCGCAGCAGCTGCTCGAACACTTCGGCGGGCTCTCGGGGCTGCTGCACACCGGCGCCGACGACCTCAAGTCGATCAAGGGCCTGGGCGGCAGCGCCAAGCGCTCCGAGCTGATCGCGGTGCTCGAGCTCGCGCGCCGCGCCATGGGCGAGAAGCTGCGCGAGCGCCCCGTCTTCGATTCGCCCGACGCGGTCAAGCAGTACCTGCAGCTGCACATCGGTCCTCGCCCGCATGAGGTGTTCGCAGTGGTCTTCCTCGACGTGCAGCACCGCATGCTCGCGCTGGAGGAAATGTTCCGCGGCACGCTCACGCAGACCAGCGTCTACCCGCGCGAAGTGGTCACGCGCGCCATCCACCACCACGCCGCGGCCGTGGTGCTGGCGCACAACCACCCCAGCGGCAGCATCGAGCCCTCGCGCGCCGACGAGTCGCTCACGCAGACGCTGCGCGCCGCGCTGGCGCTGGTGGACGTGCGCGTGCTCGACCACATCATCGTGAGCCCCGGGCAGAGCTTCTCGATGGCCGAGAAAGGATTGCTCTGATGGCCGCACGCGCCCCTTCGATCAAGAACCTCGCCGACCTCAAGCAGGTGCAGCGCGTGCTCGCCGAAGCCCGCGAGCGCGAAGCCGCCGAGGCCGCGGCGAAGGCACTCGCGGAGCGCAAGCGCGCGGCCGAGAAAGACCTGTTCGCCCGCGCCATCGGCGCCACCGAGCCGCTGCGACGCAAGGCCGCGGTGCCGCTGGCGCCGGAGCCGCCGGCGCCCATCCCGGTGCAGCACCAGCTCGACGAGCAACGCGTGCTGCGCGAATCGCTCTCCGACGAGTTCGACGTGACCACGCTGCTCGACGTGGACGACGCCATGAGCTTCCGCCGCCCCGGCATCGGCACCGACGTCACCGCGCGGTTGCGCAAGGGCGACTGGTCCATCCAAGCGCAGGTCGACCTGCACGGGCTGCGCAGCGACGAGGCGCGCGAGACCTTGGGCGGCTTCATCCGCAATGCCCACAAGCAGGGCTTGCGCTGTGTGCGCGTGGTGCACGGCAAGGGCCTGGGCTCGCCGGGCAAGCAGCCGGTGCTCAAGACCAAGACGCAGCGCTGGTTGATCCAGAAGAACGAGGTGATCGCCTTCGTGCAGGCCAAGCCGGCCGAAGGCGGAGCCGGGGCGCTGGTGGTGCTGCTGGCGCCTGCGCGGCGCTGAGCGCGGCCGCAGGCGGGAGACAGCGGGCGCCGGGCGCCGCTGCCCTGCTCAGCATGGGCCTTTGTGCGGTCTGTCTTACTGGCTCAGGTCGACCTTGTAGACCGAACGCCCCTTGCCGCTGCCGTCATCGGCGCTCAGCAGCGAGATGTTGGTCAGTCCGGCGTCCGTCGCGGCGCTCAGCTGCCCCTGGCCCGAGGTGAACACCACGTTGCCCGCCGTCGTCACCCGCGTGAAGCGCCAGCTGCGCGCCGCACCGTTGGCCGTGCGCGTGATCGTCTTCCTGGCCTTGATGTACTCGATCAGCACGTCGCGGTTCGCGTCCGGCGATGCGTAGATCGTCGCGCGCCCGTCCAGCGCCGGGATGAAGCTCGCGCCGCTGGTCGCGCGGTAGTTGTTCGTCGCGATGACGAACTCCTTCGCGGCGTCGATCGCAGCGCCCAGGTACGTCAGGTTCTTGATGCGGCTGCCCTCGGCCTGCGTCACGTCGATCTCGTACTGCACGTCGGGCGTGGTGAACATGTCGAAGTTGTAGCCCGGGAAGGTGCTGATGAGCTGCTGGTCCGCCGTCGCCGCCGGATCGATGCGCCTGAAGCGCTTGGCCGCGGCCTCGAGCCAGGACTTGATCTCGGCGCCCGTCACCTTCACCGCATACACCGTGTTCGGATAGAGGTACAGGTCGGCCGCGTTGAAGATCGCGAGGTTGCCCACGGCCACGTCGGTGTAGTCGCGCCCGCCCTCGTAGCCCGACTTGAACGGCGCGCTCACCGACAGCACTGGCAGGCTCGCGTACTGCGGCAGGTTGCCCTGGATGTAGGCCTTGACGTAGTCGGCCTGGGCCTGGTTCACGATCTGGATCGCCCCCGGATCGCCCACGTCCGCGAAGTAGGTGTTCATGCGGAAGTCGGTGCTGCCGATGGGCGTCTTCACATAGGTGATGGCGGCCTGGTGCTGCGTTTCGATGAGCGGCGCGACGCTCGGGTCGGCATCGACGTAGATCGCCTTGCCCGCGCCGTCCTTGCCGGTCTGCGTGGAGCGCGCCTCGACGAAAGTCTTGCTCTTGTCCACGCTCCAGGCCTTGCCGTCGTGCACGAGTTCGAGCTTGATCAGCCCCAGTGCCTTGCCCCACGAGCTGGCCATCACGGCCGGCACGCCGTTGACGGTGCCGGCGGTGTTGTCGACACCCGCCTGCGTGTAGCCCGGCTTCGCGCCGCGATCGGGGAAGGTGCCATGCTGGTGGCCCATCATCAGCGCGTCGATGCCCGGCACCTTCGAGAGGTAGAGGCCAGGGCTCTCCATCGTCGGCGAGTACGGCGAGGCGTCGAGGCCGCCGTGCTGCAGCGCGACCACGATGTCGGCGCCCTTGGCGCGCAGTTCGGGGACGTACTTCGCGGCCGATTCCACCGCGCCCTCGGTGCGCACCTTGCCTTCGAGGAAGCGCTTGTCCCAGTTCAGGATGCCCGGCGTGGTGAAGCCGATCACGCCGACCTTGAGCGGCACCGTCACCGTCTTGCCGTCGGGGCCGGTGGCCGTGAACTGCCTGGTCACGATGGTGTACGGCGCGATCAGCGGCTTGCCGCTCTTCACGCTCTGAACGTTGGCCAGCACCATGGGAAACGCGGGACCGGCGCATTTCTTCGTGCCGTCCACGCCTTCGACATCGAGGCCGCCGCCGAGCACCTGGTTGAGGAAGTCGAGACCGTAGTTGAACTCGTGATTGCCCAGCGTGCCGACGTCGTAGCCAGTGGCGTTCATCACCTTGTAGATCGACAGCGGCTGCGTGCAGGGGATGCGGCTGACCAGCGCTTCATAGTCGGCCAGCGCGGTGCCCTGGATGGTGTCGCCGTTGTCGAACAGCATCGTGTTCGCGAATTCCTTGCGCGCCGCATTGATCAGCGTGGCGGTGCGCTCGTAGCCGTACGACTTGTCTTCGGCGAGCTTGAAGTAGTCGTAGCTGCGCACATTGAAGTGCAGGTCGGTGGTCTCCAGCAGGGCCACCGTGGCGCGCGTGCCCGCCGCCACGGGTGCTGGCGCCGGTGCGGGCGGGTTGGGTGCGGGTGCCGGCGCGGCCGGCGGAAATGCAATGCCGCCACCGCCGCTGCCGCCACCACATGCGGTGAGCGCTGCGATCAGGATGGCGGCACAGGTGGACATGGGGGCAAGGCGCCATGAGGGCGCGGCCACTGCTTCGTTCATCGAGGGTCTCTCTCTCCGTATTGAGGAGGACCCAGTCTCTGAAAGCAGAGTGACAGGTCGGTGAACCGGACCCGACCTGCGGCGCGCCCGCGACAGATGCTTGACGAAACGTCAAGCCAGGTGGTTCTTCAGGGGCACCGACGCATCGGCCACTACTGCCGCATCGGGGCTGCGGCCCGCTTCGAGCAGCTTGCGGCTCATCATGTGGTCGACCGGCGCATTCGCCGACTCCACACACACGAGCTTTCCATCGACGTAGTGGAACAGCGAGAAGGCATCAGGCTTCGGTCCCACGCGGCGCACGCTGCTCAGGCCCGGCGTGCCTTCGGCGGGCATCAGTCCCACCATCTGCAGGCGCATGCCGCCCTGGTCGGACCAGAACCACGCCACCGCATCGTGCGCGCGCGCCTCGCCGGTGAGGGTGGCGACCGCGGTGCGCGCCTGGTCGTTCGCGTTCTGCACCGACTCGAGCCGCAGCGCACGGCCCGCGCGGCGATCGGGAAAGCGCGTGCAGTCGCCGACGGCCAGCACGTCGGCCGCGCTGGTGCGCATGTGCTCGTCCACCACGATGCCGTCGGCGCACTCGATGCCGGCCGCCTGCGCCAGCGCGGTCTCGGGCACGGCGCCGATGCCCAGCAGCAGCAGGTCGACCGGCTGCTTCGCGCCGTTGACCTGCAGCGACACCAGCCGGTCGCCCTCGACCTCGAAGGCGCCAGTCTGCGCACCGAGCACGATCTCGATGCCCGCCGCGCGATGCGTGGCCAGCACGTGCGCCGACAGCTCGGGCGACACGGCGCGCCCCAGCAGGCGCGGCGCGCTCTCGATGACCTGCACCGTCTTGCCCAGCGCCTTGGCGGTGGCCGCCACTTCGAGCCCGATGAAGCCGCCGCCGAGCACCGTCACCTTCTCGGCCGCGGCGAGCCGCGTGCGCAGGCGATGCGCCTCGTCGGCCGCGCGCAGGCTGGCGACGTTCTCCAGGCCCGGCTTCAGGTCGGGCATCTGGCGCGCGCGCGTGCCGGTCGCCAGCACCAGCTGCTGCCACGGCAGGATCGCGCCCGAGCGCAGCGTGACGGTGTGCGCCTCGCGGTCGATGGCAACGGCCGCGTCGCCCAGGTGCAGCGTGATGCCGGCCTCGCGGTACCAGTCGGCAGCCTTGTGCGGCTGCGTGGTCTCTTCCGCGCTTTTCAGGAAGGCCTTGGACAGCGGCGGCCGGTGATAGGGCTCGCAGGCCTCCTCGCAGACAAGGTGCACGCGCGCGCCCTGCCCGGCTTCGGCAAGCCCCGCACAGAGCTGGGCAGCGGCGTGGCCGCCGCCGATGATGACGATGGAACTCATGATGGAAGAAGCATCTTTCGGAAATCGTTGCTCGTGTGTCTGGCCGGCGGTCATTCGCCTCTATTGCGCATCCAGTCAGCGGTCTTGAAAAAGGAATCGCGAAGCCTTGCGCGCAAGTCCTCCGGCACGCCCGTCTCGCCCATCGCCTGGTCCATGCACGCCAGCCACTGGTCGCGCTCCTTGATGCCGATGGTGTGTCCGCCGATGCTCTGCGGCAGGTGGCGCGCGCGCAGCATCGGGTGGCCGAAGCGGTCGGTGTAGTACTGCGGCCCGCCAAGCCAGCCGCAGAGGAACCAGAACAGCCGCTGGCGCGCGTTGTCGAGGCTGGTGCCGTGCACCGCGCGCAGTTGCGCGTAGGCGGGCTCGAGGTCCATCAGGTCGTAGAAGCGCTCGACCAGCGCCTCCACCTTGGCCTCGCCGCCGATCCAGTCGAAGGGCGTGCCGGCGGGCGGCTTTTCTTGAATCTGCATGGGCGGAAGTATCCCTTCTAGGGCCTGCTAGAGCTGCACGAGGCCCGGAATGCCCACGTCGGGGTTCACGTCGGCCTCGTAGTCGACGCCGTCCACCGCGAAGCCGAAGAGCCGCAGGAACTCGGTCTTGTAGCCGGCGAAATCGCTGAGCTCGGCGACGTTGGCGTCGGTCACCTGCGGCCAGAGTTCCAGCACGCGCGCCTGAACCTGCGGCGCCAGCTCCTTGTAGTCGGCGCGCAGGCGGCCTTCCTCGTCGAGGTGGGGCGTGGCGCCGTAGAGGCTGTCGGCGTAGAGACCGTGCACCTGCTCGATGCAGCCCTCGTGCGTGCCCTCTTCCTTCATCACCTTGAACAGCAGCGACAGGTACAGCGGCATCATCGGAATGGCCGAGCTGGCCTGCGTGACCACCGCCTTCAGCACCGACACGCGCGCGTCGCCGCCGCCCTTGGCCGCGAGTTGCGCGCGGATGCCCAGCACCTTCTGGTCGAGGTCCTTCTTGGCCGCGCCGATGGAGCCGTTCCAGTAGATGTCATGCGTGATCTTCTCGCCCAGGTAGGTGAAGGCCGTGGTCTTGGCGCCGTCGGCCAGCACCCCGGCCTGCTGCAGCGCGTCGATCCACATCTGCCAGTCCTCGCCGCCCATCACGGCCACGGTGTTGTCGATCTCCTCCTGCGTGGCGGGCTCGAGCACGGATTCCTTCACGCTACCGCTGTCGGTGTCGAGGCCGCGCAAGGTCACCGCCTTGCCCACGGGCTTGAGCACCGAGTTGAAGACCTGGCCGGTCTTCGGATGCGTGCGCCGCGGTGCGGCCAGGCTGTAGACGACGAGGTCGACCTGCCCCAGGTCGGCGCGGATGGTGTCGATGACCTGCTGCTTCATCGCGTCGGAAAAGCCGTCGCCGTTGATGCTCTTCGCATAGAGGCCCTCCGCGTGCGCGGCGCGCTCGAAGGCGGCGGTGTTGTACCAGCCGGGCGAGCCGGGCTTGGTCTCGCTGCCCGGGCGCTCGAAGAAGACGCCCAGCGTGCCGGCGCCGCAGCCGAAGGCGGCGGTGATGCGCGCGGCAAGGCCGTAGCCGGTCGATGCACCGATCACCAGCACCTTCTTGGGGCCGCCTTCGATGGCGGGCTTTGCCTTGACGTATTCGATCTGCTGGCGGACGTTGGCTTCGCAGCCGGCGGGATGGGTGGTGACGCAGATGAAGCCGCGCACGCGGGGTTTGATGATCATGAGGATCTCGCTCGAAGAGATGCTGAGGGAGGCACAGGAAAGGCGCCGGAAGCGCGTTTTTGCGCCGCGAATTTAACCCAGCCCGCAAAAGCGGCCTTCAGCCTGACCATATGCATATGTCGATTGACGATTTAATAATCAGGGGTTTTATTGCTATGGTCCCGCCCCTCTGCTTTCCATCAAGGAGAAGAACATGCGCATGAAACTGATTGCAGCCGCGGCCCTCGCCGCCTCCACTTTCCTGGTCGGCACCGCCGCCCACGCCGACCAGCTGGCCGAAATCAAGAAGAAGGGCGAACTGGTCGTCGGCGTGCTCGGCACGGACGAGCCCGCGACCTTCGTCGATCCCAAGACGCGCCAGATCGTCGGTTACGAGGTGGACCTGGTGAACGCCATCGCGAAGAAGATCGGCGTGAAGCCGGTGCTCAAGCAGATCGCGGTGGCAGCGCGCATTCCCGAGCTGCAGCAGGGCCACGTCGACCTGGTGGCCGCCGGCCTCACGCACAACAAGGAGCGCGAGGCTCAGGTCGACTTCTCGCTCACCACCTTCGTCACCGGCCAGAAGGCCCTGGTGAAGAAGGACACGGGCATCACCGAGGTGCCGCAGCTCGCCGGCAAGAAGGTGCTGACCATCCGCGGCGGCACGCAGGAGCCGAACATCCGCAAGGCCGTGCCCAACGTCGAGGTCGTGACCTTCGACACGAGCCAGCAGGCCTTCCAGGCCCTGCAGCAGGGCAAGGGCGTGGGCTACGTGGACGACGAGGCCGCGCTGCTGCGCAGCTACGCCAAGCTGGGGCCGCAGAAGGCGCAATACGTGGTGCTCAAGCAGAACCTGAGCACCGAGGCGCTGGCCATCGGCATCAAGAAAGGCGAGAGCGGCCTGAAGGCCGTGGTGGACGAGACGCTGCGCGAGCTCGAGAAGTCGGGCGACGCCGAGAAGATCTTCGTCAAGTGGTACGGCCCGAACACGGCATCGGGCTTCCAGTCGCGCGACTTCAAGCTCGAGAGCGACAAGATCGACTGATCGCGCCTTTCTCCTTCCCCCGCTGGGGGAAGGCCGGGATGGGGGCAAGCGGCCTCCAAATGAGCGCTGCGTGGTTCCAGACGCCGCCGTGCCCCCACCTCAACCCTCCCCCAGCGGGGGAGGGAGCCACTTCTCTGCGCGGCGGTGATACTGTCGCCCCCCATGCCCCTGTTCGACTATTCCTTGCTGCTGACCGGCAAGTACCACGACATGCTCGTCGCGGGCCTGCTGCTGTCGCTGCAGCTGCTCGCGGCCTCGCTGGTGCTGGCGCTGCCCATCGCGGTGGTGGTGGCGCTGCTGCGGCTGTCGCCCTTCGCGCCGCTGCGCTGGCTCGGCTTCGCGTACGTGGAATCGATCCGCAACATTCCGCTGCTTGCGCACATGCTCTTCTGGTACTTCGGCGCGCCCGAGCTGCTGCCGGAGGACATCAAGCAATGGCTCTACGCGGGGCACATCGAGGCCTACAGCGCCATCATCGCGCTGGCGCTCTACACGGCGGCCTTCATGGCGGAAGACATCCGAAGCGGCATCCGCGCGATACCTTCGGTGCAGTTCGAAGCCGGCCGTGCGATGGGCTTCAGCTACCTTGCCACCATGCGCCGCGTGGTTCTGCCGCAGGCGCTGCGCGTGACCATTCCGCCGCTCATCTCGCAGACGCTGAGCCTGTGGAAGAACACCTCCATCGCCACTGTGATCGGCGTGGCCGAGCTGATGTACCAGGCCGGCCAGGTCGAGAGCGCGACCTTCCGCAGCTTCGAGTCCTTCGCGTTCGCGAGCGCGGCGTACCTGACGGTGTCGCTGGCGATCACGGGGCTTGCCACCTGGTACCACCACCGTTACCCCGTGCGGACGATCTGAGGAAGGCGACGGCGCGATGCTTCAGATCATCAACGACTACTGGGTCTACTTCCTCATCGGCCAGTACCCGAACGGGCCGCTCGGCGGGCTGGTGCTCACGCTGATCCTCGCCTCCTGCGGCCTGATGCTGGCGCTGCCGCTGGGCATCGTGCTCGGGCTGGCGCGGGTGAGCCCGTGGCGCTGGCTGCGCTGGCCGGTGACTGGCTTCGTATACGTGGTGCGCGGTCTGCCTCTGCTGATGGTGATCTTCTGGGCCTACTTCTTCCTGCCCAGCGTCACGGGCGTGAAGACCGACCAGTTCACCACCATGCTGATCGCGCTGGTGGTGTTCGACGCCGCCTACCTTGCCGAGATCGTGCGCGCCGGCATCCAGGGCCTGCCGCGCGGACAGATGGAAACCGCCCGCGCGCTGGGCCTGGGCTACGGCGCCGCGATGCGCCTCGTGGTGCTGCCGCAGGCGCTGCGCAGCATGCTGCCCTCGCTGGTGAACCAGTTCGTCTCGACCATCAAGGAGACCTCGCTGGGCTACATCATCGGGCTGGCCGAGGTGTCGTTCATCGCGACGCAGATCAACACGCAGGTGTTCACCAAGCCCGCCCAGATCTACCTGATTCTGGGCGGGACGTACTTCATCCTGTGCTTCGGCCTCTCGCGCTTCGCCTACTGGCTCGAACGCCGGCTCGCACGCCGCGGCATCTCCACCGCCGCCACCAAGGTGTCCGCATGATCGAACTCGAAAAAGTCAACAAGTGGTACGGCAGCTACCACGCGCTGGTCGACGTGACCGAAACCATCCAAAAGGGCGAGGTCGTCGTGGTGTGCGGGCCCTCCGGCTCGGGCAAGTCGACGCTGATCCGCACCTTCAACCGGCTGGAGCCGATCCAGTCGGGCCGCATCGTGGTGAACGGCCAGGACATTCATGCGCCGGGGCTGGACGTGAACGAATTCCGTTCGCGCATCGGCTTCGTGTTTCAGCAGTTCAACCTGTTCCCGCATCTCACGGTGCTGCAGAACTGCACCATGGCGCCGATGCAGCTGCGCGGCCTCACCCGCAAGCAGGCCGACGAGCGCGCGATGGCGCTGCTGGACCGCGTGGGCCTGTCGAACAAG
>CAJYQC010000490.1 GCA_913776885.1 uncultured Variovorax sp.
CTTCCGAGAGTGCCCGGAACATCTTGCTGGCGATGCCCACGTGGCTGCGCATGCCGATGCCCACGATGCTGACCTTGCAGATCTTGGTGTCGCCGACGACTTCGGTCGCGCCCAGCGAAGGCATCACCTTCGACTGCAGCAGGTCGATGGTGCGTGCGTATTCGTTGCGGTGGACGGTGAAGCTGAAGTCGGTCTTTCCGTCCTTGCTCAGGTTCTGGATGATCACGTCGACTTCGATGTTGGCGTCGGCCACTGCACCGAGGATGTGATATGCGATGCCCGGCTTGTCGGGCACGCCGAGCACCGAGATCTTGGCTTCGTCGCGGTTGAATGCGATGCCGGATACGACGGCTTGTTCCATGTTTTCGTCTTCCTCGAAAGTGATCAGCGTGCCGGACTTGGCCTCTTCATTGATGTCGATGTCCCACGGCGTGAAGCTCGAAAGCACACGCAGCGGCACCTTGTACTTGCCGGCGAATTCCACCGAGCGGATCTGCAGAACCTTGGAGCCCAGGCTCGCCATCTCGAGCATCTCTTCGAAGCTCACGGTCGTCAGGCGGCGTGCGTCGGGCTCGACGCGCGGGTCGGTCGTGTAGACGCCGTCGACGTCGGTGTAGATCAGGCACTCGTTCGCCTTCATCGCAGCCGCGATGGCCACGGCAGAGGTGTCGCTGCCGCCGCGGCCCAGCGTGGTGATGTTGCCCTCGTCGTCCACGCCCTGGAAGCCGGTGATGACCACCACCTTGCCGGCGTTCAGGTCGGCCATCACGCGCTCGTTGTCGATGCTCTCGATGCGGGCCTTGGTGTAGGAGTTGTCGGTGCGCACCGAAACCTGCCAGCCCGCGTAGCTCACGGCCTCGACGCCCTCGGCCTGCAGCGCGATGGCCAGCAGCGCCGACGAAGCCTGCTCGCCGGTGGAGGCCAGCATGTCGAGTTCGCGGTTATGGGCCACGCCGGGTTTGCTGGGCGCCAGCTCCTTGGCCAGGCCGAGCAGGCGGTTGGTCTCGCCGCTCATGGCACTCGGAACCACGATCATCTGGTGGCCTGCGCGCGCCCACTTGGCGACGCGCTTGGCGACATTCTTGATGCGCTCGGTCGAGCCCATCGACGTACCGCCGTATTTGTGAACGATCAATGCCATGGGTGAAATCAGAGAAAAGGAAAGGGCCGCTGGATAGGCGGCGCCCTGCAAGCGGTCAGAGCGAAGTCTTCGGCGAGGGCGCAGCATTGTACCAATGCAGCAAGTCACCCCTGCGTTCGACGAAACCGGCGGCCACCTTCAGGTGGATGCGATGGCCGCGCGTGGTGCAGGCCCGAACCTGGTCGAGCAGTTGATCAAGCTGCGCCGCGCTCGGCGCACAGCCATGCGAGCGCATTAGCCAGTGCCGCAGCACGTTGGCCTGCCGGGCACGCGACAGCGTCTGCAACGCGGCAATGCGCGGCGGGCTGCCGACGTGGTCCAGGTCCTGCGCCGCCAGCTCGCCCAGCAGCTGCTGCGCCTGCGCGGCATGGCCCACGCTGCGAGCGAAGGTGGCGCGGAACTGCGGAAAGGCCTGCTCCAGCGCTGGCAGCAGCACCGAGCGGATCCTGTTGCGCGTGTAGCGGGCGTCGTCGTTGGTCGGGTCCTCGATCCATGGCAGATCGCGGCCGGCCAGCCACCCACGGATCTCCGCTCCCGGCACTTCGAGCAGCGGCCGATGGATGTCGAGCCCCTTGCGCTGCGACAGCGCCGGCATGGCAGCCAGCCCCGGCAGACCCGCGCCGCGCGACAAGGCGAGCAGCAGCGTCTCGACCTGATCGTCGGCATGGTGCCCCAGCGCCACGGCGCTGATCGCCGCCCTCGCCCCGCTGGCGCGCGCCATCGCGGCGAACGCCGCATAGCGGGCCCGTCGGGCTGCGTCTTCGGGACTTTCGCCGGGTGCATGCCGCGCATCGACGCGATGGACGAGCAGCGGCACGCCCAGGCGATCGCACATCGCGCGGCAATGCTGCTCGAAGCTGTCGGCTGCCGCCTGCAGCCCGTGATGCACATGGAACGCGACCACCTGCCCCGGCCAGCGCGCCGCGCAGGCAGCCAGCAAGGCGGTCGAATCGGCGCCGCCGCTGAACCCCACCGCCAGCGGCCGGTGCGCCGGCTCGAACGCGGCAATGGCGCGTTCGAAGGCGGAGTTCATGGCTGCGCCTGAGCGGGAATCACCTGCCGGTGTCGGCCTTGGTGTCGTTGAAACGGCCGTAGCTCTGCAGGCGCTCGTAGCGGCGTTCCAGCAGTTCCTTGGGCTTCAGGTCGCTGACCTGGCGGAAGGCGTCGTTGAGGGCGCGCTTGAGAAACGCGGCCATCTGGCGATGGTCGCGGTGCGCGCCACCCACGGGCTCGTTCACGATCTTGTCGACCAGACCCAGCGCCTTCAGGCGGTGGGCGGTGATGCCCAGTGCGTCGGCGGCTTCCTGCGCCTTCTCGCCGGTCTTCCAGAGGATGGAAGCGCAGCCTTCGGGGCTGATCACGGAATAGATCGAGTACTGCAGCATCAGCAACTGGTCGCCGACCGAAATGGCCAGCGCGCCGCCGGAGCCGCCCTCGCCGATGATGGTGACGATGATCGGCACCTCGAGCTGCGCCATCTCGAAGATGTTGCGGCCGATGGCCTCCGACTGGCCGCGCTCCTCGGCGTCGATGCCCGGATAGGCGCCGGGGGTGTCGACGAAGGTGAACACCGAAAGCTTGAACTTCTCGGCCATCTTCATCAGGCGCAGCGCCTTGCGGTAGCCCTCGGGCTTGCTCATGCCGAAGTTGCGCGCGGTGCGCTCCTTGGTGTCGCGGCCCTTCTGGTGGCCGATGACCATGCAGGGCACGCCGTTGAAGCGGGCCAGGCCGCCCACGATCGACAGGTCGTCCGAGAAATGCCGGTCGCCGTGCAGTTCGACGAAGTCGGTGAAGATCTCGTTGACGTAGTCCAGCGTGTAGGGGCGTTCCGGATGCCGAGCGATCTTGGTGATCTGCCAGGGCGTCAGGTCGCTGTAGATGTCCTTGGTGAGCTGCTGGCTCTTCTTGCCGAGCTGATCGATTTCTTCAGAGATGTCGACCGCGGATTCGGTCTGCACATAGCGCAATTCTTCGATCTTTGTTTCGAGCTCCGCAATCGGCTGCTCGAAGTCGAGGAAGGTTCGTTTTGCCAACGTCTTCTCCTGTTTATTTCAGTTTGCCAAACACCCGCCTACCTGCCGCGTCCCTTCCAGGAACACCAAGGAACCGGCTTTGCCGGGCCTTAGGTGTTGCCCCCTTGAGGGGGTTGGCGAAGCGACACGAAGTGCGCGAAGCCTGGGGGTGTTGCTAATACGTAACTGGAGCGGGATCCAGCGATCGCCAAATATACCAAGTCGCCACGCTGCAATAAGGCGCCCACGCCACTGCGACGTCGCGGGCATCGCTGCGGCTGACCGGGTCACCGGAAAAGTAGTTGACGCTGATGCCGTTGAGCAGCCCCAGGTCGTCTACCGGCAGCACGTTCGGGCGCATCAGGTGGAAGATGAGGAACATCTCGGCCGTCCAGCGGTTGATGCCGCGGATGGCGACCAGCTCCTCGATGATCTGCTCGTCGTCCATGTCCTTCCATGCAGCCACGTGCACCAGGCCCGAATCGAAATGCAGGGCCAGGTCGACGAGGTACTCGACCTTGCGTGCAGAAAGCCCCGCCCCGCGCATGTCGTCGACCTTGAGCTTGAGCACGTTGGCCGGCGTCAGCTTGCGCGGCAGCGCGGCGAACTTGTCCCAGACCGACTGCGCGGCCTTCACCGAGATCTGCTGGCCGACCACGCTGCGCGCGAGCGTGGTGAACGCATCGCCGCGCGACTCCAGGCAGGCGTCGCCGAACTTCGGGATCAGCCGCTTCATCACCCGGTCCTTGCGCGAGAGATGCTTGCACGCCTCCTCCCAATAGTCCGGCGTGTAGATCTTGACGCTGGGCTTCCTCGGGGCAGGCATGGGGTTCGTCGTTCCGTTCACTGCGCAGCCGCCCAGGTCGTGCCCGTGGGCGAATCCTTGAGCACGATGCCCTGCTCGAGAAGTTCCTGGCGGATGCGGTCG
>CAJYQC010000491.1 GCA_913776885.1 uncultured Variovorax sp.
GTCGTTCATGCGGGCGTTGGCGATCTGCGCGGCGTCCAGCCGCTCCAGCACCTGCGCCGTGCTCAGCGCGCCGAAGGTATCGAGGATGACGGCGCGCAGCATCTCGCGGTTCTCGTTGCGGCGCGCATTGCTGTCGAAGCGCGGGTCGGCCGCCAGCCCCGCGTGCAGCAGCACCTTCTCGCAGAAGGTGCGCCACTCGCGCTCGTTCTGCAGGCCGAGCATCACCGTGCCGCCGTCGCCCGCGGGGAAAGGACCGTACGGGTAGATGGTCGCGTGCGAGGCGGCGCTGCGCGGCGGCGGCGAAGCGCCGTCGTACGCGTAGTACATCGGGTAGCCCATCCACTCGGCCAGCGCCTCGAGCATCGACACGTCGATGTGCGAGCCCTTGCCGGTCTTTCCGCGCTGCAGCAGCGCCGCGAGGATGCCGGTGTACGCGTACATGCCGGCGGCGATGTCGGCGATGGAATTGCCCGACTTGCAGGGCACCTCGGGCGTGCCCGTCACCGAGAGAAAGCCCGCCTCGCTCTGGATCAGCAGGACGTAGGCCTTCTTGTCGCGGTACGGGCCGTCCTCGCCGTAGCCGGAAATGTCGCAGACGATGAGCCTCGGGTGCTTTTCGTGCAGGGCCTGCGCGCCCAGCCCCATGCGCGCGGCGGCGCCGGGCGCGAGGTTCTGCACCAGCACGTCGGCATCGGCCAGCATTTCCTGCAGCACCGCCAGCGCGGCGGGCTGCTTCAGGTCGAGCGTGAGACTTTCATTCGAGCGGTTCACCCACACGAAGTGCGAGGCCTCGCCAGCCACGCGGGCGTCGTAGGCGCGCGCGAAGTCGCCCGCTCCCGGGCGCTCCACCTTGATGACGCGCGCACCGAGGTCGGCGAGCTGGCGCGTGCAGAACGGCGCGGCGATGGCGTGCTCGAGCGAAATGACGGTGATGCCGTCCAGGGGTCTTGTCATGTGGTCTTCCCTCCCCGCTCAGGCCAGCACGGCCGTGGCCTGCATGGTGAGCCAGCCGTCGGCGTCCTCGCCCCACAGATCGAACGTCTTTCCGTCGGCGCCCGGCTTGCCGTGTACGCGGAACGGCGCGATGTCGAAGGTCGGGCGCACCGCGCGGAACTCGAAGCGCGCGAGCTGCGCGCCCGGCACGTTGCGGCGCAGCAGGTCGACCAGCAGCGTCGCGATCAGCGGGCCGTGCACGATCAGGCCCTGATAGCCCTCGACCTGCGTGACGTAGCGGCGGTCGTAGTGGATGCGATGGCCGTTGAAGGTGAGCGCCGAGTAGCGAAAGAGCAGCACGTCGTCGGGCACGATGTCGCGGCTGAAGGCTGCGTCCTTCGGGGCGGGCGTGGGTGGCGGGCCGGCCTCGCCCGGCTGGGCGGCAGCACGGTAGACGATGTCGTGCTCCTCGGTGAGCGCGAGGCCGCGTTCGTTGCGCACTTCGTGGCGCACCAGCACGAACACCAGCTCGCCGGTGCGGCCCGCCTTGTGCGTGACCGACACGATGCGCGAGGTGCGCTCCGCCTTGTCGCCTACCTGCAGCGGATTGCCCGGCTCCCACGCGAGCCGCCCGCCAGCCCACATGCGGCGCGGCAGCGGCACCGGCGGCAGGAAGCCGCCGCGCTTCGCGTGGCCGTCCTCGCCGATCTCCGACTGGCGGTGGTGCGGCAGGAAGTAGAGCCAGTGCCACAGCTCGGGCAGGCGGGTGCCGGCCTGCGGCGGCGGGTCGTCGCGGTCGAGCGTGGCGGAAAGTGCGCGCACGGGCGCGGCGGTGATGTCGTCGGCCAGCGTTTCGCTGCGGCCCTGCCAGGCCTGCAGCTTCGCCAGCGCGTCGCTGTAGATCGCGGGAGGTGAAGTCTTGGTTTCGTGGTTGCTCATGGATTTCTTCGTCGTTCAGTCGACCGCCGCGCCCGAGGCCTTGACGATCCGCGCCCACTTGGCGAGGTCGTCGTGCAGCAGCGCCGCGAACTGTTCGGGGGTGGTCGGTGCGGCGATCTCCACGCCCTGCTGGTCGAGCTTGTCGCGCAGGTCCTTCGAGGCCAGCGCCTTGCGCGTGGCGTCCTGCAGCGTGCCGAGCACGTCGGGCGGCAAGCCCGCGGGGGCGAACAGGCCGATCCACAGCGTGCCGTTGTAGCCGGGCACAGCCTCGGCGATGGCGGGCACGTCGGGCAGCACGGGCGAGCGCTTCTCGCCGCTGACGGCCAGCGCGCGCAGCTTGCCGGACTTGATGTGCGGCAGCGCCGAAGGCAGGCTCGCGAACACGATGGGCAGCTGGCCGCCCAGCACGTCGTTGAGGGCGGGCGCCACGCCCTTGTACGGCACGTGCTGCATCGAGATACCGGCCATGCTGTTGAGCATCTCGCCGAGCAGGTGGTTGAGCGTGCCGTTGCCGGCCGAGGCGTACTGGTAGTTCGCGCCCTTCGCCCGCGCGAGCTTCAGGAACTCGGCGAGGTTCTTCGCCGGGAACGAGGGGTTGACCAGCAGCACGTTGGGCACCGAGCCGACGAGGCCGACGGGCTTGAA
>CAJYQC010000492.1 GCA_913776885.1 uncultured Variovorax sp.
ATGGGCTTCACCTGGGAAGTGCCGCTGCACTACGCGCTGCGCGAGGTGCGCAAGTTCGACGCCGCCTTCGGCTCGGGCGCGCTGGCCCGGCAGGTGGGCCGCGACTTCATCGCATCTGTCTGAACAAGGAATCGGAATGACCCAGGATCTGCTTGGCCGCGTGGCCCTCATCACCGGCGCAGGCGCCGGCATCGGCCGCGAGACCGCCCGCCAGATGGGCGAGCGCGGCGCCATCGTCTGCGTGAACGACCTGAAGGAAGAGCTGGTCGCGCCGGTGGTGGAGGAGATCAGGTCGCGTGGCGGCCAGGCCTTCGCGATCGTGCAGAACATCGCCAGCCGCGAAGGCATGCGCGACGCGATCCAGCGGTCGTTCGACCTCGGCGGCAGGCGCTTCGACATCCTCGTCAACAACGCGGCCTGGGTGCGCTACCAGTCCATCCCGGAGATCGCCCCGGAAACGGTGGACCGCATGCTCGACGTGGGCTTCAAGTCCGTCATCTGGAGCCTGCAGGAAGCCGTGGCCGTGATGGACCCCGAACGCGGCGGCGCGATCGTGAACGTGGCCTCGGTCGCGGCGCTGCGCTCGGCCGCCAATTCGGTCGTGTACTCGGGCATCAAGTCGGGCGTGCTGGGCATCACGCGCGCGGCCGCGGCGGAGCTCGGCGCGCGAAACATCCGCGTCAACGCCGTGTGCCCGTCGGCCGTGCCCACCGAAGGCACGCAGCGCAACCGCAACGCCGAACGCGATGCCAACCGCATCGCCCGCACGCCGCTGGGCCGGCTGGGCACGGTGGAGGACATCGCGCGCAGCATCTGCTTCCTGGCCAGCGACCAGGCGGGCTTCATCACCGCGCAGGCGCTCACGGTAGACGGCGGCATCACGCTGACCAACATCTGAGCCCATGCCCACGGCCCTGATCACCGGTGCCGCATCCGGCATCGGACGCGACACCGCGAGGCTGTTCGCAAGCGCCGGCTGGCAATGCGTGCTGGTCGACCGCGACGCACAGGCCCTGCATCGGCTGGTGCAGGAACTGCCCGCCGAGGGCGCGCATGTGGCGCGCACGATCGACCTGACGGACCCGGCACAGGTCGCGTCGCTGGCCGAAGGCACGCCCGCGCTGGACGCGGTCATCAACAACGCGGGCATGTCCGATGCGTCGAACACGCCGCTCGCACAGCAGAGCCCGCAGCAGGCCGGCCGGCTGCTCGCACTCAACCTCGCCGCGCCCGCAGCGGTGGTCGATGCTTGCAGCCACCTGCTCAAGCCCGGCGCGCGCATCGTGAATGTTTCGTCGGGCGCGGGCCTGAGCGCCATTCCGTTTCGCGGCCTGTACAGCCCGAGCAAGGCGGGGCTCATCGCGCAGACGCGCGCCTTGGCGAGCGCACGCCCCGACCTGTGCGTGACGGTGCTGTGCCCCGGCTTCGTGCGGACCGAGCTCGTCGCCGGGCTGGTCGAAGCGGGTCGCATCGACCCTGCGCGCGCGGTGGCGAAGACACCGCTGGGCCGCATGGCGACGCCCGACGAGATGGCCCGTGCGCTGTTCTTTCTCGCAAGCACCGGCGCCGCGCCACTGAGCGGGCAGGTCCTTCCGGTGAATGGCGGCTCGTCGATCTATGGCGGCAGCCAGGGCTTTGCGCCTGCCACGCTGGACGTGCTGCCGCTGGACATGCCGGTGCAGCTCGAAGTGCTCGGTGGCCCGGCCGAACCGTGGCAGGCCGTGGCCGCCACGGCCGGCGCCGGGCCGCACTACCCTGCATGCATAGACCTTTCCGCGCTGCATTGTGAGAGCGGCCTGCTGCAGGCAGTGCACGAGGCCGCCATCCGCTTCGCCTCCCGACATGCGCAGCAGGCCAGTCTCACGGTGCTGCTGCCGACGGTCACACAGGACCGGCGCACCCCCTGGCAGGATGCCGGCGACGGCGCGGCGGCGCGCATGCTGATCTCGACGCTGGCCTGCGAATGGGGCAGCCGCGCCTTGCGCATCAACGCGCTCGAAGTACCGCCGCAGGTGGAGCACGCGTCGCTGCACGCGCTGCTGCGCTACGTCTGCGGGCCGGCCGCGCAATACCTGACGGGCCAGACGCTCGTGTGCCACCCGAACGCACCGAAAGACACAGCATGAGCACGCAGCAAACGTCCATCGACGACGAACGCGCACGGATCAAGGACTTCTTCACCGCCGAGCGCGGCTACTGGCGGCCGTGGACCGAGACCATGCTCGACGCATGCCCCGGCTTCGTCGAGCAGTACGCGCGCTACGCCGGCCATCCCGCACGCACGGGGCCGCTCAAGCCACGCATGGTGGAACTCATCTACGTGGCGCTGGACAGTTCGTCCTCGCATCTTTTCGAGTCCGGCCTTCAGACGCACATGAAGCGCGCGCTGGAAGTCGGCGCGACGCAGGCCGACATCGTCGATGTGCTGCACCTGGTGGCCGTGCAGGGCCTGGCCAGCGTGGGCCAGGCGACGGCCATCCTGGCGGAGCTCGCCGGGCTGCCCGATTCGCCGGCCCTCGGCACCGCGCTGCAGGCCCGCATCGATCGCCTTGGTCCGGTTCACGCACTGCGGCTTGCCGAACTGGCGCGGCTGGACGCCGCCTATGTTGAGGTGCTGCTCGACTTCATCGAACATGGCCGGCCGGGCGCCGGCCTGGCGGATGCCGAGCGCAGCCTGGTCCAGCTCGCGCTGCATGCCTGCTTCACCGCCTTCGATCCGGATGCCGTGCGGCGGATCGTTGCAACGGCACTGGCGCAGGGGCTGTCGTCGGCAGAACTGCTGCAGGCGATCCAGCTCGGCGCGCATCTGGCGGTGCATGGCAGCGCGCTGGGCGCGAAGGTCCTGCAGTCGTGCAAGGCACCGAGCTAGGGGCTGGGCGGGACCGGCAGGGAGGGCGTGCCGCGTTGTCGCACGGGCTCGAAGAGCCGGTCGATCTGCCGCCGGCGCTTCGATTCAGCTAGCGCCGCCTACCACTTCACCCGCACGCCGACCGATCCGTTGACGCCGCTCCTGACCCTGGCATCACCGCCCGACGACCACAGCTTGCCGACTTCGCCATACAGGCTCGTCGATTGCCCCAGCGCCAGCGTGAAGCC
>CAJYQC010000493.1 GCA_913776885.1 uncultured Variovorax sp.
GTTCGCGCGACCGCTACGGCCGCGATCGCCGCGAGCGTGGTCCGCGCGAAGAAACCGAAGCCGGCGCCGCAGTGGCGGCCGAAGGCTTCGCTTCGCAAGAGCCCCAGCAGCAAGTGCCGCTGGCGTCCGAGCGCATCGAAGCGGCCGAAGCCGTTGCCGTCGCCCCTGAAATGCGCGAGGCACCGCAGCAGCGGGTTCGCGCCGAGCGCCCTGCGCCCGTGGTCGCAGTCGCAGCGGCGGAGCAGATCGTGGTTGCCGAAAGCACCGCTGTCGCCAAGGCACCCGCGCCGGCAGCCGCACCCGCAGCTGCCAATGGCCGCGCCCTGCCGAAGGTCCAGCCTTTCGAACTGCCGCTGGCCGAACTCGCTCAGATCGCCGAGAACTCGGGCCTGCAGTGGGTCAACTCCGACGCAGAGCGCATCGCCCAGGCACGCGCCGCCATCGCGGCCGAGCCGAAGCCGGTGCACGTGCCGCGCGAGCGTCCGCCGCTGGTCGTGCTCGACGAAGGCCCGCTGGTGCTGGTCGAAACCCGCCGCGACCTCGGTTCGATGTCGCTGCCGTTCGAACAGCAGCAGCAGCAACCTCAGCAGCCGCAGTAAAACCTGCTGCTGGAAGCGAATGAAGAACGGCGCCACTGGCGCCGTTTTTTTATGCCTCCGGCCTCGTCTTCCAGAGCCTTGGCTCCACGGCCATGCGCATCTACGCGGGCCCACGACCGCATCGCTCGGTGTTTCCCGGTTGCGTGCGCTGGCGGAAGAAATCGAGGCGAGAGCTTCGTCGAGCGAAGACTCCCCAGCGCGCTCCCATACGGATATCGCAGGCGCCAAGGTGCATGCCGCTCTCACGCACGGCATTGGACTGGAGACGCCTTATGAGGACGCCGGTGAATGGCTCATGGCCGTCATCGGCTCGCTGAGCGGCTTGGGCTTCAATGCCACGAGCTGGCCGGTGGGGCCCGCATGCCACTCGAACAGGAGCGGCAACGAAAGCCGGGCGTCAGGAGATCTCGACCTGCGCCGCGCGCTTCCAGGCCTCGGCCGCCTGCTCGGCGTCGTTGCGGTCTTCGGCGAGCTGGGCCAGGGCGAGCCAGGCGCGGCGGTAGAGCTCCGTGTCCTGCAGGCCCATGCCGGCCTGCGTCAGCAGCTGCTGCGCCTTGCCCCAGAGCTGGCGCTTCATGCAGGCCATGCCTGCGAGGTACTGAAGGTTGGCGTCGCGCGGGTTGCTGCGCTGCGCGCTTTCGATGCGCGCGAGCCACTCGGCGTCCACCGAATCGAGCCCCGCTTCGAGCGCACGCGCCAGCTTGACGCGCAGCGCGTCGCCGAGCCCGCGCGGGTTGGCCACCATGCGCTCCCAGGCCGGCAGCAGCCAGCTGCGAGCCAGCGCCAGGTCCCCGCGCAGAGCGACCATGCGCTGGGCGGCGTGGATCGCCACCTCGGGCATCTCGCGTTCGTTGGCGTCGAGCTCGGTCCATGCGCGCAGCAGCTGCGCCGGGTCGTGCGCGCCCGACAGCAGCTCCGTCGCAAGGCCGCGCACGATGCTCTGCGCAGCCGCTTCCGAGAAGGCGCGGTGCTTGGCCAGCAGACGCGCGGTTTCGAGCGCCTCGAGCGTGCGGCGATCCTGGCGGGCTGCCTTCAGGCGCAGCCGCAGCGCAAGCGTGCGGCGCTGGGCACCCTGCGGGAGTTCCTCGAGCCGGGTGAGCGCGGCGGCCGCGTCGCGGTCTTCGAGCGCCCAGCGCGCCGCGCGCAGCTGCACGCCTTCGCGGGTCTCGGGGCTGGCGAGCACGGTGCGGTCCGAGCTTTCGTTGAGGGCCTGCTGCAGGTGGGCGTCTCGTGCAGCCTTGTCCTGCAACGCCTGCGCGCTTTCGGCGGCGAGCAGGTGCGACAGCACACGGACCTGCTGCGCCTGCGGCAGGCTGGCGCCGAGCGCGGCCAGCGTCTTCTCCTGCGTGAGCGCGGCCTGCGCGGCCTTGCGTGCGCGAGAGAAGCGGCCGGAGATGAGCTGCACCATCGCGTCGAGCAAAGCCGCGTGCAGCGTGCGCTCCTTCTGCTGCAGCCGCCACTGGCGCGCCTGCTTCGGCAGCGAGAACAGCGCGGCGAGCGCGCGCAACGCCGCATGCAGCATCACGAACACCACCAGCAGGATCACGAGCACGAGGTTCAACGAAAGATCGACGCGCCACGGCGGCCAGAACACGGTGATCGTGCCCTGGTTGTTGCCTGCGAAGAGAGCGACCGCCGCCGCGACGGCGAAGAGGGCGAGGAGCCAGATTGCTGCGCGCATGTCAGCGACCGCCGCCGGTCAGCCCCGAGGCGGGTCTCGCCTGCCCGTCGGGGAGCGGCGAATTGCACGGAGCGCAGCGGGTGAAAAGCCGGGGAATCATCTGTTTCAGCGCCCTGCCGCGGCAGTTGCCAGGGCCGCCAGCGTGTCGTCGATGCGGACCGGCTCGGTCGTCTTCACCAGCGACTGCAGTTGCTGCAGCAGCGTGGCGGCGGCCTGGGTGCGGCGCGATGCGGGGTCGAAGTAGCGGTTGAGCAAGGCCGTCACCTGCGACAGCTCGCTGCGCGTGGCTTCCATCTGCCGCGACAGCAGCGAAAGGCGCGCGTTGAGCAGCTTCAGCTTGAGGTTCTCGCGCAGGAAGTACGACTGCTCCGGCGCCAGCAGGATCGCCTCGGGCGTCTGGATGCGGCCGACGCGCACCAGCGAGCGGGCCTCGCCCTGCACGCTGAGCAGCACGCGGCGCCACCACGGCGCATCGGCGGGAATGGGCTCGGGCTGCCACGCGTTGGTGCCGGTGCCGCGCACGGCCACCGCGTTGAGCGTGGGCAGGTCGTCGACGTTGCGCATGAGTTCGTCGAGCTTCTGCAGCGCCTCGGCGCCGTCGTTGCTGGCGCTGCTGCGCAGGCGGTCGGCGTCGCGCTGCATGGCGCGCTGAAGGGGCGTGAGCCGCGGCTGCGCGGCGCGAGCGATGCGGGTGTCGCCGGCCTTCAGCGCCGCCAGCAGCGGCTCGACGCTGCCGGTGACCTGCGCCTGCTGCAGGGCAAGGCGCACGGCCGATTCGATGTCGACCACGAGGTTCTCGTCGCGCGAACGCGAAAGGCTCTGGATCAGTTCCTCGAGCTGCGAGCGCTGCAGCGCGACCTCGGCCACGCGGGTCTCGACCAGTGCGACGCGCGCCGATGCATCGCGCACCGTGTCGCTGGCCTGGCGGGCCAGCGTGCGCGCCTCCATGGACTGCGCGATGGCGTCGGCGCTCTGGCGCGCGAGCTGTTCCTTCATGCCGCCGACCTTCTGCCAGAGCGCGATGGACATCAGCAGCGCGGCAAGCGCCATCAGCGCCACGAGGCCGAAGCCGATGCGGGAGAGAAGCAGAGCGCCAGCGGCCTGCGCGGCAGGGGTCTGATGCGGTGCCAGCGGGGCGGGCACCGGCGCCGTGGCAGCGGATGGGGAAGAAGGGAGATCGTCTGACGGTGACGCGGCGCTCATGCCAGGGATTCTATCGACGCGACCAGCGCCTCCAGCAGCGGAGTGCATACACGCAACGTCCCGAAACCCGCGCCACGCGCGGCTTCGCCGATGCGTGCATGCGTGGCGACCGCGCTGGCGCCATGCCATTGCACGCCGGGCATCGCGCGCTGCAGATTGCCGATCGCTTCCGAACTGCTGAAGAGCCAGATCGCGCGGCCTTCGGCGCCGTCCATCGCGAGCCGGCGTTGTACGACGTCCAGCGACGGCGGCAGCCTTCGATAGGCCACCACCGTGTCGCGATGGCCGCCTGCCGCATCGATCTCCTTGGCCAGCCAGTCGCGGCCGGCGGGCCGGCCGGCCTCGTCGCCGCCGCGCACGATCAGCACGCGTACGCCTCTCGACACCTGCGCGTGGACGCGCTCCCAGAGCGCCTCGGAATCAAAGCGCGTGGCGTCGGGCGGCGGCGCGTCGATGGATTCCGGCGGCACGCCCGCGCGCCGCAGTGCGCGCGTGGTGCCGGGGCCGGTGGCCCAGAAGCGGCGCCCTGCGAGCGAATCCTCGGGCGCCCGGTGCTGGAAGAAATGCTCGACGGCCGTGGCGCTCACGAACATCAGCGCGGCGTAGTCGGCGAGCTGCCGCCATGCGGCACGCAGCGGCTCGACGTCGGTCGCGGGTTCGATCACGATCAGCGGCAGCGCCACCGCATCGATACCGGCATCGCGCAGATCGCCCACCCACTGCGCGGCTTCGCGCGCCGGCCGCGTGACGATGACGGGACGGCCGGTCATACGACGACCGCCGGTTTCAGCGGGCTCCGCCGGCACGCAGCAGCGCCGCGGCATGCTCGCCGAGCGCTTCTGCCTGCGCGAAGTCGCCGGC
>CAJYQC010000494.1 GCA_913776885.1 uncultured Variovorax sp.
GGTGATGCGGCTCCGGTTGGTGGTGAATCAGTGGCCCGCGGCCGCGAGGGCGCGCAGGCGGGGGAGGGATGCCTTGATGCGAGCGATCAAGGCGGCGGACTCGGGCGAATCGGGGTCATCGATGGCGCGGCGGGGCGGCTCGGCGGGCGTGGGCGGCGTGGCCGGCGCTGCTGTGCGTGCTTCGGCCTGGCGGATCAGCGCCGCGGCCGCGGCGATGCCTGGATCCGGCATGCGGAAGGTCGTGCGTTCCCCGTGGATGACGTTGATCGGCGCTTCTGACGGTGTTGCCGGGGGCCTGGCGCTGGCCTGGGCCGGTCTGGTGGGCTCCAACGGCAGGATTTCGGTCGTGTCGTAGGGCATCGGCCATGGCTTGTCGCCCAACGTGAGCTGCCGCAGCGGCTCCCGCGTGAGGCGGGCCGTACAGTTATTGAAACGAGTCCAAGGGCGGCCCAGCGCTTCTCGCTCGGCCTTGTCCTGCGCGGCTTCGCCGGCGCAGGAAGTCCACGCCTGCCGGCGGCTCACGAGCCAGTAGCCCGCGCGCGTTTCCACGCCCACGACTACCTTGCGGTCGATGGTTTCGCCGTAGCAGTTGCTGGCGCCTTCCGTCACGCGCACGGCGGTGCGCAGCATCCAGTCTTGGCGCTTGCGGCACATGCCGCCCTGGGCGCGCACGTAGCCCTGCCACGAGGCCTGAATCAGCCCCTGCTTGTGGCACGCCCACCATGCCTTCACGGCCGCAGCGTCGCCGAAGTCCAGGCGCATCTGCGCGCGGTCGATCTGGTCCTTGGTGACGCGGCGCATTTCGCGCCACACCGTCACGCTCGGCTGGCCGATGGGCTGAAACTGGCGAATGCCCCAGGTGCTGGCCCACGCGTCCACGCGCTGCCAGCCCTTGAACTCGCGCGTGTCCATGATCTGCTCGACGCCGTCGACCGTGTCGGTGTGCTCGCCGAGGCCGGCGTCGCCGCCGTCTTCCGCGCCGATGTTCTTCGACACGTACTTCGCGACGTAGCTGGCGGCGCCGCCGCGCTCCATGTGCTTGAAGTCGCAGCGGTTGCGCTCCGCGCCGGGCTCGTCGCCCGCATCGCTGAGCCAGTAGCCGCGGATGATGTCTTGGGCCTGCTGCGCCTCTTCGGGTGTCCGGAACCACAGCAGCGCGTGCCAGTGCGTGCACCCATCGTGATGCGGCTCGGCCACGCGAAAGCCATAGGTCACCACGCCGCGGCGCGCCATCTTCGCGCGGGCCTTCGCCCACATGCTGCACAGCCACTTCTGCGCGTCACGCGGCGTGGCGCCTTCGTACTTCGTGTTGCGCGTGGGCTTCGCCCAGCGTGACTTGCCGCCCGACAGCACCGCATGGAACCTGCTCGGGCACGTGAGCGTGAGGAACAGGCCGTGGTGCCCGCTGGCGTCGGCAAACTCTTCGCAGCCGCGAAGCCGCGTCATCAGCTCGCCGCGGCGAATGTCGCGGTTGCTGGTGGTCAGCGCGGCCAGCTCGGCCAGGCTGTAGACCTGGCCGGCCTCGTTGCGCATCTTCACGTGCGCCAGCAGATCGGCATTGCGCTTGTTCTGGTCGACGCGGCGGCGACAGGTTTCGTCGCTCGCATAGCCGCCGTTGCGGCGGTGCACCACCGCCAGCTTGATGGCCGCGTGCTCAACGATGCGGCCCACCTTGCGGCGCAGGGCGCGGCGCCACCAGTGCTCGCTCACGGCGCGGCTGATGAGGCCCTCTGTGGTCTTCGCACTCGGCCGGTCGACGCCCAGGCGCTCGCAGTAGTCGAGCACCATATCCAGCTTGTCTTGCGGGCTCATGGGCAGCGGGTGCCCGTTGAGCAGGTCGTCGACCGTGCGGGCGCAGCGGCGGGCGCGCTCGCGCACCTCGGCGTCGCCCACCGCCCAATGCAGGATGTCTTTGTGCGCGTGCTCGAAGGCGCGCATCGCATCGACGCGGGCCAGGTTCCAGCTGATCCAGTCCGCGCCGATTGCCGCCACCGACGGCTTGAGCGGCATGATGATGTCGAGCGCCGGCACCCACTGCGCGGGCAGCTCGGCGCGCAGCCGCGCATCCATGCTGCGCGCGACGTGCGCCACGTGCTGAGCCATCGGCAGGCTCGAGCGCTGGCGCATCCAGAAAATCGGGTCTGGCCTGGCGTGGCGGGTGGCTACAAGACGCATTGCAGTGCCTACCGGGTCAGACTGCCGAGCGCGCAGAGTTCACGAATCCACGCGCGCAGCGTGGCGCGGATCGCGTGGCGCTCGGCCTCCGGGTATTCGCGCCAGTTGCGCCGCATGGCGCCGTCGGGGTCGCAGAGCCCGGCGTCGGTGAGCACGAAGAAGCGCAGCATGTACGGCAGGCTTCGCCACTCGGCCTCCTCGAGCAGCTCGCTGCGCTGGCCGAAGAAGCCGACGACGCACACCTCGCGAAGCTGGGCGATGCGCTTCGCGTGCGCTGCATAGAACGGGTTGGGCTTGCCATCTGAAATGTGGTCGGTGGGCTTGGGCGGGCCGTGAAAGTCGGGGTGTTCAGGTGCGTCTGCGCCGGGCATGCGTCAGGGCGCGCACGCGGCGCGCGGGGCGCCCTCGTTCCCCGCGTTCAGGGGCGTGCCGGTGTCGGTGGCCGGGTGGCGGCCTTGCGTCGCGGCAGTGATGTGCCCGGCCTCGATGGCATCGATGACCCACTGGCGCAGGCACGTCGTTTCCACGGTCCGCATGCCATGGGTGAAGACGACGCGGTCGCGCGACACCTCCGAGCCATGCGCCTCCGCTGCCTGCACACGCCAGCCCGCGGCCAGCAGCGCATCGGCCACCGCGTTCTGCGTGCGGGCATCGCGCCAGCTCGACAGGGTGTCGCAGGGCTTCAGCACCACGCCGCACACACGACGGCCACCGGGCAGGCGATAGCTCAGGTAGCTCTCGCGCACCGCCTCGATATCTATGGTGGCGCCGGCAGCCTGCGCCGCGACCACGATGCCTTCGAGCGCGGTCAGCTTGTCTGCCACGCAACGCACCGAGGCCAACCGCGCCGCGTGGCGCTGGTGCTCCTCGAGCAGCACACGGTCCAGCAGCGGCAGGCGTGCGACTTCTTCGCGGGAGAGCTTTGCGACCTTCGGCACTTCGATGCGCTGGGCAGGCTTGGCGGTGTAGCGGCGGGCGGTGAGAGACATGACTTCGGCTCCTGTGCAGAAAAAAGGCGTGAGAAGGGCCGCACGCCTTGAAAAAGGCGCGTGGCAGGGGGTGGGCAGGGGGGCAGCGCCGCGAGGGCGCGGACTAGATCAGTCGGGCGGGGCGCCACTCATGGCGCCGCCCGTGCCCCAGTCGTTGGTGGGCGTGTGCAGGTTCGCGACGTAGGCGGCTTCGTCGTCGGCGACGTTGCCTTCGTCCGCGAGCGCCAGGGCGAGTTGGCCGCGGCGGATGTGGCGCGAGAGCGGCAGCGAAACGTCTGCCGCGGGGATGCTGGAGAGCACCAGCACCCGCTGAAACTCCAGCGTTGCCACACCCGTGAAGCCGCACCGCCAGTTGCGGCAGCGGTAGGTGATCTCGCGCATGGTCTTGCTCATGGCGCGGCTGTCGCAGGCCACGCACCGGGTGCCGCAGTGCGGGCACTCGATGGTGATCCGCATGTAGCGGTTGCCGGCTTCGCCGGCCTGCTCGTGAAGGCTCTCGCTCATTGCCGCTTTCCTCCTGATGCAACCAGACGCGGGCCGCGACGGCGGCCGGTGATGTGTTCGATGCCCTTGCGCAGCCGTGTCCGCACCAGCCATTCCATGGCCTCGGCAACGTCCGCAAGACCTTGCTCCCGGCGCACCCGGTCGAACACGTCGTGCTCGGCGTCGGTGAGGTCGATCTGGTGAGGCGTCATCTTTTCGGCAGACATTCGGCGTGTATTGCGCTGGCTTCAAGCCGCGTTGGTGCGGCTTCGCTTAGCCCGCGGCCCGGGGCAGACTCGTGTCGGCCTTGGCGTCTTGGCCGAGGAACGCCTCGAGCAGCATCTCTTCGGCCTGGCGCATCGCCAGCTCGCGGATGAGGGTCGAGGGCTGCGCTCCCGTGACCTTGGAAAGGAGCCGCAGCAGCTCCTCTTCGTAGTCGTCAAACCGAACGGTCTGGCGGTTGTCGCGCACGCGCTTGCGATCGGGGTACATCGTCGAAAGTCCTTCGGGCAAAGGAGGGGAGCAGATGGCGGTGGAGTCAGGCGTGGGCGGAGTTGCGGCCCAACTCGGCCTCGTATTGCGCGAGACCCATCAGGTAGATGCGGCGGGCGAAGTTGCCCTTTGCGCGGGCTTCGCGGTCGGCGTGCTTGAGCGTTCTTTCCAGCTCAGCGGCGGGAAGGCGCAGCGCGATGACGCCGAAGTTTTCAATCTTGGCTCGCGAGGCTCTGGTACTGGTGCGATCGGCTTTTGTCATGGCTGTAACATGGCGTACGGTTTGAAATACAGGGAGAACGGGATGGAAATCAACTGGCCGGTTTTTCAAGCGACTGCAGCGCTGCTGGGTGGCTCTGTGGCATCGGGGAATGCTCCGCCGTCGCTTGGGGCACTTGCTGAATTTGCTGACAAGCGCTTTGTGAATCTGTATCGGGCGCTTGAGCGAATCGCTGCTCGCATTGAGGCAGGGGAAGGCGTCGACCCCAGCCAATCCGCGACGCAAACCTAGCCTTTGACCAGCCCGGGGTTTTCCAGCCCTGCTGTTCTTCGTATTCGCGGTCGATGCGCATGCCTTCCAGCTGCAGGAGCCTGGAGTGCATGCGGTCTGCGGCTGGCGGACGCGGGTCTATCCAGCGGTAGGGGCGGTTTGAGTTGGCCATGCGTCTACTATTCGCGTACGGAGTTTGTGTATGCGGTCGGACTGTATCACTCAATTGAGTGAGTCGTCGAGTATTTATCCATATGAGTGACTTTCCTTCTCGCTTAAGAGACGAACGCAAGCGGCTCGGGCTATCGCAAGAGGCGCTGGCGGCTCTTGGCGGGGTGAAGCTGAATGCCCAGTCCAACTACGAGAACGGCAAGCGTGCGCCTGATTCGGTGTACTTGGAGGCCATCGCGTTGCACGGGATTGACGTCGGCTATTTGTTAACGGGCGTTCCCTCGGCGACGGTAAATGCGTTGCCGGCAGCCAACGAGGGCGCGCCCTTCAAATACAAAGAGACGGCGACGCACCAAAGCGGCCCGGTGATCGCCAGCGAGAGATCTGCGCGCTACCTGACGCAAGAGCAGGAGGCGTTACTCGACAACTACAAGGCGACCGACGACCGAGGTCGAGCCGTCGCGCGCACCGTACTTGAAGCGCTAGCAAAGACCAAAAAAGCCAAGGAATAGGTTCGGTCAATGGTCGCCTCTGGCGCCCTAGCCCGGCGGCCGCC
>CAJYQC010000495.1 GCA_913776885.1 uncultured Variovorax sp.
GTTGGCGAAGCGACACGAAGTGCGCGAAGCCTGGGGGCGGACCTAGTTCGCCGCTTCGAGCCCGTTGTGGAAATGCTCGCGCATGCGCGCCATGGCTGCTTCCGCATCGCGCGCTTCGATGGCGGCCATCACCGAGCGGTGCTCGGCCAGCGATTCGCCGATGCGGCCCGCCTTCAGCAGCGAGTTGTGGCGGTTGAGCTTCATCACCTTGCGCAGGTCGGCAACCATCTGGTCGCGCCACTTGTTGTTGGCGATGGCCAGCAGGCGCATGTGGAAGCGCTCGTTCACGGCGAAGAAATGCTCCCGGTCCTCCGGGGATGCCGCGGCCTCCAGCTCGGCGTGCAGTGCCTTCAGCTCCGCGCGTTCCGCGTCGGTGGCGCGCTCGGCCACCACGCCGGCGGCATCGCTCTCGAGCAGCGAGAGCAGGTGGTAGACGTCGGCCAGGTCTTGTTCCGACACCTCGGTCACGTAGGCGCCGCGCCGCACCTTCATCGTCACCAGGCCTTCCGCGGCCAGCACCTTCAGCGCCTCGCGAAGGGGGGTGCGGCTGATGCCGTATTCCTCGGCCAGCTTGAGTTCGTCGATCCAGCTGCCGGGCTCCAGCTCGCGGCGAAAGATCCGCTGGCGCAGCAGTTCGGCGACCTCTTCGTAGAGGGCGCGGGGGGTGAGGGTGACGGCGGACATGGGCCGGACTGTACTTCAAAAATGCTGTTTGAATTAATAATTATGGATCGGTTAGACTCGCGGCCGGCTTGCAGATCCCTGCAGGCGAATTTGCGAACACCTGCAAGACTCTGCGAACGGCCCTTCATGAGCAGCAAACCCGAACCCTCCTACAAGCAAGCCGACCTCGAAGCCTGGGCCAAGGCCGCAGCCAAGTCCGCACCCGGCGGCGACGTGGGCGCGCTGAACTGGATCACGCCCGACGGCATTACGGTCAAGCCGCTTTACACCGCCGCCGATCTGCAGGGGCTGAAGTACACCGACACGCTGCCCGGCTTCGAGCCCTACCTGCGCGGCCCGCAGGCCACCATGTACGCGGTGCGCCCCTGGACCATCCGCCAGTACGCCGGCTTCTCCACCGCGGAAGAATCGAACGCCTTCTACCGCAAGGCGCTGGCCGCGGGCGGGCAGGGCGTGAGCGTGGCCTTCGACCTCGCCACCCACCGCGGCTACGACAGCGACCACCCGCGGGTGACCGGCGACGTCGGCAAGGCAGGCGTGGCAATCGACTCGGTCGAGGACATGAAGATCCTGTTCGACCAGATCCCGCTCGACAAGGTGAGCGTGTCCATGACGATGAACGGCGCCGTGCTGCCGGTGCTCGCGGGCTACGTGGTCGCGGCGGAGGAGCAGGGCGTGTCGCAGGACCAGCTCAGCGGAACCATCCAGAACGACATCCTCAAGGAGTTCATGGTCCGCAACACCTACATCTTTCCGCCGGCGCCGAGCATGCGGATCATCGGCGACATCATCGAGTACACGGCGCAGAAGATGCCCAAGTTCAACTCGATCAGCATCAGCGGCTATCACATGCAGGAAGCCGGCGCGAACCAGGCGCTCGAGCTGGCCTTCACGCTGGCCGACGGCAAGGAGTACGTGAAGACCGCGCTGGCCAAGGGCCTCGACGTGGACGGCTTCGCCGGCCGCCTGAGCTTCTTCTGGGCCATTGGCATGAACTTCTATCTCGAAGTCGCCAAGATGCGCGCGGCGCGCCTGCTGTGGTGCCGCATCATGAAGGAGTTCGAGCCCAAGAACCCCAAGAGCCTGATGCTGCGCACCCACTGCCAGACCTCGGGCTGGAGCCTCACCGAGCAAGACCCGTACAACAACGTGGTGCGCACGACGATCGAGGCGATGGCCGCGGTGTTCGGCGGAACGCAGTCGCTGCACACCAACGCCCTCGACGAGGCCATCGCGCTGCCCACCGAGTTCAGCGCGCGCATCGCGCGTAACACGCAGCTCATCATCCAGGAGGAGACCCACATCACCAGCGTGATCGACCCCTGGGCCGGCAGCTACATGATGGAGAAGCTCACGCAGGACATGGCCGATGCGGCCTGGGCCATCATCGAGGAAGTCGAGGCCATGGGCGGCATGACCAAGGCCGTGGACAGCGGCTGGGCCAAGCTCAAGATCGAGGCTGCCGCCGCGGAGAAGCAGGCGCGCATCGACTCGGGCAGGGACGTGATCGTCGGCGTCAACAAGTACAAGCTCAAGAACGAAGACCCGGTGGAGATCCTCTCCATCGACAACGTGAAGGTGCGCGAGCAGCAGGTCGCGCGCCTGCAGAAGATCCGCGCCTCGCGCGACGGCGCCAAGGTGCAGGCTGCGCTCGACGCGCTCACCGAGGCCGCCGAGAACAATACCGGCAACCTGCTGGCGCTGAGCATCGATGCGGTGCGCCTGCGCGCCACGGTGGGCGAGATCTCCGATGCGCTCGAAAAATCATTCGGCCGCCACCGCGCCGACACGCAGAAGGTCACCGGCGTGTATGCCGCCGCCTACGACTCCGCCGAGGGCTGGGAAACGCTCAAGACAGAGATCAACGCCTTCGCCGAGGAGCAGGGCCGCCGCCCGCGCGTCATGATCTCCAAGCTCGGCCAGGACGGCCACGACCGTGGCGCCAAGGTGGTGGCCACGGCCTTCGCCGACCTGGGCTTCGACGTGGACATGGGCCCGCTCTTCCAGACGCCGGAAGAATGCGCGCGCCAGGCCATCGAGAACGACGTACACGCCGTCGGCGTGAGCACGCTCGCGGCCGGCCACAAGACGCTGGTGCCCGCCATCATCGACGAGCTGCGCAAGCAGGGCGCGGACGACATCATCGTGTTCGTCGGCGGCGTCATTCCGCGGCAGGACTACGAGTTCCTCTACGACGCCGGTGTCAAGGGCATCTACGGTCCGGGCACGCCGATTCCCGCCAGCGCCAAGGACGTGCTGGAGCAGATTCGCGCGGCGGTCACGGCCTGAGGCGCGCCGTCGTGAGCGATCTCTTGTCGCGGCTGTCGCTGCAGCCGGTGGATTCCAGCGATTTCGAGGCCATGCTGGCCCTGCGCATCGACGCGATGCGCCCGAGCCTGGAGCGCGTCGGCCGCTTCGACGTGGCGCGCTCGCGCGAGCGCCTGAGCGCGGGCTTCGTCGTTCCGTACATGCATCACATCGTGCTCGATGGCGACCAGCGCATCGGCTTCGTCACGCTCAAGCCCGAGGACAGCGACGCGCTGCGCCTCGACCATCTCTACCTGCGCACCGGCTTCCAGGGCCTGGGCATCGGCGAATGGGTGCTCGAATGGGCCAAGTCGCGGGCGAGAGAGCAGCGGCTGGACATCAAGCTCACCGCACTCGTGGAGAGCGACGCCAACCGCTTCTACCTGCGCCACGGCTTCGCGCTCGAAGGCGGCGAGGGCGTCGACCTGCACTACCGCTGGCGCGTGGCGTCGGAGGCTGCGTGCTGAGCGACAAGGCCAAGGCCCTGGAGGACGCGATCGCCGGCACTGAAGGCATGCCGCAGCGGCGCGCCATCGCCAAAGCCATCACGCTGCTCGAATCGACGCGCGGCGACCACCGCGCGCAGGCCGACGAACTGCTCACGGCGCTGCTGCCGCGCACCGGCAATTCGTTCCGTCTCGGCATCTCGGGCGTGCCGGGCGTCGGCAAGTCGACCTTCATCGAAACGCTGGGGCTGCTGCTGATCGGCAAGGGGCATCGCGTGGCGGTGCTCACCATCGATCCGTCATCGACTGTGTCGGGCGGCTCCATCCTCGGCGACAAGACGCGCATGGAGCGCCTGTCGGTGCACGAGCGCGCCTACATCCGGCCCAGCCCGTCGAGCGGCACACTGGGCGGCGTGGCCGAGAAGACGCGCGAGGCCATGCTGGTGTGCGAGGCCGCCGGCTACGACATCGTGATCGTCGAGACCGTCGGCGTGGGCCAGAGCGAAACCGCGGTGGCCGGCATGACCGACATGTTCGTGCTCATGCAACTGCCCAACGCGGGCGACGACCTTCAGGCCATCAAGAAGGGCGTGATGGAGCTGGCCGACCTCGTCGTCATCAATAAGGCCGACATCGACAAGGACGCCGCCACCCGCGCGCAGGCGCAGATCACTTCGGCGTTGCGGCTCTTCGGCCACCAGGGCAACCCCGAGCACGCGCATGCCGTGCATGACGCGCACAGCGGCGCCGAAGTTCGTTTCTGGCTGCCCAGGGTGCTGCAGCTCAGCGCGCTGGCCAACACCGGCGTCGACGCCTTCTGGGACGCCGTCACGCAGTTCAGGCAACTGCAGACCGCCAACGGCCGCCTCGCGAAGCGCCGCGAGAAGCAGGCCACCGCGTGGATGTGGGAGCGCATCGACGCCGGCCTCAAGCAGGCATTCAGGCATCACCCCCAGGTGCGCGAGCTGCTTCCGCAGCTCACGCAGCAGGTGGCGCAGGGAACGTTGCCGGCCTCCACTGCCGCGCGCAACCTGCTCGCTGCGGCCGCCATCGCGGCCCAGCCATGAAGACAAGACACGCAATCCAGGACCACAGCTTCGAAAGCACACCATGCAAGAACTGATCGAACAACTCGAAAAGCGCCGCGCCCAGGCGCGTCTCGGCGGCGGGCAGAAGCGCATCGATGCGCAGCACGCCAAGGGCAAGCTCACGGCGCGCGAGCGCATCGAGCTGCTGCTCGACGACAACACCTTCGAAGAGTGGGACATGTTCGTCGAGCACCGCTCGGTCGACTTCGGCATGGCCGAGCAGAAGGTGCCTGGCGACGGCGTGGTCACCGGCTACGGCATGATCAACGGCCGCCTGGTGTTCGTGTTCAGCCAGGACTTCACCGTCTTCGGCGGCGCGCTCAGCGAGGCGCATGCCGAGAAAATCTGCAAGGTGATGGACCAGGCCATGAAGGTCGGCGCACCGGTCATCGGCCTGAACGACTCGGGCGGCGCGCGCATCCAGGAAGGCGTGGCCTCGCTCGGCGGCTATGCCGACGTGTTCCAGCGCAACGTGATGGCTTCGGGCGTGGTGCCGCAGATCAGCATGGTCATGGGCCCCTGCGCCGGCGGCGCCGTGTACTCGCCCGCCATGACCGACTTCATCTTCATGGTGAAGGATTCGAGCTACATGTTCGTCACCGGCCCCGATGTGGTGAAGACCGTCACGCATGAAAGCGTCACTGCCGAGGAGCTCGGCGGCGCCATCACCCACACCACGCGCAGCGGCGTGGCCGACATGGCCTTCGAGAACGACGTGGAGGCGCTGATGATGCTGCGCCGCCTCTACAACTACCTGCCTTTGAACAACCGCGAGAAGCCGCCGGTACGCCTGGGCAACAACGGCCTGGGCGACCCGGCCGACCGGCTCGACTACTCGCTCGACACGCTCGTGCCCGACAACCCCAACAAGCCCTATGACATCAAGGAGCTGATCCTGAAGGTGGTGGACGACGGCGACTTCTTCGAGCTGCAGCCCGACTACGCGAAGAACATCGTGATCGGCTTCGCCCGCATGGAAGGCCAGACCATCGGCATCGTCGCCAACCAGCCGCTGGTGCTGGCGGGCTGCCTCGACATCAAGAGCAGCATCAAGGCCGCGCGCTTCGTGCGCTTCTGCGATGCCTTCAACATCCCGGTGGTGACCTTCGTCGACGTGCCCGGCTTCATGCCCGGCACCGGCCAGGAGTACGGCGGCATCATCAAGCACGGCGCCAAGCTGCTGTACGCATACGCGGAGTGCACGGTGCCGAAGATCACCGTCATCACCCGCAAGGCCTACGGCGGTGCCTACGACGTGATGGCCTCCAAGCACCTGCGCGGCGACGTCAACCTGGCCTGGCCGCGCGCCGAGATCGCGGTGATGGGCGCGAAGGGCGCGGTGGAGATCATCTTCCGCGAGGACAAGAACGACCCCGAGAAGCTCGCCGCCCGCGAGGCCGAGTACAAGGCCCGCTTCGCCAACCCCTACGTGGCGGGCGCGCGCGGCTACATCGACGACGTGATCCTTCCGCGCGAAACCCGCAAGCGCATCTGCCGCTCGCTGGTGATGCTGCGCGAGAAGAAGCTCGAGAACCCGTGGCGCAAGCACGGGAACATTCCGCTCTAAATGGCTCGCCCCCAGTCTTCGCGCACTTCGTGTCGCTTCGCCAACCCCCTACCGGGGGCGATACCGGCGGCCCGGCAAAGCCGGTTCCGCGGTGTTCCCTTGAAAGACATTGGACGTAAATAGCATGTTCAAGAAAATCCTGATTGCCAACCGCGGTGAGATCGCCTGCCGTGTGATTCAGACGGCCAAGAAGATGGGCATCCTGACGGTCGCCGTCTATTCCGACGCCGACAAGGAGGCCCGACACGTCGAGCTCGCCGACGAGGCCGTGCACATCGGCGCCGCGCCCAGCCGCGACAGCTACCTGCAGGCCGATCGCATCATCGAAGCCTGCAAGAAGACCGGCGCCGAGGCCGTGCATCCGGGCTACGGCTTCCTGTCGGAGAACGAGGCCTTCGCGCGCAAAGTCGAGGAAGAGGGCATCGCCTTCATCGGGCCCAAGCACTATTCGATCGCGGCCATGGGCGACAAGATCGCCTCCAAGAAGCTCGCGAACGAGGCCTTGATCACCACCGGGTAGCCGATGTCCTTGGCGATCTCGACCGCACGCTCCGCCGTCTCGATGGCGTCGTTCCAGCCCGGAATGGTGTTGACCTTGGCCTC
>CAJYQC010000496.1 GCA_913776885.1 uncultured Variovorax sp.
CTGCGGCGCAAGCTGCGCCTGCAGCAGCAGGGCACGGCGCCGGCCGGTGCGGCGTCGGCCACGGTGGTGCGCGTCGCTTGAGGATGTTCAGCTCGATCTGCGAGACATCGGCCTCGCTGCGGTCCGCCCTGATGCGCAGCCGCGCAGGCGATGCCGACAACGCCACCGACTCGGGCCGGCACACGAACAGCAGCACCTCGTGCTGCGCGGCCGCCAGCTGCAGCCGCCGCAGCTCCCCTACCCGTGCCTGCGGCAGCCAGGCCACGACGGCGGACACATCGGCGCAGCGCAGCGCCTGCTCGCAGGCCCACAGCCGCGCAGCCGAGGCCTCGCTGCGCACCCACATCAACGCCTCCACCGGCAGCCCCTGCGCCGCGAGCGATGCGCCGCAGGGCTCGTAGGGCGCGCCGATCAGCACCACCGGCCCGCCCCGCGCGGCCACCGCCTGCGCCAGCGCGGGCAGCAGCAGCCGCCAGACATGGACCTCGGGCGCGGGAAGCATCAGCTCCGTCATCGCGCCGACCGGCCAGCCGCCGCCCGGCAGCTCAGCGTCGAGCGCGGCGTGGCCGGTGGCGACGACCTGGGCGTCGGCCAGGCCGAGTTCGTCGGCATGCCAGACGCCGCGGCCTGCGGCAGCGGAAAAGGAATCGAGGAAAGGAAGGCCCATGGCGATGACTGTTAACTGTATTTTCATACAGTATTTCGCAGCCTACAACAGGAACGCCGCTTTCCCTGTTTTTCTTCTTTACAGCCGTCTTTCACATTCCTGATGCTCATGCGACGGCGCCAACAAGTCGTTTGAGCCCTGGGCGCCGCTTCGCTCCAATGGCTCATCCCCAAGGAGCCCCGCATGAACATCCAGAGCACCCTCACCGCAGGCCTGAACTACCTCCAGCCATCCGCCCTGCGCCCCTTCAGCTACACCTTCCAGCCCCCGCCCGACACGCCATGGGAAAGCGGCAGCTACGAGCTGCGCCCCATGCCGATCGCCGACGCGCGCACCGCCGCCACGCCGCAGCACATCGAACGCGAGGGCTTCGAGCTGCGCGATGCGCCCACGGCCGTGCGCGACTTCCTCGACGACGCGGAGGTGGAGGCCGTCTACCACCGCGAGGTGGCCGAGCTGGCGCTGGCCGTCACCGGCGGCGCACGCGCCTACGTGTTCGACCATCTGGTGCGCCGGCGCGAGGCCGACCGCACCGCTTTGAGCTTCGGCCGCCGCGCGACCGAAGGCCGGGCCGCCGCCAACGGCCGCATCCACAACGACTACACCGAGGAATCCGGCCGCCGCAGGCTCGCGCTGGTGTTGACCGACCCCGAAGAGGCCGCGGCCGTGCGGCGCTACTGCATCGTCAATGTCTGGCGCTCGATCAAGGGGCCGGTGCTCGACACGCCGCTGGCCGTGTGCGACGCGCGCTCGGTGATGGCGAAGGACCTGGTCAGCGCCGAAGTGCGCTACCCGAGCCGCACCGGCGAGATCTACCTGGCGACGCATTCGCCCACGCACCGCTGGTCGTACTTTTCGGCGATGGACCGGCACGAAGCGCTGGTCTTCAAGCAGTACGACTCGCAGCTCGGCGGCGTCTCGCGCTTTACGCCGCACGCGGCCTTCGACCATCCCGAAACGCCCGCCGACGCGCCGCTGCGCGAGAGCATCGAGGCCCGCTGCCTGGTGGTGTTCGAATGAGCGCCGCACTCGAGTTCTGGTTCGACTTCGGCAGCAACTACAGCTACCTGAGCACCATGCGCATCGAGGCCGAAGCCGCCGCGAGCGGCATCGCCATCCGTTGGCGGCCCTTCCTTCTGGGGCCGATCTTCCGCTCCTTCGGCTGGGAGTCGTCGCCCTTCGTGCTGCAGAAAGAGAAAGGCGACTACACCTGGAAGGACATGGCCCGCCAGTGCCGCAAGTACGGCCTTCCGTGGCAGCGGCCGAGCCACTTTCCGCGCCCTGCCGTGCTGCCGCTTCGCATCGCGCTGGTGGGCGACTCCCAGCCGTGGATTGGCGAGTTCTGCCGCCGCACCATGTCGATGAACTTCGCCGAAGACCGCGACATCGATTCGCCCCAGGCCATGCGCGAGCTGCTGGGCTCGCTCGGCCTGCCGGCGCACCGCGTCATCGAAGAAGCGCTGTCGGACGCCAACAAGCTGCGGCTGCGGCAACAGACCGAGACGGCAGTCGAGAAAGGCATCTTCGGCGCGCCGACCTTCTTCGTGGACGACGAGATGTTCTGGGGCAACGACCGGCTCGACGAGGCGATCGCGTTCTGCAAGGCGCAGGCCTCAGCCGACTGACGACCTTCGCGCCTCGTCCACCAGCCATTCGGCGACGTGGCGCACGCCCTCGCGAGGCGATTCCTCCGCCTGGATCAGCCAGTAGGCGTGGCCCGAGGGCTGCGCCGGCGCGGGCGCCTCGATGCGCAACAGCCGGTTCTCGTCGAGCAGCGGCTGGATCAGTTCCAGCCGCCCCAGTGCCACGCCCTGCCCCGCCAGCGCGGCCTGGATCAGTTGGTCGTACTGGTTGAAGTGCAGCACCGCCTGCGGCTTCGCGTCGGCCCAGCCCACCGCCGCGAGCCAGTCCTTCCACTGCAGCCAGGGGTGCTGCGGATCGTCGAAGGCCAGAAGACACTGGCCGGAAAGCGCCCCTGGC
>CAJYQC010000497.1 GCA_913776885.1 uncultured Variovorax sp.
CACCGCGCCCGCCACGCCGGTCGCCAGCCCGCCCAGCAGCAGCCAGGCCTGCTTGCCGCCGCCGTCGCCCGCCTTGATGGCCTCGGCCGCGGCGATGCCCAGCGGCCAGGGGTTCTTCGCCGGGAAAGCGGGCGTGTCGAACATGCGATAGAGCAACCATGCATCGAGCAGCATCGCCAGGCTCACGCCGACGAGCATCGGCACCACCATGTCGGGCAGCCCGAACAGGAAAGGGATGCCGATCGGCAGGAACAGGCTGTTGGCAGCGCCGAAGGTGGCCGACGAGATGCTGGTCTGCGCGAGGTTCTGCGCATGCACCGAGCGAAAGCCCCGGAACACGGCCAGCGGCACACGCGCCAGCGTCATGGCTGCGAGCGCGCCGATCAGCGAGGTGCTCGGCGTGATGCCCAGGCTCGCCAGCATCTGGATGCCGACGATGGCGCCGAAAACGCTCAGCACCACCGTGAGGATCAGGTTGGCCGGAGCCAGTGCCTTCGGGTGCAGCTGCGGTGACGAGTGGGCGGCTGCGCCCTCCTCCAGCGGCATCGCCGCGGTTGCGTCGTGGTTCATGGTCATCTCTTGAAGTTCCATTTTTTGGAACTTAGTCCAATAAAATTGAACTGAATGATAGAACCGGCCGGATCGCTGTCAAGGCTGGTTCACCCGAGCCGGCGGACGCGTTGCGCGCCGAACCTATGATTCCCTCCCGCCAACCCATCTGAACTATGAGCACCCTCGCCAACGCCATGGACGTCCTGAAGCTGATCGCGCGGCTGCGCCGCGACATCACGGTGACGGATGTGGTGACGGAACTGGGACTGCCGAAGAGCTCGGCCTCGCGCACCCTCAGCATGATGGCGAGCTACGGCTTTCTGGACCGCGATGCGGCCACGCGCGCCTACCGGCCGGGCGGCGTGATCATGGAAGCCTCGTACCACTTCCGCGCCTCGCGCAACGCCGCCTCGCTGGTGGAGGATGCACTCGATTCGCTGGTGGCCGAGACCCGCTTCACCGGCTACATCAACGTGCTCGACGGCACCGACACGCTGGTGATCCAGATGCGCGCGGGCGCAGGCGCGCTGCAGATCTACACGCCGCCTGGCAGCCGCGCACCTGCCTACTCGAGCGCCATGGGCCGCGCCCTTCTGGCGCGCATGAGCGACGCCGAAGTGACGGCGCTGCTCGGCGGCCGGCTCGACCAGGGACGCGGCGACGCGCCGCGCACGCGCAAGGACCTGCTCGCGCGCCTTGCCGTCATCCGCGAAACCGGCTGGGCCCTCTCGCGCGGCGAGTACGTGACCAACGTGGCGGGCATCTCTGCCGCCGTGTTCGACCCGGCCACGCGGCAGGCCTACGCCTTCGGCATCGCGCTGCCCTCGGAGCTGCTGACGGACGCGCTGGTCGAGCGCTTCGGCACCGTCGTGCGCGACGCCGCCGCGAGTGTCGGCAAGCGTGTCGGCGATCCGTACTGGCTCGCATTCGGTGCAAGCGTCCCCTGAAAGCGAAGGGATTTCCCTCTGACGGTGCGGAATTCGGGCGCAACGCACCAGCTTGATCCACAGGAAGGGTTCGCACCAATCACGTGCAGGCACCGTTTTTGCTTGAATGCAGAAGCATTCAATCCCCTTTCATCCAACGGACCGATCTCCGCATGAACAAGCGCCAACTGCTCCAGTCCTTCCTCGCCGCCTCGGCCATCAGCTTCGGCCTCGCACCGGCCTTTGCGCAGAGCCCGACGCCGATCAAGTTCCAGCTCGACTGGCGCTTCGAGGGACCGTCGGCGCTGTTCCTCCATCCGGCCGCCAAGGGCTACTTCAAGGCCGCGGGCCTCGACGTGACCATCGACGCCGGCAACGGCTCGGGCGGCACGGTCACGCGCGTGGCCTCTGGCGCCTACGACATGGGCTTCGCCGACCTCGCGGCGCTGATGGAATTCCACGCCAACAACCCCGACAGCCCCAACAAGCCGGTCGCGGTGATGATGGTCTACAACAACACGCCGGCCTCGGTCATGACGCTCAAGAAGAGCGGCATCACCAAGCCTTCCGACCTCACCGGCAAGAAGCTCGGCGCGCCGGTGTTCGACGCGGGCCGCCGCGCCTTCCCGATCTTCGCCAAGGCCAACAACGTGGGCGCCGTCAACTGGACCGCCATGGATCCGACGCTGCGCGAGACCATGCTGATGCGCGGCGACATCGACGCCATCACCGGCTTCACCTTCACCTCGCTGCTCAACCTGGAAGCACGCGGCGCCAAGACGGCCGACGTGGTGATCCTTCCCTACCCCGACTACGGCGTGAAGCTGTATGGCAACGTCATCATCGCCTCGCCCAAGCTCATCAAGGAGAACCCGGCGGCGGTGAAGAAATTCCTCTCGGCCTTCGCCAAGGGGGCGAAGGAAGTCATCGCCAATCCGGCGGTGGCCATCGAGTCGGTGAAGGCGCGCGACGGCATCATCGACAGCAAGCTCGAGACGCGACGCCTGCAGCTGGCCATCGACACCGTCATCAACAGCGCCGACGCGCGCGCCGAGGGCTTCGGCGCGGTCAACGCGGGCCGCATGTCGCTGATGGCCTCGCAGGTGTCCGATGCCTTCAACACCAAGACGCGCGTGAGCCCCGACGCGGTATGGACCGCAGCGCTGCTGCCGCCCGCTGCCGAACTGAACATCCTGAAGAAGTGATGGCGCCCGCATCGCAGGACGCGGCTTCCTTCGTCGCTCCCTTTGTAGATTTCCAGGACGTCTGGCTCGCCTACAACGAGGAGCTGCTGCGCGCCAACCACTTCGCGGTCGAGGCCATCGACCTGAAGGTGAAGCGCGGCGAGTTCATCGCCATCGTCGGGCCTTCGGGCTGCGGCAAGTCGACCTTCATGAAGCTCACCACCGGGCTGAAGATGCCTTCGATGGGCAAGATCCGCATCGACGGCCAGCCGGTGACCGGGCCGCTGAAGATCTCGGGCATGGCCTTCCAGGCGCCCTCGCTGCTGCCGTGGCGCACCACGGTCGACAACGTGCTGCTGCCGCTGGAGATCGTCGAGCCCTACCGCTCCAGCTTCAAGGCCAGGCGCAAGGAATACGAGGAGCGGGCCCGACGCCTGCTGCAGAAAGTGGGCCTGGGCGGCTACGAGGACAAGTTCCCCTGGCAGCTCTCGGGCGGCATGCAGCAGCGCGCGAGCATCTGCCGCGCGCTCATCCACGAGCCCAAGATGCTGCTGCTCGACGAGCCCTTCGGCGCGCTCGACGCGTTCACGCGCGAGGAGCTGTGGTGCATCCTGCGCGACCTCTGGACCGAGCAGCAGTTCAACGTGATCCTGGTGACGCACGACCTGCGCGAATCGGTGTTCCTGGCCGACACGGTGTACGTGATGAGCAAGAGCCCGGGCCGCTTCGTGGTCAAGCGCGAGATCGACCTGCCGCGCCCGCGCGAGCTCGAACTCACCTACACCAAGGAGTTCACCGACATCGTGCTGGAGCTGCGCGGGCACATCGGCGCGATCCGGAACACCGGCGCGAGCGCCGCCCAGTCGGCCGCGGCTGTTTCCCACTGAGGGCGCACGGGACCACATGAGAAACACCAAGCAAATCGAACGCTGGTCGCCCTGGCTGCTGCTCGTGGCGGTGATCCTGCTGTGGCAGGTCATCTGCTCGGCCTTCGAGGTCTCGGACTTCATCTTCCCGAGCCCGTGGCGCATCTGGAACCAGTTCTGGGAGTTCAAGGAAGTCATCGCCGGCCACGCGTGGCGCACCTTCTGGGTCACCATGGCGGGCTTCGGCCTCGCGATCGTGGTGGGTGTGCTGCTGGGCTTCGTGATCGGCAGCTCGCGCATCGCGTACGCGGCGATCTACCCGCTGATGACGGCCTTCAACGCGCTGCCCAAGGCGGCCTTCGTGCCGATCCTGGTCGTCTGGTTCGGCATCGGCATCGGGCCGGCGATCCTCACGGCCTTCCTGATCAGCTTCTTCCCGATCATGGTCAACATCGCGACCGGCCTCGCCACGCTCGAGCCTGAGCTCGAAGACGTGCTGCGCGTGCTCGGCGCGAAGCGGTGGGACGTGCTCATGAAGATCGGCCTGCCGCGCTCCATGCCTTACTTCTTCGGCTCGCTGAAGGTGGCGATCACGCTGGCCTTCGTGGGCACCACCGTCAGCGAGATGACGGCCGCCAACGAAGGCATCGGCTACCTGCTGATCTCTGCAGGCTCGGCCATGCAGATGGGCCTGGCCTTCGCGGGCCTGATGGTGGTGGGTGCGATGGCGATGCTGATGTACGAACTCTTCAGCGTGGTCGAGAAGCACACCACGGGGTGGGCGCACCGGGGGTCGCAGAACCAGTAGGCAGTGCCGCAACGACGGAATCTGGCGGCCGCCCCCCCACCAACCCTGCCCTCGAAGAGATTTGCGGACTTTGAGAGCCCCTGATGGATCCAGCGGCTTGCGCTGAACACCGCTTCTGAGGGTGTCCGCTCGGCACCTCAACCAAGCAGCAACGACGCTTCGTCCCGCCAGTAGTTCACCGCGGCCAGCCACCCCTCCCACACGCACCCATTGCAGCCTCGGCCGCAGCAGGTGGTGGGCTCGGGCGGCGGCGGGCGCAGCACGAGGCCCTGGGCGTCGAGCAGCGCCTGCACGCGCACGATCAGCGCTTGCGCGCCAGCGAGGTTGGTGGGTTCGGGAAGCCGGTCGATGGGGTTCATGGTGCAGAGGTCGTCAGGCCAGCAGGTTCAGTTCGAGCCGCATCTTCGCCCCGCCCGATTCGCTCGATCCGATGGTGAGCTGGCCGCCGTGCAGGCGCGCCACTTCGGCCACCAGATGCAGACCCAGCCCCGCGCCGCGCCCGCGCGGCACCAGCCGGTGAAACGGCGCCACCACGCGCTCGCGGTCGGCCTCGGGAATGCCGGGGCCTGAGTCGAGCACCTCGAAGCCCGAGGGCTCCCACAGCCGCACCTGGATGTCGCAACCCTGCCCGCCGTGCTCGATGGCGTTCTGGATCAGGTTGCTCAGCGCGCGCTCCAGCGAGGGCGCATCGCCGCGCACCCACAGCGGCCTGGGCGCTTCCACCGACAGCGTGCAGCGGTTCATGATGGCCAGCGGCGCGATGTCGCCCGCCACGCGCTCGCAAAGCGCCTTCAGGTCGACCTGCTGCCGCTCGTGCACCGCGGCGTGGTCCAGCCGCTGCAGGTCGAGCAGCTGCTCGGCCAGCGTGGCCAGGCGCGCCGAGGCCTGCATGAGCTTCACCTTGAGCGGCCCGTCCTGCAGGCCTTCGAGATGGATCTGCAGCGTGGTGATGGGCGTGCGCAGCTCGTGCGCGGCATCGGCCAGGAAGCGCTCCTGCCGGTCGTAGCCTTCGTTGAGCCGATCGAAGGCGCGGTTCACCGCGTTGACCAGCGGACGGATCTCGCTGGCCACGTTGGCCAGCGGCAGCCGCGTGGTGCGCTCGTGCACGTCGATGCTCTCGGCATGCTCGGCGGTGGCCACCACGCCCTTGAGGCCGCGCTTCACGACGAAGGGCGTGGCCAGGATCACGCCGAGGCAGGTCACCAGCGCCATCGGCGCCACCAGGAACAGGAAGGCGATGGCGGTGCCCTTGAGCGTGTTCCTCACGGTCAACGGGCTGCCGGTCTGCGTCATCACGGCGACCATGCCCGCGCGCGTCTCCACGCGCTCGAAGCGGGCCTTGGGGCGGGTGTTGTCGCTCTCGGGGTCGACGGCCATGCGCTCCATGCCGTCGAGCGAATCGAAGAGCCTGGCGTAGACGGGCGGCACCTCGCCGTTGCGCAGTTCGGAGCCCCGGCTGTCGCGCGCGACGAACCACAATGGCGGATCGGCCTCGCGCAGGCGCTGCACCTCCGGCGTGGGTTCTATCGCGAGCTTGCCGTCGGGCGCCAGCACCAGCGCACGCTGGATCGCCTTGATGGTCTCCTGCCCGGTCTCGTCGACCACGCGCCCAAGCGCCCAGGCGAGGCCGAGAAAACTGCCCATGACGAGCACGCCGACCACCACCTGCAGCAGGATCAGGCTCCAGATCAGCTGCCAGCGCAGCGAAAGCAGCGAGAGCAGCGAGAGGAACGAGAGACGGCCTTGCTTCATGCGATGGTCATGCCGCCGGACGCGCCGCGCAGATCAGGTAGCCCACGCCGCGGATGGCATGGATCTCGACCTGCGCGCCGGCCTTGTCGAGCTTGGAGCGCAGCCGCGAGATGTGCGTGTCGAGCGCGTTCGACTGGATGTCTTCCGCGTGGCCGTAGACGCGGTCCTGCATAGCCTCGCGCAGCACGGTGCGGCCGCGGTGCTCCAGCAGCGCCTCGAGCACCAGCAGCTCGCGCCGCGGCAGCGTGAGGCACTCGTCGCCCACGTGGGCCTGCCGCGTGTGGTGGTCGAAGCGCAGCTGTCCCAGCGTCATGACGAGGTTCGCGCGCACCGCGGGACGCCGCGCCAGCGCGCGCACGCGTGCCATGAGCTCGTCCATCGAGAAGGGCTTGGCGAGATAGTCGTCCGCGCCGCCGTCGAGGCTCAGCACGCGCTCGGCCACGTCGGTCATCGCGGTGAGCACCAGCACCGCGGCGGGAATGTCGTTCTGGCGCAGGAAGGCCACCAGCGAAAGGCCGTCGCCGTCGGGCAGGCCGCGGTCGAGCACGATCACGTCGTGCTGCGCGGACAGCGCCGCGTCTTCGGCCTGGCGCAGCGAGGCGGCCACATCGACCACCGCCTGGTTCTGCCGCAGTGCGGAAGCCAGGGCCTGGGCGAGGTCGACTTCGTCTTCGACGAGCAGGATTCTCATGGAGGCTGGAAGATGGGGAAACCGGTGAAGCCGCCGGCGGGGCCGCAGGCCATCGAGGGCCATCGAGGACCTATATCGGGCCACGCAGGGGCAGAGGCCGGCCATTCTAGGAGAGGCCCCTCGCCCGGCCGGCGCAATGTTCACGCAATGCAGTTGCATAAGCTGCAACGCCGATGACCTGCCGCGCCGCGCCCTCCTCTCCCCCCGACTCCTCCTCCCCTTCATCTCCGGCGCCCTGGTACCGGGCGGTCGGCCGCCGCATCGCCACGCACTGGGTGGCGAAGATGATCGGCACCACGGCGGGCATCACGGGCTTCTTCGTTCTCTACTTCTGGGTCATGCACAACCCGCCGACGCCGCCCACGGTGATGCCGCTCACCGCGCTCGACCACTGGGTGGGCGTGAGCGACGAAGCGATGCTCCTG
>CAJYQC010000498.1 GCA_913776885.1 uncultured Variovorax sp.
GAATCCTGGAAGGCCTGCGCCGTGCCCTGGAACGAGCCGGTGAGCGACTGCGGCAGCCCCATGTCGGCCTGCGCCTTGTTGATGGCGTTCACCGCGTCGCCCAGCGCATGGCCCGGCGCGAGGTTGAACGAGATGGTCACGGCCGGGAACTGGCCCTGGTGGCTGATCGAGAGGTAGGCGGTTTTACTGGTGTCCACCTTCACGAAGGTCGACAGCGGCACCTGCTGGCCGGTGATGGGCGAGTTCAGGTACAGCTTGCTGAAGAGCGCCGGGTCCTGCTGCAGCGCGGGCGTGACCTCCAGCACCACGTGGTAGCTGTTGAGCTGGGTGAAGTACTGCGCCACCTGGCGCTGGCCGATGGCGTCGTACAGCGTGGCGTCGATGGTGGCCGGCGAGATGCCGAAGCTCGATGCGCGGTCGCGGTCGATGGTGAGCACAGCCGAGGCGGCAGCGTTCTGCTGGTCGGTGGCCAGGTCGGTGATCTCGGGCAGCTGCCTGAAGCGCTCCAGCAGCTTCGGCGCCCAGGTGTTGAGCTCGTCGAGGTTGGCGTCGGTCACCGTGTACTGGTACTGCGTGCGCGATGCGCGGCCGCCCACGCGGATGTCTTGGCCCGCCTGCAGGAACATGTTCACGCCCTGCACCTTGGCCAGCTGCGGTCGCAGCCGCGCGATGATCTCGTCGGCGCTGGCGGTGCGGCCCTCGTCCTTGGGCTTCAGGCTGATGTAGAAGTTGCCGGTGTTGTAGGTGGAGGAACTGCCGTTCATGCCGAAGCCGGTGACGTCCGGGTCCTTGCGCACCACGTCGGCCAGCTCGACCATGCGGGCGTTCATCGACGCGAAGGAGGCGTCCTGCGCCGATTCGGCGAAGCCCGAGATGAAGCCCGTGTCCTGCTGCTGGAAGAAGCCCTTGGGAATGAACACGAACAGCACGCCCGTGGCCGCCACCGTGGCGATGAAGGTCATGAGCGTGATGAACTGGTGGTCTAGCACCACGTGCAGCCCGCGCTTGTAGGCGCCGAGCATCGCGTCGAAGCCGCGCTCGAAGAGCTGGTAGAGCCGCCCGTGCTTGCTGCCGTGCTCGTTCTTCAGGAAGCGGGAGCACAGCATGGGCGTGAGCGTGAGCGAGATAACCACGCTGACCACGATGGTGAGCGTGACCGTCACCGCGAACTCGCGGAACAGCCGCCCCACGATGCCGCCCATGAGCAGCAGCGGAATGAACACCGCCACCAGCGACACCGAGATGGAGATGATGGTGAAGCCGATCTCGCCCGCGCCCTTGTACGCGGCCTCGACCGCCGACATGCCCTCTTCCACGTAGCGGTAGATGTTCTCCAGCATCACGATGGCGTCGTCCACCACGAAGCCGACCGCGATGGTCAGCGCCATGAGCGAGAGGTTGTCGAGGCTGTAGCCCAGCAGGTACATCACCGCCACAGTGCCCAGCAGCGCGAGCGGCACCGTCACGCTGGGGATGAGCGTGGCCGGCACGTTGCGCAGGAACACGAAGATCACGGCCACCACCAGCGCGATGGTCAAGAGCAGCGTGAACTCCACGTCCTTCACCGAGGCGCGGATGGTCTGGGTGCGATCGATGATGGCGTTGACCTCCACCGTCGGCGGGATCGAGGCCTTCAGCCTGGGCAGCGCGGCGTTGATGCGGTCGACCGTCTCGATGACGTTGGCGCCCGGCTGCTTGGTGATGGCCAGCACGATGGAGCGGCCGTTCTGCACGCTGCTGCCCTCGGGCGCGGCGGCGCCGGCATAGGCCCAGCCGGCGATCTTGGCGTTCTCGGGGCCGTCCACCGCCACGCCCAGGTCGCTCACGCGGATGGGCGCGCCGTTGCGGTAGGCCAGCACCACGTCGTTCCACGGCTTGGCCTTCAGCAGCTGGTCGTTCGTGTAGACGGTGAAGCTCTGGCTGGGCCCGTCGATGGTGCCCTTGGGCGCGTTGACGGTGGCCGATGCGAGCACGGTGCGCACGTCTTCCAGGCTCAGGCCCAGCGCCGCGAGCTTGGCCGGATCGAGCTGCACCCGCACCGCCGGCTTCTGCACGCCGCCGATGTTGACCAGGCCCACGCCCGATATCTGCGAGATCTGCTGCGCGAGGATGTTGTCGGCGTAGTCGTTCACCTCGGTCAGCGGCAGCGTCTTCGACTGCACCGACAGGATGAGGATGGGCGAGTCGGCCGGGTTCACCTTGCGGAAGGTCGGCGGGCTCGGCAGGTTGGCGGGCAGCTGGCCGGTCGATGCGTTGATGGCGGCCTGCACGTCGAGCGCGGCGGCGTCGATGTTGCGGTCGAGGTCGAACTGCAGCGTGATCTGCGTGGAACCCAGGCCGCTGGTCGAGGTCATCTGCGACAACCCGGCGATCAGCGAGAACTGCCGCTCCAGCGGCTGCGCCACGTTCGACGCCATGGTCTCCGGACTGGCGCCCGGCAGGTTGGCCGAGACCTGGATGGTCGGGAAGTCGACCTGCGGCAGCGGCGCCACCGGCAGCAGCGGAAACACCGCCGCGCCGACCAGCAGGATGGCCAGCGCCAGCAGCGTGGTGCCGATGGGGCGCTTGATGAATGCGGCGGAGATGCTCAATTGCTGCTCCCGCTGGCAACCTTCTTGCCGTCGGCATTCTTCATGGCGGCGGCGGGCGGCGGCTCGACGATGGTGGCGCCGGGCTTGAGCTTGTACTGCCCGTCGATCACCACGCGCTGGCCGGCCTGCAAGCCCTTGTCGATCACGGCGGTGCCGTCGGCGATCTGCACCACGTGCACCGGCACGTTGGCGACCTTGTTCTCTGCATCGACGGCCCAGACGTAGGTGCTGTCCTGGCCGCGCTGCACCGCGGCGGCAGGCAGCGTGAGCGAATCGGGCCGGCGGTCGAGCTGCAGCCGCACGTTGACGAACTGGCCCGGCCACAGCGTGTGCTGCGGGTTGGCGAAGCTGCCCTTGAGCTGCACGGTGCCGCTGGTGGTGTCGATCTGGTTGTTCAGCAATATCAGCTTGCCGGTGCCCAGCATCTGCGTGCCGCTGCGGTCGTAGGCCACCACCGAGAGCGGCTGGCTGCTCTGCTGCTGCACGCGGTTGATGTCCTGCACGGCCTCTTCGGGCAGGGTGAACTGCACGGCGATCGGATCGATCTGGTTGATGACGACCAGGCCGTTGGCATCGGTGGCGTGCACGATGTTGCCCGGGTCCACCAGCCGCGCCCCAACCCGGCCGTTCATCGGCGAGGTGATGCGCGTGAAGCTCAGCTGCACCTCGGCGTACTGCACCTGGGCCGCGTCGTTCTGCACGGCGGCTTCGAGCTGGTTGACCAGGGCCTTCTGCGTATCGACCTGCTGCTGCGTGGCGGCGTCCTGCGCGATCAGCGTGGTGTAGCGCTTGAGGTCGGCGCGGGCGTTGGTCAGCGTCGCCTGGTCCTTCGCCCGCGTCGCCTGCGCCTGCGCGAGCTGGGCCTGCAGCGTGCGCGGGTCGAGCTGGGCGAGCAGCTGGCCGGCCTTCACGTCCTGCCCTTCGACGAAGCCGACCTTGTCGAGCTGGCCGTCGATGCGCGCCTTGACGGTCACGGTGGCCATCGACGCGACGGTGCCGATGCCCGAGCGATAGACCTGCACGGTCTGCGGCGTGACGCGGGCGGTGGTCACCTGCACGGGTGGGCTCTTCGGCGCATCGGGCTTGGCTGCGTTGGCGGCGTGGTGGGTCAGCGCCCATGCGCCGCCGCCGAGCACGAGCACCAGGGTGGCGCTCGCGAGCCAGGTGGAGCGTCGCTGGAACAAGGAAGGCGTGGTGGTTTCTGCGTTCGTCGTCATGGCATCAATTCCCGGAAGTCTTCGGTGCGGCATCTGCTGTGGCTGCGGCGTCGGCGGCATTCCAGCCGCCGCCCGTGGCCGCGATCAGCGAGACGCTGGCGGCCAGCTGGCGGCCGAGCACCTGCGCGGCCGTGCGCTGGTTGGTGAGCGAGAGCGTCTGCGCAGTGACCACGCTGAGGTAGGTGGCGGTGCCTGCGCGGTACTGGCTCAGCGCCAAGCGCTCGGCGAGCTGCGCGGCGCGCACGGCGTCGGCCTGCAGCGCCGATTCGTTGGCGAGCACGCGCAGGGTGGCGCGGTTGTCTTCCACCTGCTGGAAGCCCGCGAGCACGGTCTGCTTGTATTGCGCGACGGAGGCGTCGTAGGCGGCCGCGGCCTGGTCGGTGTGGGCCTTGCGCAGGCCGCCGTCGAACACCGTCTGCGCCAGTGCCGCGCCCAGCGACCACACGCGGCTGGGCGTGTTGAACAGCGTGCCCAGCGTGGCCGCGCTGAAGCCGCCGCTGGCACTGAGCACGATCTGCGGGTAGTAGGCGGCCTTGGCGACGCCGATGTTGGCGTTGGCGGCCTGCACGCGGCGCTCTGCGCCGGCGATGTCGGGGCGGCGCTCCAGCAGTTCCGAAGGCAGGCCTGCGGGCGTCACCGGCAGTTGCAGGTGCAGCGCGGCGGCCGACGAAAGCGACTCGGCGGTCGGCGGGTTCGACGAGCTTTCGAGCGGCGCCAGCGAGAACGACGCAGGCGCCTGCCCGGTCAGCACGGCGATGGCGTGTTCGAGCTGGCTGCGCTGGGCTTCGAGGTCGACGGCCTGTGCCTGCGCGGTCTTGAGCTGGCTCTCGGCCAGCGCCACGTCGGAGCGCAGCACGGTGCCTGCGGCGTACTGGTGCTGCGTGAGCTCGAGCGCCTTGGCGTAGGCGGCGGTGGTGCTGGCGTAGAGGTTGCGCTGCAGGTCGATCACGCGGATCTGCAGGTAGTCCTGCGCCAGCGTGGTCTGGATGCTGAGCCGCGCGCCGGCCAGGTCGTCGGCGCTGGCCTGCACGCCGGCATTGCCAGCCTCCACCGAGCGGCGCACCGCGCCCCAGATGTCGGGCTCCCAGCTTGCGGCCAGGCCGAGCGTATCGGTGGTGCTGAGCTTGACGGTGCCGGTGTTGTTGGTCTGCGCGCGCGTGGCGCCGGCGTTGAGGCCCACAGAGGGAAAGAAGCCCGCACGCGCCGCGGCGGCCAGCGCCTGCGCCTGGCGGTACTGGGCCTCGGCCACGCGGATGTTCTGGTTGGCCGCGTTGGCCTGCACGATCAGCGCGCTGAGCGTGCCGTCGCCGAAGGCGTCCCACCAGGGATGGTCGGCGTCGATGGTCTGCGGGGCGGCGGTCTTCCAGGGGCCGCCGGTTTCCTTGAAGGCGGCTGGTACGTCCAGCTGCGGGCGGACGTAGTCGGGGCCGACGGCGCAGCCCGCGAGGAGCAAGGCGGCCAGCGCGAGGGCCGCGCGCGGGAGGGATGGGGCGTCGGAGAGGACCATGATGCGGGGACTCTAGGAGCCGGCATCAAACCCCTCGCTGTCGACTAACTGACAGTTCTGAAAGAAATGGCCCTCCCCAAAAAAATGGCTCTCCCCCAGGCTGCGCGCACTTCGTGTCGCTCCGCCAACCCCCTTCCGGGGGCAACACCAGCGGCCCGGCAGAGCCGGTTCCGCGGTGTTCCTGGGCCTCCTCCCTCCCCCGCTGGGGGAGGGTCGGGGTGGGGGCACGACGGCGCTCATGGAACGCGGCGCCTGTT
>CAJYQC010000499.1 GCA_913776885.1 uncultured Variovorax sp.
GACCGCTTCAAGGAGCACAGCATCGAGCTGCCCGTGGCCAGCCTCGACGTGCTGCCCTCGAACGAGAACGAACTGCGCGCGGCGCTGGCCAAGGCGCTGGAGCATGGCAAGGGCGTGGTGCACGTGCTCAGCGATCTCGACGGCCTGCGCGCCGCGATGATGGCGGGCGCGTCCGCCGCAGGCATCGGCCGCGTGAACGTGTTCTCCACGCTGCGCGCCTGCCCGGTGTGCAGCACCAGCTACGCCGAGCTCGATCCGCGCCTGTTCAGCTACAACAGCAAGCACGGCTGGTGCCCCGACTGCGTGGGCACCGGCGTCAAGCTCAGCAAGGACCAGCGCAAGGTGTTCGACGACTCCGTGCTGGCCGACGACAGCAAGGGCCGCGAGCAGACTTTCGCGGAGCCCGAGGTGGAAGACCTGGCCGACGTGGCCTGCCCGACCTGCCAGGGCACGCGCTTGAACGCCACCGCGCGCGCGGTGAGCTTCGGCACCGCGGCCGACGGCACGGGCGGCATCGGCATCACCGAGCTCGCGCGCATGAGCGTGACCGAGGTGCGCCAGTGGTTCGAGGGGCTCGCGCTCGATGGCCGTGAAGCCGAGATCGCGCGCGACCTCGTGCCCGAGATTCGCAGCCGGCTCGAGTTCCTGGAGGAGGTGGGCCTGGGCTACCTCACGCTGGACCGCGGCGCGCCTACGCTCTCGGGCGGCGAGGCGCAGCGCATCCGCCTGGCGGCGCAGCTCGGCAGCAACCTGCAGGGCGTGTGCTACGTGCTCGACGAGCCGACCATCGGCCTGCACGCACGCGACAACCAGATCCTGCTCGACGCGCTGCACAAGCTCGGCGACAAGGGCAACACGCTGGTGGTCGTGGAGCACGACGAAGACACCATCCGCCGCGCCGACCACATCATCGACATCGGCCCGAGCGCCGGCAAGCGCGGCGGCCGCCTGGTGGCCGAGGGCACGGTCGCCGACATCCAGAAGGCCGACGACTCGCAGACCGGCCGCTACCTGCGCGACGCCATCCGGCATCCGCTGCAGGCGCGCCGCCTGATCCCGTCGCCCGACCCCAAGGCCGAGGAGAGCGGCGAGTGGCTCACGGTGCACGGCGCCAACCTGCACAACCTGCAGGACGTGACGGCCACGCTGCCGCTGCGCCGGCTCGTGGTGGTCACCGGCGTGAGCGGCTCGGGCAAGTCGACGCTCGCGCGCGACGTGCTGCTGGCCAACGTGCAGGCCATCGTGACGCAGCGCATGACCAAGGCCGGCCGCGACGCCGATGCCGCCGGCAAGCGCCCCGCGTGGGCGGGCTGCCGCAAGGTCGAGGGCTATGAAACCGTCGACCGCGTGCTCGAGGTCGACCAGACGCCCATCGGCAAGACGCCGCGCAGCTGCCCGGCCACCTACATCGGCTTCTGGGACACGATCCGCAAGCTCTTCGCCGACACGCTCGAAGCCAAGGCGCGCGGCTATGGCCCGGCGCGCTTCAGCTTCAACACCGGCGAAGGCCGCTGCCCGGGCTGCGAGGGCGCGGGCGTGCGCACCATCGAGATGAGCTTCCTGCCCGACGTGAAGGTGCCCTGCGAGGTGTGCCATGGCGCGCGCTTCAACCCCGAGACGCTGGCGGTGAGCTGGCGCGGCAAGAGCATCGGCGACGTGCTGAAGATGGAAGTCGACGAGGCCGTCGAGTTCTTCGCGAGCATGCCCAACATCAGCCACCCGCTGCAGCTGCTGAAGGATGTGGGCCTCGGCTACCTCACGCTGGGGCAGCCCTCGCCCACGCTCTCGGGCGGCGAGGCGCAGCGCATCAAGCTGGTCACCGAGCTCAGCAAGGTGCGCGACGACATCACCCGCCGCGGCCAGAAGGCGCCGCACACGCTGTACGTGCTCGACGAGCCGACCGTGGGCCTGCACATGGCCGACGTCGAGAAGCTGATCCACGTGCTGCACCGGCTGGTGAACGGCGGCCACAGCGTGGTGGTGATCGAGCACGACCTCGACCTCATCGCCGAGGCCGACTGGATCGTCGACCTCGGCCCCGAGGGCGGCAGTGCCGGCGGGCGCGTCGTCGCGGCAGCGCCGCCCGAAGAGGTGGTGCGGCTGGGCACGCACACGGGCGTGGCGCTGAAGCCGGTGCTGGCGCGCTGAGCGCCGGGCCGGCCGCTGGGGCAGGTCGCGCGGATCAGGCGGTCCAGGCGGCTGTCTCCGCGCGCGCTGCCTCGCGCAGCGCCGCCACGCAGGCGGCGACGGCCGGGCTGTCGTTCTCGGGGCTGCGCAGCACGCCGAGGCTGTCCAGTTCGGCGTCGAAGTCGTAGGGCACGCGCGCGACCAGCCCCCACTCCACGAAGGGCGCGATGATGCTGCGCGGCACCAGCGTGATCACGCGGTGGCTGCGCAGCAGCTCGAGCACCAGCGGCAGCGAGGTGGTCGAGATCGGATGGAGCTCGGGCTTCGGTGCGTCGGGCGGGTCGAACAGCGCATCGAAGACGGTGCGCACGCCGATACCCTGCAGCGGCGCCATCCAGCGTGCGGCGCGCAGATCGGCCAGCGTCGGCTGGGCCTTGCGCGTGAGCGCATGGCGGCGGCCCGCCGCGATCCATGGAACGTCGGGCGCGAGCCGCTCGAAGGTGCAGGGCGCGGGCAGTTCGCGCGGCTGGCGGCACAGCGCCACGTCCACGCGGCCGGACATCACGTCGGCCAGGAGCTGGTCGCCCGTCGCCTCCAGCACCTCGATGCGCAGCGCCGGGTAGCGCGCTCCGAACGACGGCAGCACCTGGCACAGCAGCCCGGAGACGCCGGCCGTGATCGCGCCCACGCGCAGCACGCCGCTGGCGCCGGCCTGCAGCGCGTGCACCGTGTCGGTCGTTGCACGCAAGGCGTTCAGGGTGTTGCGCGCCATCGGCACCACCGCACGGCCGGCGGCGGTGATCCGCATGCCCCGCACGTGGCGCTCGAACAACGGCGTGCCCAGCAGGCCCTCGATGTCCGCCAGGGCCTGCGTCGCGGCGGGCTGGCTCATGCCGATCTGCTCGGCCGCGCGCCGCACGCTGCCCGAATCGGCGACCGCCACCAGCAGCTGCAGGTGCCGCAGACGAGCCTTCGCGATCAGCCGGGCGTAGAGGACGGAGGAGGCTGGCGTCGCGGCGGACATGGTGGCTCGGGGTATCGGATTTGCTTATCGCGGTGGCCGCGAATCTATTGGAAGCCGATTGACCGCGTCAACATAATCCAGCCACTTTCGTCTTACACACGTCCGTGGCCTCATGCAATTTTCACGTCGTCGGCTTGCCGTCATCCCCGCGGCCCTGCTGGGCCTCTTCGCGCTCCCGGTCCTCGCGCAGGACGCCTATCCGCAGCGCCCGGTCAAGCTGATCGTGCCCTTCGCGCCCGGCGGGTCCACCGACCTCCTCGCCCGCCTGGTGGCCGAGAGGATGCAGGCCACGCTCGGCCAGCCGGTGACCGTGGACAACCGTACGGGCAGCGGCGGCATGATCGGCTCCGAGGCCGTGGCCCGGGCCGAAGCGGACGGCTACACCGTGGGCATCGGCACCGTGAGCACGCTGACGGTGAACCCGATCCTGCTGAAGGCCAACCGGGTCGATCCGCTGAAAGACCTGGCGCCCATCACCCTGCTGGCGAGAGTGCCGTCGGTGTTCATGGTGCACCCCTCGTTTCCGGGACGCGATTTCGCGCAGGTGGTGGCCGAGGTGCGCGCCAGGCCGGACGTCTACAACATCGGTTCGTCGGGCTCCGGCTCCATCAGCCATCTGCTGATCGAGGCGATGAATACCGATCTCAGGTTCAAGCTGCGTCACGTACCGTATCGCGGCATGGGGCCGGCCCTGACTGCGGCGCTGTCGGGCGAGACCGAGGTGTCGATCGACCAATACCCCTCATCGGCCGCGCACATCAGGAGCGGCAAGCTGCTGCCCTTCGCCGTGGGCGCCTCGAGGCGGCTGGAGGCGCTGCCTTCGGTGCCCACGCTCAAGGAGCTCGGCCAGCCGGATCTCAACGAGCTCGCCATGACCTGGTTCGGCCTGGTCGCACCGGCGAAGACGCCGCCCGCCATCCAGAAGAAGCTGCACGACGCGGCCGTCGCCGCGCTGCGCGACCCGTCGCTGGTCGCGCGCCTGAAGGAAATGGGTGCGGATGCCGCAGGCGGTTCTGCCGAGGCCTTCCGCTCGCAGATCGAGAGCGGGCTGGCGCGCAACCGGCGCATCGTGCAGGCCGCAGGCATCAGCCCCGAATGAGCCATGGCGCCATGAAGGTATTCAGCACGCGCTTCTCGCCCGCCGACATCGCACAGACCATCGACGTGCAATCGCAGCGCCAGCATGCCGAGGTGGTCGCGTGGCGGCGCCACATGCACCGGCATCCGGAGCTGTCGTTCAAGGAGGTGGATACCGCCAGCTTCCTCGAGCGCGAGCTCGCCGCCATCAAGGGGCTGGAAGTGAGCCGGCCCACGCCGACCAGCCTCGTGGCCCGGCTGGCGGGCGGACGAAAGGGGCGAACGCTGGCGATGCGCGCCGACATCGACGCGCTGCCCCTGCAGGACCAGAAGCACTGCGACTACGCCTCGGGCAGGCCCAACGTCATGCACGCCTGCGGGCACGACGGCCACGCCGCGATGCTGCTGGGCGCGGCGCGCCTGCTCGCGGGGCTGCGCGCGCAGGTGCCCGGCGAGGTGCGGTTCTTCTTCCAGCATGCCGAGGAGCAGCATCCA
>CAJYQC010000500.1 GCA_913776885.1 uncultured Variovorax sp.
CGCATGCTAAGCCACACCACTGCCAAACTGCTGATCGTCGACGACCTGCCGGAGAATCTGCTGGCACTCGCCGCCCTCATCCATGGCGATGACCGCGAAGTGCATGAGGCGCAATCGGCGGACGCACTGCGGAACGCTGGCTGCGCAGCATGAACCCGCTGCGCAAGGCACCCTTCATGCGCCGCGCGCGCGACGTGACCGAGTACGCGCGAGAGCTGGTGGTTGGGCAGTGGGGAATGATCCCGCCCTGGTCGAGCTCGAACATTCCGCAGACTAAACCTCGCAAAGGCGAGGTGAAAGGCAAGCGGCTGAGCACGGTCAACGCGCGTACCGATCGGATGGAGAAATCGCCTACCTACGGTAGCGCCTGGAAGAAGGGCCAGCGCTGCATCATCCCGGCCAGCAGCTTCGATGAGCCGAACTGGGAGTCCGGGAAGAACCAGTGGTGGCGCTTCAAGCGCGCGGACGGCAGGCCCTGGGGCATCGCAGGCCTGTGGGACACGTGGACGGACCTGCAGACAGGCGAGGTCTGGGACAGCTACACCATGCTGACCATCAACGCGAACCTGCACCCGCTGATGTCACGCATGCACAGGATCGAGATCGACAAGGCGACCGGATTGGAGATCTTCGACAAGCGCTCGGTGGTGCCGCTCGAGGAGCACGACTTTGATCGCTGGCTGACCTGCACCGTGGAAGAGGCGCGGGATATGTTGATGCTGCCGTCGGTGGACGTGATCGAGGCCGGCCCAGCGGTCGACGATGCTGCGCCCGAAGCAGAAGCGATTGAATCTCGACTCGATTAGCGCCGACCGAAGGCATAAAGACGACGCCGAAGCGTAGCTTTTGGCGTAGGTTTTAGAAAAACTGTGGCGTTTTCCCTAGAGGGCGTTGTTCTACCATTGAACTACACCCGCAGCAGGCGCGGATTCTAGCGTGTCTCCAGGAACTCGATCGAAAGTGCTTATCCCGCGTGGGACGACTTCAACGACGACTCAAGGTGTTTGACAAGTCGAGACTGATCGGGGCGGTCTTGCCGCAGTCCAGAGTGATCGAACACGATGCGGCGGCTCAGGTTCGCTTGTCTTGATCGGGAGTGATCGGGGGCTTGTGCCTCCAAGAGACCCCTGATCTTCGGTTTCAGAGATTTCGAATCGGCTTGCCGGACAGCCGCCGACCCGCAACGGTCGCTGCGGAGCCGCCTGCGTGGTCTCCAAAGCTACAGTCTGGCTCCCACTTCCAGGAGTTTCAGATGGCGACCAAGAAGAACATCGTTGGAGAAGCGGCTGCGGAACTGACCCGCCAGCAGGTGCAGCAAGCACTGGCCATTGCGGGCGCTTCGAACTTCGACAGTCCCGCGGACCCGGCCTTCGTGGGCGCCGTGTTGGTAGCCCTGGCGATCAACACGAGTTCCGTGAGCGCGACCATCGACAGCGCCAAGGATCGCACCAGCGCAATCATCAAGCATTGAGCGCGAGCCGATCGGCTTCAGCGCGTGTAGTCGCCGCTGGCCTCCGGCTGGAAGAGCACCGCCGATACGCGTGCGCAGCCTTCCGTGCCATTGGGCATGTGCCAGCTGGCAAGTGCGCCGGCCTTCACGCCCAGCAACCCGATGCCCACCGGCGACAGCACCGAGACGAAGCCCGCGCCCGGCTGCGAGTCGCCGGGGTAGCACAGCGTGATCTGCTGGCGCTGGCCCGTGGCCGGGTCTTCGATTTCCACCTGGGAATTCATCGTCACGAGGTCTGCCGGGATTTCGCGCGAGGGCAGCACCTCCGCTGCGTCGAGCAGTTCGGCGAGCGCCGGCGGAAGCTGGTGGTCCGCCAGTTTGCCCAGGCGGACGAAGTCGAGTTCGGTGAGCGTGCGCTCTCCGTGAATGGTTGCAAGCATGAAGCACTCCAGTCGAGTGCGGCGCCGTCAGTGAGGAATGGAATGAACGGCGTCGCGGCCGCGCGGCGGGTGCCCGGCGGTCAATGGTTCGCGCATCAGAAGGAAGGGTAGCGGACCGCCGGGCTCAGGAAAGTGCGCAGGTGCGTCGGTAGGCGGCCATGGTCGCCGTGGTCGCGACGTCACCAGCGCGCGCTGCACCGAGCGCAGCGTGTTTGCGGGAGTCGAACGAAGGACGGGCCATTCGCGCGAGTGTAGGGACGCGACCCAGGCCTATCAAGCAATGGCCCCGCGTGCATTGCCGGTAAGCGCGCTGCGACCAGCGCCGCACAATCCACGCATGCGGACCATTCTTCTCTATGTTGCTACCGCGCTCGCGGAAATCGTCGGCTGCTATCTGCCTTATCTCTGGCTCAAGCAGGACCGCTCCGTATGGCTGCTGGTGCCCGCTGCGATCAGCCTCGCCCTGTTCGCATGGCTGCTCACACTGCACGAGACGGCCGCCGGGCGTGTCTATGCCGCTTATGGCGGCGTGTACATCGGCGTGGCGATCGCCTGGCTGTGGGCGGTGGATGGCATCAGGCCGACGGCGTGGGACGTGGCTGGCGTGGCGGTGTGCCTCGCGGGCATGGGGCTCATCGCTTTCCAGCCGCGCTAGCTGTGCTGTTTCAAGCCGCAATCGCGCGGCGGATCGGGATCAGATCGGAAGAGCACACGTCTGAACTCCAG
>CAJYQC010000501.1 GCA_913776885.1 uncultured Variovorax sp.
GTTCATCACCGCATGCGGCTCGCCCTCGGCGAGCTTGCGGCCGAAGTTGATGACGAGCAGCCGGTCGGCCAACGCCAGCAGGGCATGCACCACGTGCTCGATCCAGATCATGGTCACGCCCTGGGCCTTGATGCGCTCGAGTTCGTCGACCAGCTGCTTCGCCTCGTGCTCGGTCAGCCCGCCGGCGATCTCGTCGAGCAGCAGCAGGCGTGGCCGGGTCGCGAGTGCGCGCGCCAGTTCGAGCCGCTTGCGGTTGAGCAGGGTGAGGCTGCCGGCCGGCTGGTTGGCATGGGCCATGAGACCTGTCTGGCCCAGTATCTCGTGCGCGGTCTGCCAGGCCTCGGCTTCGCGCTGCTGCCCGCCGAAGCAGGCCGCGGTCACCAGGTTCTCGAACACGCTCATGTTGCCGAAGGGCTGCGGCACCTGGTAGCTGCGGCCGATGCCCGCATGGCAGCGCTGGTGCGGCTTGAGCGCGGTGATGTCGCGCCCCCCGTACGCCACGCGGCCGGCATCCACGCGCACGTCGCCCGAGATCAGGTTGAACAGCGTCGTCTTGCCCGCGCCGTTGGGCCCGAGGATGCCGAGCGTCTCGCCCTGCTGCACCGCCAGCGTGATGTGGTCGGTGACCTGGAGCGCGCCGTAGGCCTTGCTGACGGAATGAAGGGCGAGAAGCGCCATCTCAGAGCAGCTTCAGCGTCCCGGCGGTCGGGATGTTCTTCGCCATGTCGTCGTTGACGATGGTCAGCTCGACCTTGTACTTGCTGCCCTTGTTCCACTGTCCCAGCACGAGCGGCGTCTTGCTCACGTTCTTCATCGGACCCGGGCCGCCCCATTTCACCGGGCCCACCACCGAATCGATGGCGGTCGCCGCCACCGCATCGCGCACGTCCGCCGGCTTGAGCGACGCGGCGCGCGACAGGGCGCTCGACGCCACCTCGAAAAGCGCATGCGCGAAGCCGATGGGCTGCGTCCACTGCTTCTTCGTGCCCGCTTCGTAGGCCTCGGCCAGCGCCTTGGCGCTTTGCCGCGTCAGGCTGGACGTGTACGGATGCGAGGGGCTCCACCACACTTCCGTGCTCAGGCCGTGGCCGAGATCGCCCAGCGCCTCGATGGCGCCCGGGAACAGCAGCGCCTTGCCCAGCGTGATGACCTTGGGCGTGAAGCCCTGCTGCTTCGCCTGGGTCAGGAAGGTCTTGGCGTCGGGCGGAATCACCACGCCCGTGACGATCTCCACGCCGTCTCGCTTGAAGGCCGCGATCTGCGCCGAGAAGTCCTGCGTGCCGTTCTGGAAGCGGCCCGGATCGGTGAGCGTGAAGCCCATCTGCGCGAGCGGCTTCGCAAAGCCGAGCTCCTTGTCGCCCCAGGCATTGCCGTCGCCGTCGTTGGGAAACAGCCCGCCCACCTTCTTGTTGGTGGCCACCGTCTTCCAGCCGCTGGTGTAGGTGCCGATGACGTCCTCCAGGCCCCAGAACAGGTGGTACGTCCAGTTGAAGCCCTTGGCCGGATCGCCCTTGCGGCCGAAGAACCACGGCTGCCACGGCACCACCGTCGACACGCAGGGCACCTCGTTGAGTTCGCAGGCATCGCACACCGGATTGGCCGTCTCGGGCGTGCCGGCGGTCAGCACCAGCGCGACCTTGTCCTTAAGGATCAGGTCGTTCGCGACCTCGCCCGCCCGGTTGGGGTTGGACTGGCTGTCCTTCAGAACGATCTGCACGGCGTACTTCCTGCCACCCACGCTGATGCCCTCCTTGAACGCCGTCTTCATCTGCTCGATGACCCACTTGTCGGCCTCGCCGAAGGGTGCGAGCGGACCGGTCTGTGGCGACACGTAGCCGATCTTCAGCGTATCGGCCGCGAAAACCAGCGGGCTCGCGCCCGCCGCCACGAGCGCGGCGCCGGCATGGGTGAACTGTCTGCGATTGAGGTTCATGGCTGTCTGCCTGTCGTTGAGTGTGCGAACGGGAATGCGGGCTCGACCGGCGGCGCGCCGGCCCAGGCGCGCTGCAGCAGTGCTCGGATGGCGTCGCGCTGCGCGGGGCCGAAAGGCTGCGGATTCCAGTACGGGTTCTGCACCGCGATGTCGGCTGCGCGATCAATGTCGTCTTCCTTCATGCCGATGTCGCGCAGCGCGATCGGTGCGCCGTTGGCGCGGGCCAGGTCCTGGACGCCCTGCGCGGCGGCCGGCGTGCGCAGCGCACGGGCGATGCGCGCCATCGCCTGTGGTGCCGCCGCGGCGTTGAACGCCAGCGCATGCGGCAGCACGACCGTGTGCACCTGCGCGTGCGGCAGGTTGAAGCTGCCGCCCAGCGTGTGGCACAGCTTGTGGTGCAGCGCCATGCCGACGCTGCCCAGCACGCTGCCGCAGAGCCAGGCGCCATAGAGCGCGTCGCTGCGCGCGTCGATGTCGTCGGCGCGCACGCCGATGGCCGGCAGCGCGCGCGCCAGCGCGGCAATGCCCTCCTCGGCCATCAGGTCCATCACCGGGTTGCCGTCGCGCGCATAGAGCCCTTCGGCCGCATGCGCGATGGCGTTGATGCCGCTGGTCACGCTCAGGTCCACCGGCAGCGTGCGTGAGAGTTCGGGGTCGTAGATCACGGTGCGCGGCAGCACGCGGGGGTCGCTGCCGGTCTTCTTCAGGCCCTGCTCGGTGAGCCCGTAGATCGGCGTCATCTCGCTGCCCGCGTAGGTGGTCGGGATCGCCACGATCGGCAGGCCCGAATCGAGCGCGATGGCCTTGCCCAGCCCCGTGGTGGAGCCGCCGCCTATCGCCACGGCACAGTCCGCATCGAGCCGCTGCGCCTGGGCACGCGCCTCGCGGGCCGTGTCGATCGGAACGTGCATCACCGCGCGGTCGAACACGCCCGCCGCATGGGCGCCGAGCATGTCGGCGACGCGCTCGGCCTGGCCGCGCTGCTCGGGCGTGCAGAGCACCAGCGCCCGGCGCGCGCCCAAGGCGTCGATCTCCCTGGCCAGGTGCTGCAGCGCGCCCACGCCGAAGACGACGCGCTGCGCACGGCTCGTATGGATGAAGTCGCGGGTGCGCATCGCTCGCCTATTCGAGGCTGAGCTGGCGCTCGCGCACCAGCCGCGTCCACTTGTCCTGCTCGAGCTTGAGCCGGGCTGCGAACTCCTCGGGCGTGTTGGCGATGCCGACCAGGCCCTGCTCCTGCAGGCGCGCAGCGAAGGCGGGGTCGGCGACGATCTTGCGGATCTCCGCGTGCATCCGCTCGACGATCGGCCGCGGTGTGCCGGCCGGCGCCAGCATGCCGACCCAGGAGTTCACCTCGAAGCCGGGGTAGCCGCTCTGCGCCACCGTCGGCACGTCGGCATAGGCACTCACGCGGCGGGCGCCGGTCTGCGCCAGCGCACGGAGCTTGCCGGCCTTGACGTGGGGCTGCGCGAGCACCGCGGACAGGAACATCATCTCGACCTGGCCGCCGAGCAGATCCTGCTGGGCCGGGCCGCCGCCGCGGTAGGGAATGTGCGTGACGAAGGTGCCGGTCTCGGCCTTGAAGTACTCGGCGGTCAGGTGGTTGCTGGACCCCGGCCCTACGCTCGCGTAGTTGAAGCGGCCGGGCTGCGATTTCAGCAGGCTGACGAAGCTCTTGAGGTCCTGCGCCGGCACCTTGGGATTCACCACCAGCACCAGCGGATTGCTCGCGATCTGCGTGACGGGGACCAGGTCCTTCGCGACGTCGAAGCCGAGCTTGGGGTACACCAGCGGATAGGTCGCATAGCTGTCGAACACCCTCAGCAGCGTGTAGCCATCGGGCGCGGCGCGGGCGACCTCCATCGAGCCGACAGTGCCGCCGGCGCCGCCCCGGTTGTCGATGATCACGGTCTGGCCCAGCGCCGCCTGCAGCCGCGGCTGGATCTGCCGCGCCACGTTGTCCACGATGCCGCCGGGCGGGAAGGCCACCACCACGCGCACCGGCTTGCTCGGCCAGGCCGAGGTCTGGGACTGCGCGGGCATCGATGCCGCGAGAAGGAGTGCGCAGGCGGCCAGACCGCGCGCGAGGATCGAGTGCATGAGGGTTATCTCCTGGGTCAGCGTTTGAAATGCGGGGGAATCTGCGCATCGACGTTCACCCAGACGCTCTTGACGTGTGTGTACTCGCGCATCGCGTCGAAGCCCATCTCGCGGCCGTAGCCGCTCTGGCCCACGCCGCCGAACGGCGAGCCCGGGTTGACGCGCTTGTAGCTGTTGATCCAGACCATGCCTGCGTGCAGATCGCGCGCCATCCTGTGGGCGCGCTGCAAGTTGCCCGTCCACAGTCCGCTGCCCAGCCCGTAGTCCGTGCCGTTGGCGATTTCCATCGCTTCGGCGTCGTCCTTGAAGGTCAGCACCGTCACGAACGGGCCGAACACCTCCTCCTGCGCCACGCGGTCACGGTAGGAGCGCGCGCGCACGATCGTCGGCTCCACGTAGCAGCCGCGCGCCAGTTCGCCGCCGGGTGCCCTGCCGCCGGCGAGCACCTCGCCGCCCTGCTCGCGCGCGAGGTCCACATACGCCAGGACACGGTCGCGGTGCAGCGCACTCGTGAGCGGGCCCATCTCGGTCTCGGGGTCGAGCGGGTTGCCCAGCCGGATCGACTGCGCGAGCGCAATGAACTTGTCGAGAAAGGCATCGGCGATCTTCTCGTGCAGCACCAGCCGCGAGCCGGCGATGCAGGCCTGCCCCTGGTTGTGGAAGATGGCCCAGGCGCTGCCGTTGACGGCGGCCGGCAGAAACGCGTCCTCGAACACGATGTTCGGGCCCTTGCCGCCCAGTTCGAGCTGCACCTTCTTCAGGTTCGCGGCGCTCGCCTGCACCACGCGGCGCCCGGTGGCCGTGCTGCCCGTGAACGCCACCTTGGCGATGCCCGGGTGTTCGGCGATGTACTGCCCCACCTCGCTGCCCAGGCCCGGGACCATGTTGACCACGCCGTCGGGCAGCCCCGCCTCCTGCATCAGCTCGGCGATGCGCAGCGAGCTCAGCGGCGTGATCTCTGAGGGCTTCATGACGATGCAGTTGCCTGCCGCCAGCGCCGGCGCCATCTTCCAGCTCGTGAACATCAGCGGGAAGTTCCACGGCACGATCTGGCCCACCACGCCCAACGGCTCGCGCAGCGTGTAGTTGAGAAAGCCGGCCTCCACCGGAATGGTCTCGCCCTGGAACTTGTCGGCCATGCCGCCGAAGTAGCGGAAGCACGCCGCCGTGCGCGGCACGTCGAGCGCGCGCGAGTCGCGGATCGGATGGCCGGTGTCCAGCGATTCGAGCTGCGCCAGCGCCTCGGCGTCGGCCTCGATCAGGTCGGCGAGCCTGAGCAGGATGCGGCCGCGGTCGGCCGCGGCCATGCGGCTCCAGGCCGGGAAGGCGCGGTTCGCGGCGGCCACCGCCTTGTCGACATCGGCCTTGCCGGCCAGCGCCACCGCGGCGATGGGCGTGTTGTCATGCGGATTGATCGAGGCGAGGGTTTCGCCGGATTCGGCGTCGACGAAGCGGCCGTCGATGAAAAGCTGGTGGCGGATGGAGGCTGCGGGCATGGGTGTTCCTGTCCCTCCCCACCGGGGAGGGCTGAAGTCGGGGGATGTCACGTGGGGCGCGGACCCGTCGGTCCCGCCCGGCTCCCCCGCGACAAGGGGAGCGAGCAACGCTCAGAATTTGACCGGGATCTCCGGTGACTCGCCCTTCTGGATCTCGTAGACCAGCGTCGGCGAACCGTTCTCCCAGACCAGCAGCATCGAGCGCTTGGGGCTGTAGCCCTGGTGGCGGCAGTACGCCGGCATGGCGGACATGTCGCCTGCCTTCATGATCACGCGGGCCATCGGCTTGCCGGTGTTCTTGTCGGCGCAGTCCCAGTGGATCTCGTCGGTCATCTGGAAGAACCACTCGACGCGGTCGTTGCCGTGGATGATCGGCAGGATGTGCTCCTCGGTGGTCGGGCACATGAAGCTGTGCTTCACCACCGACGTGAAGCTGGGGTTCCACGTCACCTGCGAGCGGCTCAGGAAGCCGAACAGGTTGAACGCGTGCACGTCGTTCTCGAAGCCGGGCTCCGGGTGGAGTTCCGGCTGTTCCTGCGGCACGTCGGCGAACGCCCGGTTGACGGGCGCGCCGCTGGCATCGCTGCGCAGGTCCAGATCGCCCTTGAGCCCGACGCAGCGCGTCGCGAGTTCACGCGCGCGCGTGATCTTGGCCGTGTTGTAGCCATTCTTCGGGCCGTAGGGCGAGCCGGTCTCCTGGGGCGCCGCGAACGGGTCGAAGGTCTCGTTGGTCCAGTCGTCGAGCATCGCCTCGAAGGTGGCGCGGATCTGCGCCGTCGGAAAATTCTCGAGCAGGTCGATGCCCGCTTCCTTCATCGTGCCGTTGAAGCTGCCGGCGTACAGGTCGACGGACTGGTAGTGGTTGACCGTGCCGAACACATGGTCGAAGTTCACCCAGCCATAGAAGAAGCCCCAGGCCACGTCGCGCATCAGCGCCCGCAGGTAGTTGCCGGCGTCCATGGTGTGGCTCATCGGCCGGCCGTCGCGTGTCTTCCAGGTGATGTGGACGAAGTATTCGTCGCGCCGGAAATTGAAGTTGCCGAGCGAGAAGTCCTTGTAGCCGAGCGATGCGTTCGGCTGCGATGCGATGACGCTGGCGAGTTCTGCGGGTGCGTTCATGGTGTTGTCCTTGTCTGGTCTGAGCCGGCGGCCTGCATCCTTCGTGGAACACCGCCGACCCGGCGCTGCCGGGCCTCGGGTGTGGCCCCCGGCAGGGGGTTGGCGTAGCGACACGGAGTGCGCGAAGCCTGGCGGCGAGTCAATGGGTCTGGCAGATGTCGGCCCACTTCTCGACCGAGAGTTCTCCCTTGCAGGTCTGCAGCACGATGACGCCCGGCTCGCCGGGGCTGCGGAACTGGTAGGCCGTGTTCTTGGGCAGGAGGCCCTGGTGGCCCCGCGAGAGCTTCATCCAGCCCATCTTCCTGCCTGCCGGCTCGCCCTGGACCAGGACGGCGCCGTTGCGGTCGGCGTCCTTCACGCGCTGCGCCGGGTCGAGCTGGACCAGGTGCACCTCGACCTCGCCGTCCATCACCAGGGCGAACTCGTCGTGCGCGCAGGTGTACCAGGGCGAGGTGCCTTCGGCGCGCAGCGTCTCGAGCACGTAGATCTGGTTCTGGCCGAAGACGACCTTCTCGTAGGGCGCGCTGTGGCTCGCGATCTCGAAGCAATTGGAGAAGGCATAGTGGCGAACGTCATCGGCGATGGGCTCGACGCGGCCTTTTTCGAACTGCCTGAGCGAGCCGAACTTCGTCTGGTAAGCGACTTGCGTCATGAGGTGTGTCTCCGTGGCCTTGGGCCCATGGGTGTGCGATGGGCTGGACTCTAAGAGCCGCGTTGGCCTCGCGGTAGACCCTCAATGCAGATCGCATTGTTCGCGAAATCCGGTCAATCGGCGGGGTTAACCCGCAAGCCGGTCTGCTGCATCAATCCGTGATCACTTCGGCCGGCAGGATTTTCTTGGCGATCATGTCGGCGTCCCATTGGGGAACCTTGCTGAACGCGCCGGCGATGTGCTCGATGAACAGGCGCAGCTTGAAGTCGTTGCGCGACGTACCCGCATAGACCGCACTGAGCGAGAACGACGACAGCAGGTGCTCGGGCAGGACGACCTGGAGATCGCCCCGCAGGATGGCGTCGCCGGCCACCAGGGTCGGCAGGCAGACGATGCCTGCATGCTCCAGAGCGTACTCGCGCAGCAGATGCACGCTGTTGGTGAGCAGCGCCGCGTTCATGTAGAGCGTGACTTGCTCGCCGTCGTGGTGAAAGGTCCACCTGTCGCGCGTCGGGTATCCCGAATAGAGGCCGAGCGCGTGCTTGTGCAGGTCGCGCGGGCTTTCGGGCACGCCTGCCTTGCGCAGGTATGCCGGTGTCGCGCAGAACACGCGCCGCACGGGAAACAGCGGGCGCGACACCAGCTCGGTGGAGGCCGCAGGAAAAATCTGCAGGGCGCAATCGACACCGACCTTGACCGGATCGACCACGGCATCGCTCACGATCAGTTCGAGCCGGATGTCCGGGTAGCGCACCTGGAACTCATGCAGCGGCGCGGCGAAGTGGCCGAGCACGAAGCCCGTCAGCGCATGGATGCGCAGTGCACCCGCAGGCCCCGCGTGGGCGCCGCGCATCTGGTCCAGGATGTCGTTGGCGCGGCCCACGAGGCCGGTGCAGTCCGCCAGGAAAGCCCGGCCGACCTCGCTGAGCCTGACCACGCGCGTGCTGCGGTGGAACAGCGGCGCGCCGACGTGGTCTTCCAGCTGCTTGATGCGGGCCGTGACCACCGATCTGGCCAGCCGGAGTTGCCGCGCCGCCTCGGCGAAGCTCTGGGTCTGGGCCACGCGCACGAAGATCTCGATGTTTTGAAGGCGGTCCATGACGGCGCAATGTACTGTGGACAGGCGGACAGGTGGGCGGGCCGCAGATGCAAAGCAAGCACGTGCCGCCGGCATGGGCGCAGGGCTTTCTGCCTCCCGACCGCACGGCTTGCTGTCGAGGGAGGCGAAACAGCAGGAGCTTCCGCTGGCCGGAGCAAAGCCGAGCGCGCTCCCTATGAACGATCGGCCCGCGACGCGATCCGCGGTCTCCGCCTTGCCGCCGGCTGCTGCGCGAGCAACCGCTCGAGCAGCTCCATGCGATGGCGATGCAAGGTGGTGATGGCGTAGAAGTTCTCCTGCAGCTTCGTCGAGCGTCCCACACTCACCAGCACGCCCGTGCGCAGTTCGTCCTGCACCACGACCTCGGGCAGCACGGTCAGCCAGCCGCTGTCGCGTGCCACGAGGCGCAGCATCGCCATGTCGTCGACCTCGGCCCGCAGGCGCGGGGCCACACCCGCCGTCATGCACAGGGCATCGAACTGCCCGCGCAGCGCATGGCGCGGGCCGGGCACGGCCAGCTCCAGGCCGCCCAGGTCCTCGGGCATCCGCAGCGAGCGGCCGCGCCACACGGCCGCAGGGCCGACTAGCGAGATGTTCTGGCTGCCGAGGAAGCGGCAGTGCAGGGGCCGGTCGGGATGGGCCGGCACGGCCTCGTTGGCAAGCACCACGTCGAGCTGGTGCTGCAGCAGGCGGCGCAGCAGGTCGTCGAGCATCCCCGACTCCAGCGTCAGCGTCACACCCGGATCGGCGAGCAGCGGCCGGATCCAGTTCTCCTGGTAGTTGCGCGACAGCGTCGCCACGCTCCCCACGCGAAGGCGCGTCGAGCCTTCGCCGCTGCCCTTGAGCCGGCCCAGGAGCTCCTGTCCGAGCCCGAAGATGTTCTCGGCGTACGACAGCACCATCTCGCCGCTCTGCGTGAGCACCAGCCGGCGGCCGGTGCGCTCAAACAGCGCGGCGCCCAGGTGGTCTTCCAGCTGCCGGATCTGGCTCGACAACGCCGACTGCGAGACGTGCAGCTCGTTCGCGACCTGGGTGAGGTGCCCTGCCTTGGCCACGCGCCAGAAGTAGTGCAGGTGGTGGAAGTTCAGTCGCTCGACAAGCATCGTTCTATTTTAAAGATTGAATCGTTCCAATCAATGAATTTTACAGAACGAGTCGGCGCCCGCACCATGCACGGGTCTCCACAACGAAGTCCTTCCCATGCCCCCTGAAAGCGTGTTGCTGGCCGTCGCCAGCCTGTTGCCTGCGGTATCGATGCTGGCGGCCGTGCCTGTGCGGCGCGATGCCGCCGCGCCGGCGGTCTGGCGACGCTTCAGGGTGAACGCCGGCATCGCCGTCGTCGCGGCCGCGCTCAGCCTCGGACTGCAGCTCGCCGGCCCGGCCCCCTCGCCCACGCTGCCGCTGCCAGGCCTCGCGCTCACGCTGACGGCCGCCTGGGTCGCGCTGCTCGTGCAGACGCTCGGCACGGTGATCGGTGTGTTCTCTGCGCGCTACCTGCACGGAGAAGTCGACCAGCCGCGCTGCGTCGCGGCGCTCGGCGGCGTGCTGGCCGCGGTGCACCTGCTGCTGCTGGCCGACCACTGGCTGGTGCTGATCGCCGCCTGGGCCGCCGTGGGCTGGGCCATGCAACAGCTGCTGTGCTTCTACCGCGACCGCCCCTTCGCGCTGCTGGCCGCCCACAAGAAGCGGGTGGCCGACCGGCTGGCGGACGTTCTGCTGGTCACGGCAGCCCTGCTGGCGTGGCACGCCGTCGGATCGGGCTCGCTCTCCGCGATGTGGCGCCATCTGGAAGCCGGCGCGCCTTCGCCGGCACTGCAGGCCAGCGCGGTCTGCATGGCGCTGGCCGTCGTGCTGCGCACGGCGCTGCTCCCGGTGCACGGCTGGCTGATCCAGGTGATGGAGGCGCCCACGCCGGTCTCGGCGCTCCTGCATGCAGGCGTGATCAACCTGGGCGGGTACGTGCTGATCCGCTTCGCGCCCCTGCTGGATGCCGTGCCGGCCGCGCAATGGCTGCTGGTGGCGTGTGGCTTGATCACCGCCATGCTCGCGGGCCTGGTCATGCTCACCCGCGTCAGCATCAAGGTGCAGCTGGCCTGGTCCACCGTGGCGCAGATGGGGTTCATGGTGATGGAGTGCGCACTGGGCCTGTACACCCTCGCCCTCCTGCACCTGCTCGGCCACTCGCTGTACAAGGCGCATGCCTTCCTCGCCGCATCGGGTGCCGTCGAATCGGCCCGTCTGCGGACGATGCGCGGCGCCACGTCGCCATCGGCGGCGAGCCTCGTGCTCGCGCCCCTCGGGTCCGGGGCGCTGATCGCGGCCTTGCTGGGCCTGCAGTCGCTGTACGGCCATGCCGGTGCGTGGCCGTGGTGGTGGGGCTGCGTGCTGGCGCTGGCCTGGGCCCCCCTGCTGTGGCTGCCGGCGCAGCGGCATCCCGAGGGTCCGGGCGCCGTGCGCGGCCTGCTCGCCGGTGCCGCGATGGTGACAGGCCTGGCGCTGGCCGCGCTGTCCGGCCACGCCCTGCCCCTCGGCACCGCCGACGCGCCCCATGCGGCGGCCGGGCTGGTAGCGATGGTCGGCATGGCCGCGCTGTACCTGTGCCTGGCGCTGCTGAATGCCCGGCCGGGCTGGATGGCGACCTGGCGCCGCTGGAGCTATGCCGGCTTCTACATCGACGAATACGCCACCCGCGCCGCACTGCGCCTGAGTCCTTCCCGCTGGACGCCGGTCGCCCCCACCGAATGCCGAATGAAACCCCGCGAGGAACCGCCATGCAGACCCTGCTGAGACCACCTGCCGCCAGCCCGCCCCGGCCGCTGCCGCCCGCACCCACCGATGGGACCACCGACGGGCCCGCCGATGAGGCCGCCATCGACGCGCGCATCGAGGCCGCCTGCGCACAGGCCTGCCGCGCCATCGCACCAGCCTGGCCGCTGGACCGTGCGATCGCCGTCAACCCGCACTGGGAGCGCATCGGGTTGCGCATGCGCACCGTCGCGGCGCGCATGGCAGTGCTCGGCGACATCCGCGTACTGCCGCCGCGTGCACTCCTGCAGCAGGCGTGGGCCGCGGGCCGCATCACCGCCGCAGACCTCGATGCCGCGCTGGCCCGGCACCCCGAGGCGAAGACGGCCCGCCTGGATGCCGTGCGTGCCGTCGCCGAGCTCCACGCACCGCTCGCCTTGCCACGGCTGCCGCTGCTGATCGACGTGCTCGACGACGATCCCCAGGGGCAGCGGCGGCTGTCGTGGCGCCAGGCCATCACGCACCAGGTCAGCCAGGTCTGCGCGGCGTACTTCGACACCCATCTGGCCCACTGGCAGCCCGCCCGCGAGGGCGGCCTCTACGCCTTCTGGCGCGACACGCTGACGCATGACCACGGCATCGGCGCGCTGATGGGGCTGCCGGACATCGCGCGCGGCCTCGGCGCACTGCCCGCCACGCGCGAACAGGCCGAGCGGTGGGTGCTGCGCCGCCTGGGCCTGCCCGAGGAGGGCTGGGCCGACTACCTCGAAGCGGTGCTGCTCACCGTGAACGGCTGGGCCTCGTGGTGCGCTTACCTGGGCTGGGAGGCACGCCTGTCAGGCGGCAGCGATGCGCACCTGCGCGACCTGCTCGCGATCCGGCTGGCCTGGGGCGCCATCCTGCTGGGATGCGGTGCCGGCCAGCGGGCGCAAAGTGCGTTCGCTGCGCTGCAGGCGCAGTGGCAACGCGCGTCCGAACTGCTCGCGCAGGCCGACGAGGCGCTGATCGTCGACGAGGTCTGGCAGCTCGCCTTCGAGATCGGCTACCAGCGTGCGCTGGCGCGCCGGCTGCAGACCGCGACGCCGCCCCCGGCCTTTCCGGAGGCAGCGACGCGCGTCGAGGTACAGGCGGCCTTCTGCATCGACGTGCGCAGCGAGCCGCTGCGCCGCGCCATTGAAGCCGCATGGCCTGCAGTGCAGACCCTCGGCTGTGCCGGCTTCTTCGGCATGCCGGTGGCCTACACGCCGCTGGCCACCGAAGCGCGGCGCCCGCAGCTGCCGGGCCTGCTGGCCCCGGCGCTCGAAGCGACGGACCGCGTGGCAGCCGCTGCGGCCGACTTCGGCTCGGCCGGCGACACGCTGCAAGCCTTGGCCCGCCGCTCACGGCTGCACCGCCTCGCGCACGGCGAGCGCTGGGGCACGGGCACCGTCTGGCCGAACGCGGCCTACGTGTCGGTCGAGGCGATCGGCCTGGGCTACGTGGGCAAGCTGGCGAAGTGGCTGCGCCCTTCCGCCGCTGCACGCAGCCCACTGGAGCAAGCCGGCCTGGCACCGCGCTACCGGCCTGTGTGCAGGCCGGTGCTCTCAGGGCTGGATCTGGCCGGGAAGGTGGACCTCGGTGCCGGCGTGCTGCACGCGATGGGACTGGACCGCGGCATCGCGCCGCTGGTGCTGCTCGTCGGGCACGGCAGCCAGAGCGCCAACAACGCGCAGGCCGCGGCGCTGGACTGTGGCGCGTGCTGCGGCCAGACCGGGGAGGTCAACGCGCGCGTGCTGGCACGCCTGCTCAATGAGCCCGAGGTGCAGGCAGGTCTGGGCGCCCGTGGCATCGCGCTACCCGAGGGCGTGGCGTTCGTGGCAGCGCTGCACAACACCACCACCGACGAGATCGAGGGTTTCGACCTCGACCTGCTGGAAGCCGCCGCACGCGCACGCTGGGCACGCCTGCAGCCGGTCTTCGCGCAAGCAGGCGACCAGGTGCGCCGCGAGCGGGCGCCGGCGCTCGGACTGGCCCCCCAGCTGCCGCGTGCCGCGCTGCTGCAGCAGCTGCGCCGCCGCGCCAACGACGGCGCGCAGACGCGTCCCGAATGGGGCCTGGCCGGCAACGCGGCCTTCCTCATCGCGCCGCGCGCCCGCAGCGTGGGCGCGGTGCTCGACGGGCGCAGCTTCCTGCACGACTACGACGCGAGCCACGACCCCGACGGCAGCGTGCTGGAGATGCTGATGACCGCGCCGATGCTTGTGACGCACTGGATCAACTGGCAGGACCACGCCTCCACCTGCGACCCGCGTCATCTGGGCAGCGGCAACAAGGTGCTGCACAACGTGGTCGGCGGCCGCATCGGCGTGTTCGAAGGCAACGGTGGCGACCTGCGCATCGGGCTGGCGAAGCAGTCGCTGCACGACGGCGACCGATGGCGCCACGAGCCGCTGCGCCTCACCGTGGTGATCGACGCGCCGGCCGAGGCCATCGACCGGGTGATCGCCAGGCATGCCGTGGTGCGCCAGCTGCTCGACAACGACTGGCTGCATCTGTGGCGATTTGCCCGAGGCGGCGGCTTCGAACGCCGTGCGCCGGGCCGTTGGGAACCGCTCGCGCTTTGAACATGCGGCCCATGGCCGCGGCAAGGATGGACATCGCGCTTGCGGGCAACTCGGAGAGTTCGACCTGGCGCGCCTACCTCGGCTTGAAACTAAAGCGCGCACTCGAGCACGCTGATGTACAGGCCCTTCAGGTTGATGACCAGGCCATCGCCGTCCAGCCTTACCTCCTTCATGCCGACGGAATCCGATTCATTGCCGCCAATCGTGCGCAGATAGCGCCCATGGTTGTCCGTCCCCACCTCCATCACGATGGCTGAATGCGACACGTAACCTGAATGCTGCGAAGCGTAGGCAAAGTCGAAGCGATTTCCCGCACGGTTGTTCTGAAGGATGTCGCCCAGTTTCGGCGGGTACGTCGATACGGGTCGCCCGCGAAATGCCGAGTTCGGCTGATCGGCATTCTTGATGGCTTCGTAGACGAAAGCGCTGTGACGCGCCGAGAACTTGAACTGCGCAGCCGTTGCACCGGCTTGCTTCACGCACCACGAGACGAACACCGCCGACCAGGGCGGCTCGACGCCCGCGAAGACATGACCTGTCTCCGTCCAGTACCTCTCGATTTGCTCCAGAAGCGGGGATTGGTTCTCGCGCTGGAAGCGGTAGGAGGCGTACTGCTCCTGTGCCACGGTGGCGAGCTTGCGTTGAAACGGCGTGGACATCGTGATCTCCTTTGCAATGTCTGTGCAGTTAAAGGGAATGAAGGCCTGACTGCCGAGGCGCAGACTAATGCTCGGGTGGATGCCGCGCGTCCTCTGTCCATAGGAGGTGGCATCACCCTGGATGCGCTACAGCTGCCGCAGGCATCACATGAAAGAGGGAGGCGTTGACGACGCACCGCGTCCTAGCATTCGCTCCAACGATCGAACGAGGTCAATGCGCCATGCGAATCGCCTTCACTTCCTGCTTCAGCGCCCAAAGCTTCAAGCAGCAGCCTGTCTGGGATCAGATTGACGCGGCCAACCCCGAGCACCTTCTCCTGCTGGGAGATTCGGCTTACTACGATGCGGACGGATCGAGCACGAGCGCAGTCAAGGCCATGGACGCCGACCCCTTTGCGAGGCATGCCATGAGGCGCCTTCGAGACCAATTGAACCAGCCGCAGTTCGCCAAGCTGGTCCGTCGCAAGGACCTGCGCATCCACCCGATCTGGGACGACCACGATTTCCTCTGGAATGGGGCCTGCGGCGTGGAAGTATTCGAGGCGAGATTGCACGCACACCTCATTCCCCCGACCCGCGCGGCGTTCCAGGCTTATCGAGATGCGCTCGACGCTCATGACCCTGCAGCCTTTCCCGAGCCGTCGGACCCGTGGCGCTCGGATGTCAAGGAGCCGGGCTACCGGATGATCGACATCGGAAGTGCGGCCAATCCGGTGCGGCTGCACCTCACCGACGGCAGGAGCTACAAGACCGCCGGCGGCAAGGATGCGGTTCTAGGCGCGGCGCAGATGGACAAGTTGGCATCCGCCATTGCCACTTCCCCGGAAGACACGGTGCACCTCGTCGCCAGCGGATCCGTCTTCGAGGCAAACCATGGAGAGACATGGATGTCATGCGAGGCAGAGCACGCCAGGATGCTCGCGCTGGCCCGAGACCGGCGCATCCTCATCCTGAGCGGCGATATCCACGAGAACCGTTTCGCCGTACCGCAGACCGCAGGCAAATGGAGCTTGTTCGAGGCGACGTCTTCGGGCGCCGCCCTGCGCACGGGGGTCAATGTCGGAGCACTGCAATGCAACTGGGGGCTCCTGGAACTCACGCCGCAGACCGTGGCGATCGAGCTCTCACAATTGCACATGCCGCCGCGCAAACGCCTGATCGATCGAAAGTCCTGGGAACTCATCCCCGGCCCTTGAGCGAGTTGGAGTTCGCGAAGGCCCTGGCCGAAGGGCCTTGCGCTCCACAGCTGCCGGTGCGGTCGGCGGGACCATGGCGCGCCGGCACAGCGCTCGCTAGGCGACGCCTCAGCTCTTGAAGAACGCCAGCAGATCCGGATTGATCACGTCCGCGTTCACGGTGAGCATCCCGTGGGGATAGCCCTTGTACACCTTGAGCGTGCCGTTCTTCAGAAGCTTGATCGACTTCAGTGCGGCGTCGGCGATCGGAACGATCTGATCGTCGTCGCCATGCATGACCAGGGTCGGAATGGTGATCGCCTGCAGGTCCGCCGTCTGGTCGGTTTCCGAAAACGCCTTGATGCCGTCGTAGTGAGCCTTGGCGCTGCCCATCATGCCCTGGCGCCACCAGTTCTGGATCACCCCCGGGTAGACCTTCGCGCCCTCGCGGTTGAAACCATAGAACGGACCGGTCGCGACGTCGAGGAAGAGCTGGGCCCGGTTGTCCGCGACACCCTTGCGAAAGCCGTCGAACACCTCCATCGGCAATCCTTCCGGATTGCTCGCGGTCTTGAGCATCAACGGCGGAACGGCGCTCACGAGCACGGCCTTCGCGGCGCGGCCGCTGGGCTGGCCGAATTTCGCGACGTAGCGCGCGACCTCGCCGCCGCCGGTCGAGTGGCCGACGTGGAAGACCTTGGTCAGGTTCAGAGCCTCGACCACGGCGAAGGCATCGGCCGCGTAGTGGTCCATGTCGTGGCCCTCGCTGACCTGCGCCGATCGCCCGTGGCCGCGCCGGTCGTGGGCGATCACGCGGTAGCCGCGCTGCACGAAGAAGAGCATCTGGGTATCCCAGTCATCGCTCGAGAGTGGCCAGCCGTGATGGAACATGATGGGCTGGCCGTCCTTGGGCCCCCAGTCCTTGTAGAAGATCTCGACGCCGTCCTTGGTGGTGATGGTGTTCATGCGGTGATGCCCTTTCTGAGAATGCGCTGTTGCGCGGTGCTGGGTGGAGGGGTTTGCATGCCCCGCCAACGGGAGACCGGTGATCGCCAGGGCTCCCGCGCTGGCGAGCAGAAGCTTGCGCCTGTCGCTGTCGAAAGCGGTGTGAAGATCGAGCTGTTTCATGTGTTACCTCGACGGCTTCAAGCTTGCTTCAAGGGCGCGACTGTCCTAAGAGCTGCGAAAACGACATTGGTCTGAGACTGCGGTTCAACCGCCCGGCCTGTGTGAACCGGCAATGCTGTGATGCTGGAATCGGCGGGAATATTCATGGGTTTCTTGAAACAAATCAACGGGCCTGGATCGCGCGAGCCGTCCTTTTTCCAAGACGGCGGCGAACCATGGGGCTGACTATGAATCGCTGCGCGACGCGCGTATTGCACATTCGGCGTCCGGATTGAACGCTTGTTTTTTCTTCCGCCCCTGAGGCGCCGCATCGCCCGACGACAGCCGCACGATACCGACACCTCTGGTTGCCCGCTCAGCTGTCGAGGTTGAGGAACAAGTTTTTTGCTGCCGGAGCGGTTTTCCTGCGGATGGGACGAACGCACGCTCGGTCCCGCTAGGGCACCGGTCCGCGTCGCGCGCGAGGCTTGCCGCGGCTGCGCGATCAAGGCACGCGCCATCTACACTGAGGGCTGGCACACAATGTGCAAAAGGAAAAGGTTGAGCAGACGGGGTGCAAGCCCACGAGCCCGGTCGATTGCGCGCGGAAGCTTCGAGGAAGCGCAAAACTCCTACCCATCGTTGGTCGCAGCGCCACGAATCGGATACTCCGCAAGTCCAACTCCTGCCCTCCCATCATGCGCGCCGATAGCAGTCTCAACCAGGCGAGAAGTCAACCGCTCTCCGCAAGGCAAGGGCTCACGCCGCAGGACCTGCTCGGCTGCACTGTCGATCATCTGCAGAGGGATCAGGAACTTTCGGCTGACGGGGTGCGGATCTATCGCAAGACCGTCAACGCCCATCAGCTGCAGTACGTGGAGACCCCTGCCAGCGGGCGCGGCGTCCTGCTCGGCGTCTCGCTGCGCGACGGCCATCGCCGGCGGATCCTTCATGAGCACCACGCGTCCTGCCACGACTTCGGAAAGGGCTCGATCTACGTGCGCGACTTCAGCGACCGCTATCGCGCAGACATGCAAAGCGGCTTCGACTTCGTGCTGCTCGAGATCTCCCATGCCGTGCTGGCGCGCGCCATCGACGAAAGACCAGGACCGCGCGTGGGTGGCCTGGTCGAGGTTGCAGGCGTCAGGGACGAGGTCCTCGCCCATCTCGCAAGCGCGCTGACCCCTGCCCTCGAGCGACCTGCCGAGGTCAGCCTGCTGTTCGTCGAACAGCTCAGCGTCGCGATGACGAGCTACCTAGTCGACAACTACGGCCGCGCCGCGACTGCGACCGAGCCACGGGCGAACCGGCTGCTTTCTCGTTCGCACGAGGCGCGCGTCAAGGAGATGCTGCGCAGCAAGATGGACGGCAACGTGTCGATCACCGAGATCGCCGACGCCTGCAACCTGTCGCGCAGCTATTTCATCCGCGCCTTTCGCGAGACCACCGGCCAGACGCCGCACCAGTGGCTGACCGCACAGCGGCTGGAACGCGCGCGGGCGCTGCTGGAGGACTTCGAACGGCCTCTGGCGGACGTGGCCGCTGCCTGTGGCTTTGCGGACCAGAGCCACTTCACGCGCGTCTTTTCGCAACACACCGGCATGCCGCCGGGCGGCTGGCGCAAGAAGATACAGCTCGAAAAATGAGGTTGACCGGCCGCCGCCTGGATGCCCGCGCCAGGCAGCTCGATTTCGACATGCCTCGCTTTGCGAGACACGCCCGCACGCCAGGCGAACTGCGCAAGCGCGGCTAGAGGCCGAGCCGCGATGCGATCTTCTCTCCCAACACCGCATCGACCAGCCGGAAGTGCTCGATCTGCCGCCGCTGGATGACCTCGGGCACGCCGGCCATCGCCGCTGCGATATTGGCGGCCAGACGCTGCCGCTCGGCGCTTTCCATGAGTCTGTACAGCGCCGTGGCCTGCACGTGGTCGCCAACGCCCTGGCGATCGTCGAAGCGCCCCGCGTCGCCGCTCAGTGCGAACGCCGGCTCCGCGTGCTGCCGGTCAGGACGTGGTCCGCCGAAGGAGTTGGGCTCGTAATAGGCATCGGTGCGGGGCGGCACGTCCAGTCGCATCGCACCATCGGCGTGGTAGGTGTGCACCGGTGCGCGCGGGCGGTTCACCGGCAGCGCCGCATGGTGCGTGCCGACGCGGTAGCGCTGCGCGTCGGCATACGCCAGCAGCCGTCCTTGCAGCAGCCTGTCGGGCGAGATGCACAGGCCCGGCACCATGTGCGCCGGGTTGAAGGTCGCCTGCTCCACCTGCGCGAAATAGTTGTCCGGGTTGGCGTGGAGGGTGAGCTCTCCCAGTTCGACGAGCGGAAATTCGGCTTGCGGCCAGACCTTGGTGGGGTCGAAGGCATCGAACGGCAGCGCCTGGGCCTGCTGCTGGCTCATGAGCTGCACATGCAGCGACCAGCGCGGGTGCTCGCCACGCTCGATGGCCTCGAACAGGTCGCGCTGCGCGCTCTCGCGGTCCTCGGCGATGGTGGCGCGGGCTTGCGCATCGGTGAGGCAGCGAATGCCCTGCCGTGTCTTGAAATGAAACTTGACCCAGCAGCGCTCGTTGGCGTCGTTGATGAAGCCGAACGCATGTGCGCCATAGCCATGCATGTGGCGGTAGCTGGCAGGCAGGCCGCGGTCCGAGAACAGCATCACGATCTGGTGGATGCTCTCCGGCGAGAGCGACCAGAAGTCCCAGATGGCGGTGGGTGAACGCAAATGGCTCACCGGGTGGCGCTTGAGTGCGCGCACCAGATCGGGAAACTTCTGCGGATCGCGGATGCAGGCCACCGGCAGGTGGCTGCCGACCAAGTCCCAGTTGCCTTCTTCCGTGTAGGCCTTGAGGGCGAAGCCGCGCATGTCACGCTCGGCGTCCGCGCAGCCGCGTTCGCCCGTGAGGCCCGAGAAGCGCACCAGCACCGGCGTGATCCGGCCCGGCTGCAGAAAGCGCGCGCGGGTGTGGCGCGTGATGTCGCCCGTGATGCGCAGCTTGCCCAGCGCGGCCGCGCCCTTGGCGTGCAGCACCCGCTCCGGAATGCGCTCGCGCGCCAGGTAGGCGAGCTTTTCGGCCATCTGGTAGTCCTGCAGCAGGATCGGCCCGCGCGGCCCGGCGGTGATCGAGTGCTGGCTGTCCGCCACGGGTGCGCCACCCGCGGTGGTCAAGGTCGGCGGCCTTGGATTCGTCGTCATGGCGATCTTTTTCCTGATCGAGTCTCACCGGATGGTGAGCCGGACGGGCGCGCGTGTCTTGAACGGGAGTCGTCGGTTTTGAACGGTCGCGGGCGGTAGCGCCGCAGCGCGGCATACGCCCAGGACCAAGGCAACGCCGTCCCAGGCTGTGCTACTGCTACCGCGTCACTTGCAGAGCCAGAGCGCCATCAGGCGCCTATACCTCGGCATGATGAGGTACACCATCAGCCCCACGACGGCGGCCGAAGCCAGCAGGTGCTCGACGCCATACAAAGACAGCACGGGCACCGGCGCGAGCAACCGGTGCAGCACCGCGGGCACCAGCATGGTCAGCGGGTAGATCACCGACAGCGTCAGCAGGAACTGCTTGTAGCGTTTGGCGGGCGGCTGCCCCGCCGGCGGATGGAACCAGAACTCCAGGCCACTGCCGCGCGCCCGGCGATCTCGTCCAGCGTGGCCGTGCGCAAGGCGGGTTGCCGGTCGTCGGTGGTCATGTGCGGTGCCCCTGTTCGAAGGTCTCAGAGGCCGATCAGCTTGCGGCCTTCGTCGCTCAGCAGATCATGCGTTTCGGGGTGCACACGCATGTAGCCGTTGAACACCGGGCACTGCGGTACCACGCGCAGGCCACGCTCGCGCGCCGAGGCCAGGCCGGCGAGCACCAGCTGCTTCGCGATGCCCTGCCCCTGCAGGGCTTCGGGCACCAGCGTGTGAATGAAGGTGATGACGTTGCCTTCGAGCGAATAGATGGCGACCGCGTGGTGGCCTTGCGATATGTATTCGAAGCGGTGCTTCGACGGGTTGTCGTGGACCTGGACAGAGGCCGGAGAAGAAGAAGAAGAAGGAACGATGGTCATGAAGGTCCTCGACAGGGGTGTTCGATTCAATGCAGGCGCCGCATGTGCAAAGCCCCACGTGACGCTGCGGCAGAGGCTTCGTCGTCATTGTTCCCGAACCTGCGCACCAGGTGGGCGCAGATGGCCAGTGCCAGGTGTTGCTGCACGCGCGAGCCGGTGCGATGTGGCCGATCGAACAGGGCCAGCACGGCTGCACCCAGGCTGCGCATCACCGGGTCGACCAGGCCGGGCGCGCAGGCCAGACTGCTCACATGCACCATGCCCGCCGCGCGCGCCACCGCACGCACGAGAGCGTGGGGCACGTAGAACTGCAGCGCATCCAGGGGATTGCCCAGGTAGCTCGCGACCTCGTCGCGCAGGTCGACGATGCCGAGTGCACCCGGCGCATAGCTGCGCACCACCGAGGGCCGACCGCGCACCCAGGTTTCATGATGGCGCATGCCCACGAGGTGCAGCGTGGCGAGGAAGGCGTCCTCGGGCGGGATCTCCCGCTTCATGCCCAGCTGTCCGGGCAGGCAGGTGATGCGCGTGACGACGAAGGGCGCGGTGAAGGACGCCGCGCCAGCGGTCGGCGCGTCGAGCGCCGGCAGCATGACGAGCGAAGGCGCGGATGGCAGCTCGAAGTACCGGCCCAGCAGGTCGCCGTAGGCGCCCTCGCCGTTCATGGAGAGAATCGGCCCATGACGAAGGCCGGCGGATCGTCGTTCATTCCCGAACCCCATTCCTTGCAGGAGCGCCAGATGCCGTCGCGCGATGCAAGAGTGGTCACAGCGAGGAGGACGCAGGAGCTCCGCCTTGGCGCAGCGATTCGATCGGCAACCAGGTGTGGCACTCGGCGTGTACTCAGTGGGCCCAAGCAGCTTGGCGCCGGCTTGGGGATCTCTTTGAGGGGCATGACAATGATTCCGCGAAGAGGCAGAAGGCAAGCCAGGGAACCGACCGGCCCCATGGATCGCATCCTCGCTGCGTCGAGGATGCGTGTCTTGTCGATTGTTGAGACCGTTTGGACATTTGCCGTCGCGCTTCGAAAAAAGCGTCGCCTCCGTTCAAATCCCGGCCGTTGAGGACGACCGGTCATTCGCCGAACCAGCCAGATTCGGCTGGGGAGGGCGTGGCAAAGGCCTTCAACGAGAAGACTTACCGCAACACTGCGCATGCAGAAGGAGTCCACCACAGATGACCTGGTCACTGTTCTACCGCTTCGACGATGAGGTCCCCACCGACTTTCAAGAGCTGCGCCAATTCGGCAGTTCGCTTTGGACCGCGAATGGCAGGGTGCACACCATGGGGCACTCGCAGGTCGCCGAGTTCGCAAGCCCCGAAGCCGCAAAGGAAGCCCTCGCGCAGCGCAGCAATGAGATCGAAGCGCAGGGCTACGAGCGAGTACGCCACGGCATGCACGACCCTTCTCGAATCGACTTCCCTTTGCTCACTGCAGAGATTCGCGAAGGTGCTCGTCGCACCTTCCAGGCCATCCGCGCGGCCCATCCTGACAAGACCATCCGCCTTTTCGCGCTTGGCAGCGATGACGGTGCGATGACCGTCGTCCATGCAGCCAGCGACCTCTCACTCGGCGCTCCCGGAGACCTGGACGACGAGAGTGAAATATGGAGCTCCGCCGAGTGGCCCTACACCGAGGGCGGTGAGTTCCTCGACATCGCCTACCGCATGATCCTGTCATGCCACCGCAGCGACTTGCCTTGCGAGGTCGAGTTCGATGACTTGCGGGCGGGTCTCTTCGAGGCTTGCATCGCGGCGATGGAGCAACTCGACCGTGAAGGTTTCTTCGGCACGGGGGACGCGCGTGAAGAGGTCGTGCTGCTTTGCCAGATCGAGGGCAACGAGGACATGGAGGGCTCGGTCGGCAGGCTCAACACGCCGCGCGTGGTGGGGCGGCTCGAACGCTGGATCGAGCTCTGCCAATGAGGTTGGATCCGGCCGGCAAGGCAAGGTCGCTGACGTGAACCCGAACGCCTACGGCTCTGCGATGTGATCAGGTGTCCGCAGCACCTCCGGATGGCGCCGCCCGTGGAGTTTGGACTAGCGGCCGTCCAAAGCGCGCGCCCCGCCAACTGGGTCGTTCTCGAAGATGCGAAGGGCACCCGAGTCGCTCAGGCGTTTTGCAGCGACGAGCGCATCGACCGCCTCCACGACACGTCGCTCAGCCTCCGCTGGCATGCGGGCCATGCCGATCAGCCGGCATACCGCTCTTGCGGTGTCGGACCGGGAAGGCCGGCCCGCCTCGCGAACGACATGCAACACCAAGGCGGCCACTTCCTCTGTGCAGACCTCGCTCACGTGCCGTTTGGACGCTTCGCTCGCGTCGGCGATACGGAATCCGTCCCAGTGCCTCGGGTCAGCGTTCGCCGGCCAATAGAAGGTCTCATGGCCCTCTTGCGTCCGCGGCAGCCTGGCCGGGATCAAACCCCTGAGCCGCTCGACAATCCTGGCGCCTGTGCGCTCGAGTCCCCACGCTCGTGCAACCCGCTTGAACAGCGCCGACTCGGGGACGGGTCCTTCGGCTTCGATCACGAGCTGAAGCTGATCCGAAAGCCGGCGGCTCGAATGCAACTCGTAGAACGCGAGCGCGTCGCCAGGCGCGACGGTGGCTGGCGCGTACACCTGCAAGCTGCGGCCTTGCGGACCTGCCGTGGGCGCCTGTGCTGCAACGGGATCCAGCGCCGGCGTTTGTGCCGCACTGCCAGGCTCGGGATTGGCATCCGTCACCTCTGCATCGATCGGCGACGCTGGCGCAAATTCGTCCAGGCCCTCTCCAGTGTCGTCGCTCTCTTCTTCCACCAGGGACTGAAGCAACGCCGCCAGCTTCTGCATCTCTGACTCGGGATCGACCCACCAGTCCGTGGACCAGATGCGGTGAATTCGCCAGCCGAGGCCCTCGAGCACCAACTGGCGCAGGCGGTCGCGATCGCGCGCGGTGGCTGCTGAGTGGTACGCGCGGCCGTCGCATTCGATCCCGACAAGGTAGCGGCCCGGGGCACGCGGGTCCACGACGGCCATGTCGATGCGATAGCCCGAGCAGCCGACTTGAGGATGCACGGTCCAGCCCATGTCGCGCAGGACCTTGATGACCGCCAGCTCGAATGGACTCTCGGGCTCCAAGCCGGTCGGTGAACTCTGCTCGACGAGAGCCCGCGCACCGCGGATGGCGAATTCGAGATAGTGCTTCAGATCACGCACGCCGGCGGCGCGCACCCTCGCGAGGTCGATCTGCTCGGGCATGAGCGAGCTGTAGATGACCACCGCCTCACGCGCCCGCGAGATGGCGACATTCAGCCGACGGTGCCCCCCTTCGCCATTCAGTGGCCCGAAGTTCATGGTGGTCTTGCCCGCGGCGTCGGGGCCGTAGGTGATGGAGAAGAAGATGACGTCGCGCTCGTCGCCCTGGACGTTCTCGAGGTTCTTGACGAACAGCTTCTCCCGGGTCTGCGCCGCGATGGCACGGTCGAGGTCCGAATTTGCACGGCGCCGTGCATCCAGCAAGGTGTCGATGAGCGATTGCTGGGTCTGGTTGAAGGTGACGACACCGAGGGTCAGGTCACGCTTCTTCGGATTCAGGAAGTGCTCCTCGATGCCCGCGACGACGGCCTCCGCCTCCGCGCGGTTCGTCCTGCTGCCCCCACGGTCGTAGACACCCGCGACCCGCTGGAACTTGACTGCCAGGTCGTCGGTCACCGGTGACGGGAAGGTCACCAGAGAGTCGTCGTAGTAACGGTGGTTGCTGAAAGTGATGAGGCTTTCGTGGCGGCTGCGGTAGTGCCACTGGAGGCTGAGCCTGTTCATGCCGGCACCGAGGCATTCGTCAAGGATGCTCTCGAGATCCTCGACCCGCTCGTCGTCACCAGAACCTCCGTCGTCACTGTCGGAGGATTTGTTGAAGAAGTTGGTGGGAGGCAACTGCTTCGGGTCGCCCACCACCGCCAGTTGCTTGCCGCGGGCAATCACGCCCACCGCGTCCCACACGGGAATCTGCGACGCTTCGTCGAAGATGACCAGATCGAACTGCGAGAAGCCTGCATCCAGGTACTGCGACACCGAGAGCGGCGACATCAGAAGGCACGGCTTGAGCTTGGGAAGAAGCGTGGGCATGGCCTGAACGAGCTGGCGCACGGGCATATGGGCACGCTGCTTCTGGCGCTCGCGCAGGAGGCGCCCCATCTCCGGGTTTGCCTTCGCTGCCACGCCCGTCGCGGAAGGAATCCGCCCCGCCAACGTCGCGGCAAGGTATCTTTCCGTCAGCTTCCAGTTGCGGTAGCTGAATTCGAAGTGCTCACCGACCTCGCTCAAGCCGATGACGCCCTCCTCGAGGTCCGACACGAGCCCCTGGAGTCCTTGCGCCACAGCCTTATCCCGCACATTCCTCCACAGGCACCAGGCTTGCAGCCGCTGCTTGGACGCTTGCCAGCCAGCAATGACGCCTTGGAGACGCTCCAACGTCCCGTCTGCGTTGCTCGGCCCGGCAATCGGCGCAATCGGTCTGGCAGCATTGTTGAGCGCTTCGAGCTTCTGGCGCATATCGCGCCAGGCGCTGCGGAACTCGATGAGCGCCTGCCCGACCTTGCCGTTCGATTCGAGCGCGACGCGGTTCTCCGCAACCAGCGGCTGCAGGGCACTGCGCAGCGCCTGCGCGCGTGCATCGTCGCCTGCGGCGACTCGCGCCACCGCCTGGGAGAACCGATTCGCCCAGTCATCGTGAGCCGCCACTGCGCTCCAATCGGTTTTCAGGCCGTCGTAGGCGTCTTCGAGCAATGCCTGCGCATCGGTGTGCATCGACCGCAGCACCAGGTCTTCCTCGTTGAGCTCCATCAGCGGGTGGAGCATTGCGTCGACCTGGGCCGCGGAGGGGCGCTTTCCGTCTTCGCGGAAGCCGGCCAGTTTCGCCGTGATGGCGCGCCTGCCCCATATCGCCTTCAGCCACCAGGATGCATTCGCCTCGGACCAGCTTGAAAGCAGCTCGGCGCCATTGAGCTTGGCCAGCTGCGGCGTCCATCCGGGGCCGACGCTTTCCCAGTGCTCGGCCCGTGCGGTGCCGTGCTTCACCAGTGCCTGGAGGCGCGCATGCGTTGCGGGCTCGTGGGCCTGGCGCGCGACCGCAACGGGTACCTTGGGCGCCGCGAGCAGCATGTCGGCAAGCGTGTCCGTGTGCCCGAAGGTGTCCATGCTCGAGCCCGCAAGGTTCAGCCCGAAGACGGCCTCGAGGGTTCGTGCCTTGGCCTGGAAGACCGTGACCACGCGGGAGAGATCCTGGCAAGCGACAAACAGCTCGTCTCCCCAGCCGTTGCTCCACTGCGTCATGCCGATGAGGCCGAGCGGGTGACCGTTCAGTCCGCCGATGGCGCCCGCCAGGGTGGCCATGCTCCGAGAGGTTTCCCTGAGCCCGTCGAGCTCGTCGCGCTTGTGCGTCATGGCGTCGGCCCACGGCATCGGGGACGGCTTCCTGACGCTGTTGCCGATGCAGGTGCCAATGGCGTCAAAAACCGTGAGCCCATTGGGGTGGACCTGATGCAACGAGCCGACGAGCCCGTTGAGCTCCTGGCGCAACTGCGCAAGGCGCTCGGCCTCGCGAGACCAGTCCTCCGAAGTGCGCTGGCCGGCCATGTCCAGCGCGCTGCCCAGTTGCTGCAGGACCTCCGACTTCTTCGACTTCGAGGAGTGAAGCTCGAGGCAGAAAGGCCCCAGCCCGATGGCTTCGAGCCGCCGATGCACGACCGACAAGGCTGCCATCTTCTCCGACACGAACAGGACGGTTTTGCCGCGCCCTAGCGCGTGGGCGATCATGTTGGTGATGGTCTGGCTCTTGCCTGTGCCTGGAGGCCCCTCGAGCACCAGGTCGCGACCCGTGTCAACGCAGCAGATGGCTTTCAGCTGCGACGAGTCGGACAGAAGCGGCGCGAGGATGTCCTGTGGCTTGTGGCTCAAGTCGAGCTGTGCAAACTCGGCAACTTCGCCATCGCGCTCGAAAGCCTGCCCAGGGTGGTCGATCAGGTGCTTCACCACGCGGTTGGCCTTCAGCTGCTCGGTGCGGTCCTGCAGGTCCTTCCACATCAGGTACTTCGTGAAAGAGAAAAGGCCCAGATGGGCCTCCTCACGGACTTCCCAGTGCTTGATCTCAGCGACTGCGAGGCGAAACGCCTGCAGCACGCGGCCCACGTCGATACCCTTCTCGTCGCTGGGCAAGACTTCCAGCCCGGGAATACGGAGCTCGAAGCTGGCCTTGAGGAACTGCAGGAGCGTCGGGTTGACGATGGCTTCGTCGTCGTGCCTCGCGAGCCTGAAACCGGAACGCACCGACTGCCGTTGGAGCGTGACGGGCACCAGAAGGATCGGAGCGAGGTTCCTGCGCTCGGACTTCTCGTCTTCCGTCCACCGCAACAGGCCGATGGCCAAGTAGAGCGTATTGGCGCCGCCTTCTTCCAGGCCCGTGCGCGCGACGGTATGGATGGCGAGCAGGCGCCCGTCCAGTTCATCCGCTTTCACCTCGGCGAGCAAATCCCTGTTCGCCAGTGCCTCAAGTGCCATGTCATCCAGCGGCGAGCTGCCACTGCGGCCGGCGTGGACCTCAGCCATCCGCGGGTCGGCCCCTTCCATGATGCCGGGTAGCGGCCGGACCTTGAAGTCCTTGCCGTCAGACAAAACGTCTTCGAGGCGTGCCAGGTCAGGCGCAACGAGCTTCAGGGTCGTCTTCGTGGCCTTGAAGTTCAGGAGCTTGTTGCGCAGCGTCAAATCCAGAAGGCGGGCTTTCCACTTCGACAGGCGCCCCTCCGGCGTCTCGTCAAAGGACAGGTCCAGCGGGTCGATCGCCGCCACATCCAGCTCGGGCAGCTGTGGGGGCGGCTCGATGCCGACCGGCGGCTGCTCCTCTTCGCTTTCTACCCGCCGTACTTGCACCGCCCTGGAAGGCAGGGGTTTGATCTGGACTTGGCGGGCACGGTGAATGTCCACCGCATACCTGAAGGCATCCTCGTCGAGCAGGTGCGCACTGCCCTGCTCCATCGCAATCCGCAAGGTGGGACGGTGGCTGTGATGCAGCGCGATGCCTGTGGTCTCGAAGACCAGGAGTTCCCCGCTGTCGACACGCTTGCGCACGGCCTGCACGTCATCGGTCAGAGGGTCTGGGAAGCTCGCCTGGTGCAGCCACACCCCCACCCATGCGTGCCCCTCCTTGATCAAGACCACAGGCCGCAGGCCCGCCTGCTCGAAGCAGGATGCAAAGAGCATGGCCAGATCCAGACAGGTGGCCACGCCGGTATCAAGGACGCGGTCTGGCGTGCGAATCTTCTGGCCGTCGGTTCCAAACGACGCGGGCGGCTCCGCGTAGTGCAGCCCAGCGGCGGCGACGATGCTGTAGACGGCAGATATCTGCTTCCACACCACATCACGGCTCTTGGACTGGTAGCCGTTCATCGACAGCTCGTTGTGCGCCTCCCGCAGCAGCCCCGAAGCCTTTTGCAGCAGCACATCGATGGCCGGGTTGTTGGGCATGCAGAAGGCCGCGAGCAGTTCCGGCAACGCGCGGGTTCCAGCCCATTGGTCGTAGGCAAGGACCTGCACAGCCTGGGTCCTGCGGGCCAATTCCGTATTGGCAGCCGTCACCGTCACGGTGATCGTTGCCTGCACGGCTTCCGAAAGCTCGGCCAGGAAGGTGTGATCCGGGCGCAGGTCGATCGGCGAGATCCGGCGCGACTCGCCGGGTGCCAGTCGGTCGAACCGCAGCCTGGCTCCATCAGCAAAGCGCGGATTGCAGCCCACCTGCACCTCCAGGCCTTCGAGCGCCTGCGACCCGTTGTTGGTCAGTCGCAGGGACCGTATGACCGGCACCGCGTTCTGAATCGACGCATACCCCAGCGTCCCATCCGCTTCGATGTCCACGAGGACCACTTCCGGCGGCTCATCGGGCTGCGCCCCTTCCTTGGCCCCAGTCGGCAAGGCTTCTTCGTTTTCCAGGACTTCCAACGCTCACTCCTCCAGAGGAAAAGCCATTTTGCGCCCAGTGCAACAAGTCTCAGCTCACACGTTCAGGTGAATCACGCACTTTTCCGGGTGAAGCAAGTGCCGCGCGTCCGGTCGACTGCGCATCGACTGCGCGACCCCGGTCAGGTCGTGAAGCCGCCGTGGGCCATTCGATGGCTGCCCGGGCTCGGGCCTGAGCGTCCCCGACACGCAACACGCGCCGCCCGCAGCATGCCGCCGCCGGGCATTCCTGTGCCATGATGAAGTTAACAATTCCAATCCGAAACCCCGGGCGCCCCCCGCCCCCGATCGCATCGCGTCATCTTGGCCTACCTCGTCGCACTTCTGATGTTCGTCGCATCGCTGTGCCATGCGCAGACGGCGCCTGTCCAGCGCCTGCGCATCGTCGGAGGGCTCGGAGGGGTCACGCAATACACAGGCCAGGAGGAGCAGTTCTGGACGCGCGACCTCGCGGCGCTGTCCGGCGGGCGCTACACGGCCAGCATCGTGCCCTTCGACCGCGCGGGCGTGCCGGGCCAGGAGATGCTGAACCTGATGCAGCTGGGCGTGGTGCCCTTCGGGACGGCGCTGCTGAGCCAGGTGTCCGTCCAGCTTCCGGAGCTCGGCGCGCCGGACATGGCCGGCCTCAGCCCCGACGTCGCCACGCTGCGCCGCGTGGTCGGCGCATTCCGCCCCTACCTGTCGCAGGTGCTGCGCGAGCGCTATGACGTGGAACTGCTGGCGATCTACATCTATCCGGCGCAGGAGGTGTTCTGCAGCAAGCCGATGCGCCGGCTCGGCGATCTCGCGGGCCGCCGCATCCGGGTGTCCAGCTCCATGCAGGCCGACTTCGTCTCGGCGCTGGGCGGCACGCCGGTGTACACAGAGTTCTCGCAGATCGTCGCGAACATGAAGTCGGGCAACACCGAGTGCGCCATCACCGGGACCATGTCCGGGCACTCGCTGGGCCTGCATCAGGTGACCAGCGTGCTCTATGCCATGCCGTTGAACTGGGGTGTGGCGGTCTTCGCCGCCAACCGCGAGAGCTTCCTTGCGCTGCCGCCCGACCTTCAGGCGCTGCTGCGCAAGGAACTGCCGCGGCTGGAGAACGCGGTATGGACGCAGTCGGAGCGAGAGACCGAGGAAGGCATCGCGTGCAGCACCGGGGCCGCGGGCTGCAGCAGGCCCTCCCCGGGCAGCATGACGGCCGTGCGGCCCTCGCCGCAGGACGAGGCGCGCCGCCGCGAGATCTTCGCCACCCGCGTGCTGCCCGGATGGGTGCAGCGCTGCGGACCGGCGTGCGCCACCGTCTGGAATCAGACGATCGCGCCGGCAGTCGGCATCCAGGCCAGGTCGACGGGACAGTGATGACGCGATTTCCCCGCCGTGTCACCGCCATCGTCTATGGCGTGGCGCTGGCGTTTCTCGTCACCGTGGGGACGGTGGCCTCCGTCATCGTCTGGGAGGCCAGACAGAAGGCCATCGTCGATCACGAGAACCAGACGGTCCGCTTCGTGGGTGGTTCCGAGGCCGCGCTCAATCGCGCGCTGCTGAGCGTCGACATGCTGCTCGCAGGCGCCAACGAGATCGTGCGCGGCTCGACCGCCGCCAGCGCCGGCGACGACGCGAAAAGCCCCGGCCCGCGCCAGCTGCTCGAGAGCCTGGTTCGGCAGAACCTGCTCGTGCGCCACGTCGCCTTCGTCGATGCGCGAGGCACTGTGCTGGCATCCTCGGACCGGCGCGGCGACCGCCTGCCGCTCGCGCTGCCCGATGGCTTCGTCGACAGCGTGCTCGCCAAGCCCGTGTCCACGCTGGCGATCAGCCTGCCGGCCACGAGCATGGTGACCTCGCAGAAGGTGCTGTATCTCGCCCGCGCCGTGACGCTGGCAGACGGCTCGCGCATCCTGGCGGTGGCGGAGGTGCAGCTGTCGCTGCTCACGACGATCATGACCCAGGGTGCCGGCCTGCGCGGCCTGGAGGTCACGCTGGAGCGCGACGCCGGTCCGCTCCTTGCGAGCCTGCCGACGCGCGACGACCTGGGCGGCCGGCAGATCGAGCCGCCGCTGCACGAACAGACCAGCGACGGCAGGCCGCAGCGCATGGCTGCACGCCTGAGCGGTGAACCGGCCATCGTGGTGGCCCGCCCCACGCTGCACCGAAACCTGCTGATCGTGGCCAGCATGCCGATGAGCGCTGCGCTGCGGGACTGGCGCCGCGAGAGAAGCCTGATCGCGTGGACTGGCGCGCTGATCGCGCTGATGATCGTCGCCGTGGCGTGCTTCGCGCACCTGCAGCTGCTGCGCCAATGGCGCTCACGCGTGGAGGTTGTGCGATCCAAGGCCACGCTCGATCAGGCGCTGGAGTCGATGGTCGACGGCTTCATCCTCCTGGACGCGGAGCATCGCGTGCTCACCTGGAACCGCCGCTTCGTCGCGATGTTCCCGTGGACTGCTTCGATGATCGCGCCGGGGCTTCCCTTCCAGCGCATCATGGATGAAACCGCAAGGCACGTGGTGCACGGCGGCGGGCCCATCGGCTGGTCGGCGCTGAATGTGCCCCAGTTGGCACAGCCGCACTCCGAACAGGAGGCGCTGCTGCAGAACGGCCAGGTGATCCGCGCGGCCCGCAGCCGCACACCCGATGGCGGCATGGTGTGCGTCTACCAGGACATCACCGAGAAGCGTCGCCACACGGCCGCCATCATCGAGAGCAAGGCACAGCTGCAGGCCACGCTCGATGCCCTGCCCGACCTGCTGCTCGAAGTCGGGCTCGACGGCCGCTGCCATGGCCACCACACGCCGCGGGTGCCCTTCCCGGCCACAGGACTCGAAAACCCCGTGGGACGTACCCTGCAGGAACTGCTGCCGCCCGACGCCGCCTCGCAGGTGATGGCGGCCCTGCGCGAAGCCCACGCCAGCGGCTATTCGGCAGGGCGCCAGTTCGAGCGGCGCGACCAGGGCGAACGCACCTGGTTCGAGATCTCGGCGTCGCGGAAATCGCTCGACGAAGCAGACGGCGAGACGGTCGCTGGCCCGCTCGACGAACCGTCGGCCGGCAGCGATGCGAGCGGCGCCCGCTTCATCGTGATCCTGCGCGACATCACTCAGAGCAAGCGCGCGGCACGCGAGATCGAACACCTCGCCTTCTACGACACCCTCACCGGCCTGCCCAATCGGCGGCGGCTGCTCGACCGCCTTCACCAGACCATCGGCGACGCCGCGCAGCGCCCCGGGCTGTGCGCGCTGCTGTTTCTCGATCTGGACAACTTCAAGACATTGAACGACGCGCTCGGCCACGATGTGG